>CAZPLW010000243.1:0-6368 GCA_964587315.1 uncultured Lysobacter sp.
TCACCAGCCGGGCCGAGTACCGGCTGCAGCTCAGGGAAGACAATGCGGACCTTCGCCTCACTGGGATCGGCCGCAAGCTTGGCCTGGTCGATGACGTCCGGTGGGATGCCTTCGCCCGCAAGCGGGACGCCGTCGACCGGGAAACCGCGCGCCTCAAGGCTACGTGGGCGCTCCCGGCCCGTATTCCGGCAGAGGATCAGGCCCGCGTGTTGGGGCAACCCATGGAACGCGAGTACTCGCTATTCGACCTCCTGCGACGCCCGAATGTCAGTTACGACTCACTATTGACGTTGCCGGTGGCCGGCGATGGCGCTTCGGACCCCGCGGTGCGGGAGCAAGTCGAGATCGCGGCCAAGTACGCCGGCTATATCGACCGCCAGAAGGACGAAGTGAGCCGTCAGCAGTCCCAGGAAAGCCTCCTGCTGCCGGACGACCTCGACTATGCCTCGGTGCGCGGCCTCTCGAAGGAGGCGCTGCAGAAGCTCTCGCAGTTTCGCCCCGGCACCGTGGGGCAGGCCTCGCGCATCCAGGGCATCACCCCCGCGGCGATCTCGCTGCTGCTCGTCCACCTGAAACGCCGCTCGCTCGCCTCGCGCGCCGGGCCGACGGAGAACCTCGCATGAGTCTCGAATCGCAACTCGGCCTCGGTGCCGCCGCCATGGGCATCACCCTGCCGGAGGGCGCGATCGACCGCCTCGCGCAGTACCTGCGCCTGCTCGAGAAATGGAATCGCGTGCACAACCTCACGGCCATCCGCGAGCCCGAGCAGATGGTGACGCTGCACGTGCTCGACAGCCTGAGCATCCTGGCGCACGTCGCGGCGGCCCGTACGCTCGTCGACGTGGGGACGGGGGCGGGACTGCCGGGAATCCCGCTCGCCATCGCGCGGCCGGAATTGCGCGTGACCCTCCTCGATTCGAGCCACAAGAAGGCGACGTTCCTGGAGCAGGCGCGCATCGAGCTCAAGCTCGAGAACGTCGCGGTCACCTGCGAGCGCGTGGAAAGCTGGCATCCGCAGGCGAAGTTCGACGCCGTCGTCTCGCGCGCCTTCGCGGACCTCGCCGATTTCGTCCAGGGCGCGCGCCACCTGGTCGCCCCCGGCGGCGCCCTGCTCGCCATGAAGGGCGTGCACCCGTTCGAGGAGATCGCTCGCCTGCCCGCCGGATTCCGGCTCGACCAGGTGGTGGAGCTCTCCGTTCCCACGCTCGAGGCCAAGCGCCACCTCGTCATGCTCCGGGCCGCCTGACATGGCCCGGGTCTACGTAGTCGCGAACCAGAAGGGCGGCGTGGGCAAGACGTCGATCGCCGTGAACCTCTGCGCGAGCCTCGCGCACTACGGCCGCCGCGTGCTGCTGGTCGATCTCGATCCGCAGGGCAACGCCACCACCGGCGCGGGCGTCGACAAGAGCGAGCTCGAGCAAAGCGTCTACGAGGTGCTCCTGGGCGAGTGCGACGTGGCTGCCGCGCGCCGGCGCGCCGAGGGCGGCTTCGACGTGGTCGGCTCCAACCGGAACCTCGCCGGCGCGGAAGTCGAGCTGATCGGCATGGAGAAGCGCGAATACCGCCTGAGGACCGCCATCGATGCCGTGCGCGACGACTACGACTACGTCGTGATCGACTGCCCGCCCGCGCTCAACATGCTCACGGTGAACGGCTTCACCGCCGCGGACGCCGTGATCATCCCGATGCAGTGCGAGTACTACGCGCTCGAGGGCCTTTCGGACCTCGTGGGCACCCTGCGCAAAGTGAAGCAGAACCTGAACCCCGCGATCGAGATCGAGGCGCTCGTGCGCACGATGTACGACCCGCGCAGCACCCTGACCGTGCAGGTCTCCGACGAGCTGAAGCGCCACTACGGCGACAAGGTCTTCGACACGGTGATCCCGCGCAACATCCGCATCGCGGAAGCACCCTCCTTCGGCAAGCCCGTGCTCCTGCACGATCCGGCCTCGAAGGGCGCGCAGTCGCACCTCGCCTTCGCCCGCGAGCTCCTGAAACGCAGCGGCCACGCCGTCGCCTGATCCCGGACCACGACCATGACAACCAAGCACAAGGGACTCGGCCGCGGCCTCGACGCGTTGCTGGGCGGCGGCGCCAAGGCCCGCTCGGACGGCGAACTGGCGGAGTTGCCCGTCCGCCGTCTTCGGCCCGGCAAGTACCAGCCGCGCACGCACATGGACCAGGCCTCGCTCGCGGAGCTGGCCGATTCGATTCGCGCGCGGGGCATCCTGCAACCGATCGTCGTGCGGCCCGTCGAGGGCGGCGAGTACGAGATCCTCGCCGGCGAACGCCGCTGGCGCGCCGCGCAGCTCGCGGGACTCGAGCGCGTGCCGGCGCTCGTGCGCGAGGTGCCCGACGACGCGGCCCTGGGCATCGGCCTCATCGAGAACATCCAGCGCGAGGACCTGAGCCCCATCGAGGAGGCGGCCGGCCTGAAGCGCCTCATCGAGGAATTCGGCCTCACCCACGAGGACGTCGCCAAGGCCGTCGGCCGCTCGCGCAGCGCGGTGACCAACCTGCTGCGCCTGCTGGAACTGGCGAAGGCCGTCCAGGACATGCTGCTGGAGTCCCGGCTCGACATGGGCCACGCGCGGGCGCTCCTGGGCGTGTCGAAGGCGAAGCAGGTCGAACTGGCCGCGCAGGTCGTCGCCCGGGGCCTGTCGGTGCGCGAGACGGAGCGCCTCGTCCAGCACGCCGTCCAGTCGCCGAAGGCGGCCGCGAAGCCGGCCGCCGCCCGCCCGGACGCCGATACGCGCCGTCTCGAGGAAGAGCTCTCCGAGGCCCTGGCCGCCCGGGTGTCCGTGAAGCCCAGGCGCGGCGGCAAGGGCAGCCTCGTCATCGATTACGCGAGCCTCGACCAGCTCGACGGCCTCGTCGCCCGCCTGAAGCGCCGCTAGGCGCCAGCCCTTTTGCGCCGCCGCAACTTTTGACCCCTGCCCCCCTTCCGGGCTAGAATCTTTAGGTTTGTCGACCCTCGCGTCCATGAACGAGCGCGCGCCGGAAACCGCAATGTTCGACTCCCGGCGTCAAGTGCTCGTCCAGGCAGGTCTCGTGGCATGTTGCAGTGCAACATTCCTCGGGCTCGGCGGCACGGGGAGCGCCTTTGCGGCGCTCGTCGGCGGCACGGCAGCCCTTGCCGGCACCTTGGCGTTTGCCGGGGTCCTCAAGTGGCGGAACACGCCGGCGCCTACGCCGGGACAGGCCCTCCGGGTCCTGGTCCTCGCGGAGGCCGCCAAGTGGGCCGTGTCCCTGTCGGGGCTCGCGATGCTGCTCTCCGGCAACTCGGGGATCGAATCGGCTAGCCAGGCGCCTGGCGCCGTGGTGATCGGATTTTGTACCGCGTGGGTCGCTCCCTGGCTCGCGCTATGGAAAAGAAACTGAGCGTATGGCCGCCCCTGGTTCGCTGACCCCGTCGGACTACATCGCCCACCACCTCACCAACCTCACGGTGAAGGTCGGGGAGGGCGGTTTCTGGACCCTCAACCTCGACACCATCCTCATGTCGTGGGCGCTCGGCCTCGTCGGCCTGGGCGGCATCTGGCTCGTCGCCAAGGGCGCCACGGCCGAGGTCCCGGGCAAGCTCCAGTCCTTCATCGAGATGTTCTTCGAGTTCGTGGACGGCACCGTGCGCGACGTGTTCCCCGGCTCCCGCGATTTCCTGGGCCCCCTCGCGATCACGATCTTCACGTGGGTCTTCATGATGAACCTCATGGACCTGCTGCCCCTCGACTGGGTGGCCTTCGTGGCCGAGCACGTCTTCCACCTGCCTGCCTGGAAGCCCGTTCCCTCGACCGACCTGAACACCACCTTCGCGATGAGCTTCTCGGTGTTCTTCCTCATCATCTTCTTCAGCTTCAAGGCGAAGGGCGTCGGCGGGTTCGTGCACGAGCTCTTCACCGCGCCCTTCGGCGCCAACCCGCTGCTGTGGATCCCGAACCTCGCGCTCAACGTGATCGAGCTGCTCGCCAAGCCCGTCTCGCTCGGCATGCGGCTGTTCGGGAACATGTACGCGGGCGAGCTCATCTTCATGCTGCTCGGCCTCCTGGGGACCATCGCGAGCCTGTCCGTCGGCGGCCTGCTCGCCGGCGGCGCTTCCGCCGCGCTCACCTGGGGCTGGGCGGTGTTCCACATCCTGATCATCCTGCTGCAGGCCTTCATCTTCATGGTGCTGTCGGTCGTGTACATCGCGATGGCCCACGAGCACCACTGATCACCGTTCCCAAGACTCGCTTCCCCCACTTCAACACCGAACCTCCGAAAGGAAGAACAATGGCTCAGTACCTCGCCCTCGTCCAAGGCTACACGGCGCTCGGCATCGGCATCATCATCGGCCTGGGCGCCATCGGCGCCTGCATCGGCATCGGCATCATGGGCTCGAAGTTCCTGGAAGCCGCCGGCCGCCAGCCCGAGCTCATCCCGCAGCTGCAGAAGTTCATGTTCCTGCTGGCCGGCCTCATCGACGCGGCGTTCCTGATCGGCGTCGGCATCGCGATGTTCTTCGGCTTCGCGAACCCGCTCCTTTCGGTCATCAAGTAAACCGCGTCCAACCGAAAGGGTCGTTGCCATGAATATCAACGCGACCTTGTTCGTCCAGGCGCTGTCGTTCGCCCTCCTCATCTGGTTCGCGGTCAAGTTCATCTGGCCGCCGCTCACCCGGGCCATCGAGGAGCGCAACAAGCGCATCGGCGACGGACTCGCGGCTGCCGAGAAGGGCAAGGCCGCGCTGGTCGAGGCCGAGCGCAAGGGCGAAGCCTCGATGAAGGACGCGCGCGAGCGCGCCTCGGGCGTGCTCACCGAGAGCGAGAAGCGCGGCGTGCAGATCGTCGACGAGGCCCGGCAGGCGGCGAAAGCCGAAGCCGATCGCATCGTGGCCGGCGCGCGCGAGCAGATCGCCGCGGAAGTCGCGAAGGCCCGCACGGAGCTTCGCGAGCAGGTGGCCCGCCTGGCGGTCGCCGGCGCGGAGAAGATCCTGCAGCGCGAAGTCGACGCGAAGGCCCACGCCGAGATGCTGAACAAGCTGAAGGCCGAGCTCTAGGACGCCCCATGGCCGAGATCGCCACCGTCGCCCGCCCCTACGCCGAAGCGGCCTTCCGCACGGCGCTGGAGGCCAAGGACCTCGCCGGCTGGTCCGGCGGGCTCGCGCTCGCCGGCGCCATCGCGCAGGAAGACCAGATGGCCGAGCTGCTCGCCAACCCGCGCCTCACCCGGGCCCAGAAGCTCGAGTGCTTCTTCGCGGTGGGGGGCGACAGGCTCTCCGGCCCCGTGAGGAACCTCGTCACGCTCCTGGTCGAGGGCACGCGGGCCGCGCTGCTGCCGCAGATCGCCTCGCAGTTCGAGGCCCTCAAGCGGGAGCACGAGAGCGTCGTGATGGCGCGCATCGTGAGCGCCCGCCCGCTCGAGGCCGCCGAACGCGACGACCTCGTGGCGAGCCTCGCCCGCAAGTACGGCCGCAAGGTCGAAGCGACGGTCGAAATCGACGCCTCCCTCATCGGCGGCGCGCGCGTGCACGTCGGCGACGAGGTGATCAACGCCTCGGTGCGCGACGCGCTCGCGCAAATGGCGATCGCGCTCTCGCGCTGACGCCCCATACGCATTCGGAGCCCCACATGCAAATCAACCCGGCTGAAATCAGCGAACTGATCAAATCGAAGATCCAGAACCTCCAGGTGGCCGCCGAAAGGCGCACCGAGGGCACGGTGATCTCGGTGACCGACGGCATCTGCCGCGTGCACGGCCTCATGGACGTGATGCAGGGCGAGATGCTCGAGTTTCCCGGCGGCACCATGGGCATGGCGCTCAACCTCGAGCGCGATTTCGTCGGCGCCGTGGTGCTGGGCACCTACGAGCACATCTCGGAAGGCGACACCGTCAAGTGCACGGGCCGCATCCTCGAGGTGCCGGTCGGTCCCGAGCTGATCGGGCGCGTCGTGAACTCGCTGGGCGATCCCATCGACGGCAAGGGCCCGGTGCAAGCGAAGTTGACGGATCCGATCGAGAAGGTCGCCCCCGGCGTCATCTGGCGCAAGAGCGTGTCCCAGCCCGTCCAGACGGGCCTGAAGGCGATCGACGCGATGGTGCCGGTCGGCCGCGGCCAGCGCGAGCTGATCATCGGCGACCGCCAGACGGGCAAGACCGCCGTCGCCGTCGACACGATCATCAACCAGAAGGGCAAGGACCTCATCTGCATCTACGTCGCGATCGGCCAGAAGGCCTCGACGATCGCGAACGTGGTGAGGAAGCTCGAGGAGCACGGCGCGATGGCCTACACCATCGTCGTCGCGGCCACGGCCTCCGACCCGGCCGCCACCCAGTACATCGCGCCCTACTCGGGCTGCACGATGGGCGAGTACTTCCGCGACCGCGGCCAG
>CAZPLW010000244.1:0-6364 GCA_964587315.1 uncultured Lysobacter sp.
CCCGCGCCCCTCATGAGGTCAACACCACCGAACTGCCCGCATCCCACGACAGCCACAGCGTGTCGTCCCAGTCGTAATGCGGCTGCGAGCTGCGCGCGACATGGGTCTCCTGCACCCGCAGCACCGCGCCGGCCTCGGTCTGCACGTGATAGATCGACACATCGCCGAGGTAGGCGATATCGCGCACCTTGCCGGCGACCGCGTTGTCGATGCCCTCGGGCCGGGGGTCGTGCACGGCATCACGCTCGGGTTCGGAACCACGCGGATCGGCGAGGCGGTGGACTATTCCATCTACTTCTTCGTCCAGTCCCGGCGCGGGGCGCGGGCCGACGACCCGCACGGGCTCGACGCCTTCTGGCCCACGATCCGGCTGGGGCTCGCGACCTCGATCGCGGGCTTCTCGGCCATGCTGCTGTCGAGCCTGCCCGGGCTCTCGCAGCTCGGCCTCTACTCGATCACCGGGCTCGTCGTCGCGGCGCTGGTCACGCGCCACGTGCTGCCCTCGCTCGTCCCGGCGACATTGCACGTGCGCGACCTCTCGGGCATCGGGCGACGGCTTCTCGTGGCCATGCAGGCCGCGCGCCCGCTGCGCTTCGCCGTCCTCGCGGCCGCGGCCGCCTCGGTCGCCGTCCTGGCGACGCGTTCCGTCCCGTTGTGGGACCGCGACCTCGCGAGCCTCAATCCCATCGGCCAGGCCGACCGCGCGCTCGACGCGGAGCTTCGCGCCGGGCTCGCGGCGCCCGACGCGCGCTACCTGATCGCGGCGTTCTCGCCCACCGCGGACGGCGCCCTCGCCTCGGCGGAGGCCGTCGGGCGCCACCTCGATCCGCTCGTGCGCGAGGGGAAGATCGCCGGTTACGACAGCCCCGCCCGACTGCTCCCGAGCCTCGCGACGCAGGCGGCCCGGCGCGCGAGCCTGCCGGACGAGCCCACGCTGCGCGCGCGCCTCGCGCAGGCGCTCGCGGGGATGCCACTGCGCCCCGAAAAGCTCGAGCCGTTCATCGCGGACGTGCAGGCGGCCCGCGTCGCGGCCCCGCTCGGGCGCGAGGCCTTCCGCGGCACCACGCTCGACCTCGCGCTCGACGGCATGCTCTATCGCGACGAGACGGGACGCTGGACGGCCCTCGTGGGCCTTCGCGGAATCGGCGGCGCGGTGGACCGCGCCCCGCTCGACGCCGCCCTCGCGCGCGCCGCGGTCCCGGACGCGATGCTCATCGACGTGAAGGCCGAGGCCGACAGCCTGTACGCGGGCTATTTCGAGCAGGCCGCGCGCCTGAGCGCCTTCGGGGTGGCCGCGGTGTGCGTGCTGCTCGCCCTGGCCTTGCGCTCGGTGCGGCGGACGGCCCGCATCGTCCTGCCGCTCGCCGCAGCCCTGCTCGTGGTGATGGCCTTCCACGCGCTCGCCGGCACGCGCCTCACCGTGCCGCACCTCGTCGGCCTCACGCTCGTGGTGGCCATCGGTTCGAACTACGCTCTCTTCGTCGACGGGATGGCCGAGCGGCCCGCCGAGGACAACGCCACCACGCTCGCCTCCCTGGCGCTCGCCAACTTCACGACCGTGGCCAGCTTCGGCCTGCTGGGCACCTCGTCCATCCCGATCGTCGATGCGATCG
Organism: uncultured Lysobacter sp.; assembly: GCA_964587315.1. GTDB lineage: Bacteria > Pseudomonadota > Gammaproteobacteria > Burkholderiales > Usitatibacteraceae > FEB-7. Next base: position 1,614 of record CAZPLW010000244.1, read on the forward strand.
GCTCGACCGTCGCCGCGGGCGCCCTGCTCGCGCTGCTCTTCTGCGCCGCCTTCGCCGGCCGCGCGAGGCCGGTGGGAGCCGCGTCGTGAACGCCGCCGATACCTCTTCGTCCCCGCGCATCCTCATCGACGCGGCGAAGCCCGGCGCGCCGGGAGATCTCCTCGTCACGCTCCTCACGGGCACGCTCAGCCAGCCCGAGGACTTCCACCGCGAGGGCTTCGTCCAGGCCGCGCGGGACCGGGGAGTGCGGGCCGAGATCGCGCTCGTCGGCACGCCGGCCGCCCGCGTCGCGGACGGCACGGTGGCCGAAGTCCTCGAGCGATCGCTCTGGGCGCCGGCGCATGCGCGAGGCCGCCGGCGCCTTTGGCTCGCGGGCATCTCGCTCGGCGCCCTGGCCGCCATGGCGCTCGCGATCCGCCATCCGCAGCCGGTGGCGGGACTCGTGCTGCTCGCGCCCTACCCGGGCTCGCGCGACTGGCTTCGCCGCATGGATGCCGAGGGCGGCATCGAGGTCCTCGCCGGACCGCCGCGCGAGCCGCCCGATGCCGAGCGCGATGCCTGGTCGTGGCTCGCGAACTTCGGCGCTCGTGCCGTGCCGCCGACCTACCTCGCCTGCGGCGAGTCGGACCGCTTCGCCGAAGGCCACGCGCGCATCGCCCGGGCGCTCCCGCCCGCTCACGTCGACCGCGTGGAGGGCGCGCACGACTGGCCCACGTGGCGCCGGGCCTGGGATCGCTTCCTCGCCGTCCACGCGCCGGAACTCGGCGGCTCTCGCGACGAATCCGGCATCGCGCCGGCGAGGGCATCGCCATGAGCCGGGTCGTTCCCGGGCCCGGCGCCCCCTCGCGCTGGCGGCCCTCGGCCACCATCGCCGGCTCCTTCGGGCTGCACGGCCTCGTCGGCGCGGGTCTCGCCCTGCAGCCCGAGTCCTGGCCCGTCGCGATCGGCCTCATCGCGGCCAACCACGCGGTGCTCACCGCGATGGGCATGTGGCCCCGCAGCGAGTGGCTGGGACCGAACCTCACGCGCCTGCCCGCGCCGGCCCGCGAGCGCCGCGAAATCGCGATCACCATCGACGACGGGCCCGACCCGGCCGTGACGCCCCTCGTGCTCGGCATCCTGGAGCGCTTCGCGGTGCGCGCGACGTTCTTCTGCGTCGGCGAGAACGCGCGCCGCTACCCCGATCTGTGCCGCGAGATCGCGCGCCGCGGCCACGCCATCGAGAACCACTCCGACCGCCACCGCAGCACCTTTCCTTTCCTGGGCATGGGCGGCCAGCGCGAGGAGATCCTCGCCGCGCAGCGCACGCTCGCGCCGCTCGCGGGACGCGAGCCGCGATGCTTCCGGCCGCCGGCGGGCCTTCGCAATCCGCTGCTCGACCCGGTGCTGCATGGACTGGGGCTCCAGCACGTGTCCTGGACGCGGCGCGGCTTCGACACGCGCACGCGCGACCCGCAGCGCGTCCTCGCGCGGCTCACGAAGGACCTCGCCGCCGGCGACATCCTGCTGCTGCACGACGGTCACGCGGCGCGCATGGGCGACGGCCGTCCCGCGATCGTCGAGACGCTGCCCCGGCTGCTCGAGGCCGTCCTCGCCCGCGACCTCCGGCCCGTGACGCTCGCCGAGGCGCTGGCCCCGTGAGCCTCGAGGCCTTCCGGTCGCTGGTGCGAGAGGCCGCCGCGCGCTACCCCGCCGGCGACCGGTTCGCGAGGCACTTCGCCGCGGGAAAGCTCGGCCGCGACCCGGTCTTCCGGTACCTGCTGGAGCAGGGCCTGCTCTCGGATGCCGCGCGCATCGTGGACATCGGATGCGGCCAGGGCGTGCTCGCCGCGCTGGTCCTGGCCGCGCAGGCGAAGCACGGCGCCGGGCAGTGGCCGTCCGCCTGGCCCGCCCCGCCGCAGCCCGCCGACTATCACGGGATCGACATCGCCTCGAAGGACATCGAGCGCGCTCGCGCGGCGACCGGGGCTTTCGCGCGATTCTCCGCGGGCGACATGCGCACCGAGCCGTTCGGTCCGGCCGACGCGGTCGTGATCCTCGACGTGCTGCACTACGTGGACTACGCCGCGCAGGACGACGTGCTGCGCCGCGTGCGCGAGGCATTGGGTCCGTCGGGAAAGCTGCTGCTCCGCGTGGGGGCGCGGTCGGACTCGCTGCGCTTCCGCTATACGGACTGGGTGGATCGCATCGTGATGCGCTGGCGCGGGCACCGGCTCGAGCGCCTCTACTGCCGGACGATTCCCGAGTGGTCGGAAGCCCTCGGCCAGCTCGGCCTGCGCGCGAGGGCGGTTCCCATGAGCGAGGGCACCTGGTTCGCCAACGTGCTGCTGGTGGCCGAAGTCGGGGCCTGAGGGGTCCGCCGCGCCGCGGCGACTTTGCTACCATGGGGCACATCCGCCCCCGGTCCGAACTTGCAAGCCCCTCTCATCTCCTCGTTCACGGTCACGAGCGCCCTCGGCCAGGGACTGCGGTCAACCGCGAAGCGGCTCGCGGCCGCCGAATCCGGGCTTGCCCCCTGCCGCTTCGAGACCGTCGACCTCGACACCTGCATCGGCGAGGTACCGGGCATCGACGCGCACGCCCTGCCCGAATCGCTGCGGCGTTTCGACTGCCGCAACAACCGGCTGGCCGACCTGGCGCTCGCCGGGGATGGATTCGCCGATGCCGTCGCCGCCGCCGCGCGGCGCTGGGGCGCCGAGCGCATCGGGGTATTCCTTGGCACCAGCACCGCCGGCATCCTCTCCACGGAGATCGCCTACCGGCATCGCGACGCGGCGACCGGCGCGCTTCCCGCGGATTACCGCTACCGCGAGACGCACAACACGAACTCGGTCACCGAGTACGTGCGCGAGCGCCTCGCGCTCGCCGGACCCGCGCTCACGCATTCGACCGCGTGCTCGTCGAGCGCGAAGGCCTTCGCATCGGCCTGGCGGGCGATCGAATCCGGCATCGCGGATGCGGCGGTGGTGGGCGGCGTCGACACGCTCTGCCTCACGACCCTCTACGGGTTCCATTCGCTCGGGCTGCTCTCCTCGCGCCCCTGCCGCCCGTGGGACGCGAACCGCGACGGCATCTCCATCGGCGAAGGGGCGGCGTACTTCCTCCTCGAGCGCGCGCAGCCCGGCCGGGAAGCGGCGCCGCGCCTGCTGGGCTTCGGCGAATCCTGCGACGCCCATCACATGTCCTCGCCGCACCCGCAGGGAGAAGGCGCGCGCGCCGCGATGCTCGCCGCCCTCGCGCGCGCGGGCCTCGAGCCGGGCGACATCGACTACGTGAACCTCCACGGCACCGCGACGCCCGCCAACGACGCCGCCGAGGACAAGGCCGTCCTCGCGGTCTTCGGCGATCGCGTGCCGTGCAGTTCCACCAAGGGGGCGACGGGCCACACGCTCGGGGCGGCGGGCGCCGTCGAGGCGGCGATCGCCCTCATCGCCATGGCCGATGGCTTCGTGCCTGCGGGCCTCGGTCTCGAGACGCCGGACCCGCAACTGCGGGCCCTCTACGTCGCGCGGACCGAACGGCGCGCCCTGCGCCACGCGATCAGCAATTCCTTCGGCTTCGGCGGTTCCAACTGCAGCCTCGTCTTCGGCGCCGCGACGGAGGCCCCGCGATGAGTCTCGCCGCGCGCATCGGGGGCATCGGCGTGGCCGGCCCGGGCCTCCCGAACTGGGAGGCGACGCGGGCGGCGCTGCTCGACCCGGCCACGTACGTCCGCTCGCCGACCGTCGTGCCGGTGCCGGAGGCCCTGCCGCCCGTCGAGCGCCGGCGCTGCGGCACGAACGTGAAGCTCGCGCTCGGCGCAGGTTTCGAGGCGGCCCGGCGAAGCGGCCTGCCGCCCGAGGCCTTCGCGACCGTGTTCGCCTCCTCGAGCGGCGACGGCGACAATTGCCACGCCATCTGCGAGACGCTCGCCTCGGAGGACCGGCAGATCTCGCCCACGCGCTTCCACAACTCCGTGCACAACGCGCCAAGCGGGTACTGGAGCATCGCGTCGCGCTCGATGCGGCCCTCCGACAGCATCGGGGCCTTCGACGCGAGCTTCGCGGCGGGGCTGCTGGAGGCGCTCGCGCGAATCGCCGACGGCGACGCGCCGGTGATGCTCATCGCCTACGACTCGCCCTATCCCGAACCCCTGCAGGCCGCGCGGCCCATGTCGGACGGGTTCGCCGTGGCCATCGCCCTGCTGCCCCCCGGCGCGCCGGGCATGCGCCTCGACGCGGCGATCGCGCGCGAGGCGCCCACCGTCCTGGGCCACGCCGCGCTGGAGGCGCTGCGCCTGGGCGTGCCCGCGGCACGATCCCTCCCGCTTCTCGCGCTTCTCGCGCAGGCCGGCGCCCGGACGGCGGCCCTCGAGTACCTGCCCGGACTCGCGCTTCGGATCGAGGTGGCCCCGTGAACGGCGGCGAGCGCGATCGCGACTGGCTGCTCGCGCGATTGCCGCAGAAGGGCGCGATGAACCTGCTCGAGCGGATCGACCGCTGGACCGACGAGGAGATCGCGTGCACGGCGCGCAGCCACCGCGAGCCGGGCCATCCGCTTCGTTGCGGCGGTCTCGTGCCCTCGTGCGCGGCCATCGAATACGCGGCCCAGGCCGTCGCGGCGCACGGCGCGCTGCTCGCCGGCGTCGAGGGGACGGCCGGCGCCGGCTTCCTCGCCAGCGCGCGCGCCGTGGAGCTGCACGTCGCGCGGCTCGACGACCTGGACGGGCCGCTCGCCATCCACGCTCGCCGGCTGTCGGGCGACGCGAGCGG
>CAZPLW010000245.1:0-6362 GCA_964587315.1 uncultured Lysobacter sp.
CCCGGTCCGGCGCGGCCGGCGCGAAACCCAGCCCGATGCGCCCGCCACAGGCCGGCGAATCCGCCTCGCTGGTGAGCTCGATCGGCGGCGCATCGGCCGGCGCGGGCGAACCGGCCAACGCGACCCCGACCAGCCTCGCCGGCGGCACGCCCGCCAACTGGCGAAGGTCCGGGCCGCCGCGCATCGCCGGATCGCCCGACGTGACGAGCCGCGCCAGACCCAGCTCCGCGGGCAGCCGGTCCCGCGCGAGTTCACGCAGGAAAAGGATGTGCCCGCATTCGATGCGCAGGCTGTCGGCCGCCGCGAACCCGGCCTCGCGCAGGCCGTAGGCGCCGCCCGCCGCGACGAGGGCCCGCCACATCGCCACCGCGCGTGGGGCCTCGACCACGATCTCGTAGCCCAGTTCGCCGCTGTACCCCAGGCGCGCGACGAGGCAGGGCCCGCCAGGCATCGGCGCCTCCGCGAAGCCGAAGTAGCCCAGGCCGCGCACGAAGTCCGAGCCCGCGAGCGCCGCGAGCACGGCGCCGCTCGCCGGCCCCTGCAAGGCGATCACCGCCGAGGGCTCGCGCGGATGCACGTGGACGCCCGGCGTCCCGCCATCGCCCGCCACCCACCCGCCGTCCGAAGGCCGGCCCGTGAAGAGCAGGTAGCGCTCGGGCGAGATCATCCACACCGTCGCGTCGTTCAGGACGGTCCCGTCCTCGCGCAGCAGCAGCGTGTACGCGCAGCGGCCCGGCGCGAGCGCGGCGAGATCGCGCGTCTGCAGGCGCGAGAGGTGCGCGGCCGCCCCGGGGCCCCGGATCTCCCACGCGCCCATGAAGGAGAAATCGAAAAGGCCGCAGGCGTCGCGCGTCGCGCGATGCTCGGCGGCGGCGTCGCCGAAATCCGCGGGCACGCTTCCCCCGTCCGGCAACTGCAGCAGGCGCACGCCCCGTCCCGCGAAATGCGCGGCGAGCCCGTCCACGGCTAGAAGTGCCGCACGAGGAGCCACGCGCCCACGAGGAGGCACGAGGCGCCCGCGAGCCGGCGCAGCGCGAGCGCGCTCACGGCATGGGCGAGCCACACGCCCGCGAAGACGCCCGCCAGCTCGCCGCCCACGATGCCGGGCACGAGAGGCCACTGGATCGCGCCGGTCGCGAGGTGCGCGACGCTGCCGGCGCCGGCCGACCACACCTGCAGCACCTGGCTCGTGCCGATGGCGGTGAGCGCGGGAAAGCCGCCGATCACCATGAGCGGCACCGAGAAGAGCGGTCCGCCGGCGCCGGAGAAGCCCGAGCCGAAGCCCGAGGCCGCGCCGATGGCGAGCAGCAGTCCCGTGCGCGGGCGGCCGGACTCCCCCTCGGGGCGCGGCTTCGCGGGAAAGAAGACGTACACGCCGGCGAACACGATGAGCACCGCGACGACGCGCATGAGCACCGGGCCGGAGACGTGCGCGCTCGCGCGGGCCCCGAGGTAGCTGAACACGATCGCCCCCGCGCACACGGTGCCCGCCTGGCGCCAGTCGATGCTGCCCTTCCTCTGGAAGAGGACCGTGCCGAGGATGCCGGTGAAGACGAAGGTGAAGAGCGCGGTGGCGCTCGCCTCGTGCGGCGAGAGCTGCGCGAGGGCCGCGAGGGCGGGGATCAGCAGGATGCCGCCGATGCCGATGGCCCCGATGAGGAAGCCGACGGCGGCGGAAGCGAGGACGACTTCGGGCGTGAGGACGGGCAAGGCGCCGCGCCGGGCGCTAGCCCGCGACGAAGGCCCAGAGCGTGCCCGTGATGATCTTGTTCAGGGCGCGCATGAGCGCATAGCCGAGCGTGTGGTCGGCGTCGGCCATGGCGAGCAGCTCCCCGCCGTCGAAGGCGAGGGCCGTGCAGTCGGTCATGGCGGCGGCCGAGCCGTTGCGCGGCGTGCCCGCCTCGACGAGCGCGGCCCAGCCGAAGACCTCGCCGCGCCCGATCACCTGGGCCGGCGCCTGGCGCTGGCCCACGGCGAAGGAGAAGAACACCGACCCGTCGACGAGGACGTAGAACACGTACGAGGGCTCGCCGACCTGGTAGATCTGCTGGCCGGCGCGGAACTTCACCTGCCGCGCGCTCGAGGCGATCCGCCGCCGCTGCTCCTGCGTGAAGCGCGAGAAGAACGCGACGCCGGCGAGGATGCTCTCGGCGTCGTGTCCGGTGGCGGCAGGGGCGGCGGAAGGCACCATGGCGACGTCGGCTACTTTCCCTTGGGGCTCCACTGCATCATCTTGCAGAACTTGTCGAGTTCCTCGGGCTTCATGAACACGGTGTGCTCCGGGCCCGGGTAGGTGCGGCTCTTCACGTCGCTCATGTACTCGCGGTAGCCGTCCTCGAGGATGGGCACGAGGTCGCGGTAGATCTTGGAATGCCGCGGCACGTGCTTCTCGTAGAGGTGGAAGAGGTCCGAGCCGATGATGTGCACGCCGTCCGAGGTGCTGCCCGAGCCCAGGCTGATGACGGGCACGTCGAGCGTCTCGGCCAGGTACTGCGAGACCTCGGAGGTGCAGACCTCGGTCATGATCGAAAAGCAGCCGGCGTCGACGAAGGCGCGGGCGTCCTCGACGAGTTCCTTGGCGCGCTCGGCGGTCTTGCCCTGGGCCGCGAAGCCGCCCAGCTGGGGCATGCGCATCGGGCAGATGCCGATGTGGCCCTGGACCGGGATGCCGGCCTTGATGATGGCCTCGATGTTGCGCGCGTGGTGGACGTTGCCCTCGCACTTCATCACCTCGGCGCCGGCCTTCGAGACGTACTGGGACGCGTTGTCGACCGACTGCATCTCGGACAGGTGGAAGCTCATGTAGGGCATGTCGACCATGCGCAGGCCGTACTGCGAGCCGCGCTTGACGGCCTGGGCCATGAACATCACTTCCTCGAAGGACACCGAAGTCGTCGTCTCGTGGCCGAAGAGCACCATGCCGCCGGTGTCGCTCACGCACAGGATGTCGATCCCGAGGCGGTCCGCGACGATGGCGTTCTCGTAGTCGTACACCGCCAGCTGGACGATGGGCTCCTTGTTCTTCTTCTTCTCGCGGAGCTGCGGGATGGTGACCTTCTTGCGCGGCTTGGCGGCGGGGGCGGCGGCGGGTTGCGTCATTTGCACTCCTCAGGCGTTGGTGTGTTTTGGGAAACGGTGTTCCGGCCTGACCTCATTGCAATTTCCGCACCACAATCGTTGTCCTTGTGCTTCAAGGGTTTAGGTGACGGGCCCCTGTTCCTTCCGGCTTCGGGCCGTTTCGCCAGGAAACAGCCCCTCCGTCATCAGCCCTCGTCCGCTTCCTTGCCCGGGCGCCCCTGCCGCGGCAGTCCCCAGCGGCGCCGGCGGGTCCACAGGGCCTTGCGCCCGATGCCCAGCAGGCTCGCGAGTTCCAGCTCCGAATACTGGTCCTGGTGCTTGAGCACCGTCTGCCGGATGTAGTTCTCGACGGACAGCGGGTGGGAGTCGTCGCCCTCGGCCGGCGCCTCGGCGGCGCGCGCGTGGCGGCCGCCGTCCAGGTCCGTGCGGCTGAGGACCTCCTGGTCCGTGAGCAGGACGGCGCGCTCGATGAGGTTCTGCAGCTCGCGCACGTTGCCGGGCCAGTCGTGGGCGTGCAGGAAGGCGCGGAACTCGCGGTCCATGCCCGTCACGCGCTTGCCGAAGCGCGCCGCGTAGCGGGCGACGAAGTGGTCGGCCAGCAGGTCGATGTCGCGGCCGCGCTCGCGCAGCGAGGGCATCGTGAGGTCGATCACGTTGAGGCGGTAGAAGAGGTCCTCGCGGAATTCGCCCCGCTCGCTGGCCGCCTTCAGGTCCTTGTTGGTGGCCGCCACGATGCGCACGTCCACCTGGTGGGTCTCGCGCGAGCCCACGGGGCGCACCTGCTTCTCCTCCAGCACGCGCAGGAACTTCACCTGCGTGGCGAGCGGCATCTCGCCGATCTCGTCCAGGAAGAGCGTGCCCAGGTGCGCCTCGCGGACGAGCCCCTCGCCCGCGGTGACCGCGCCGGTGTAGGCGCCGCGGGCGTGGCCGAAGAGCTCGGCCTCCACCAGCTCCGAGGGGATGGCGCCGCAGTTCACCGTGACGAGCGGCCCGTCCGCGCGCGGGCTGTCGTAGTGCAGGGCCTGCGCCACGAGCTCCTTGCCCGTGCCACTCTCGCCCAGGATGAGCACGTTGGCGTCCGAGGGCGCCACGCGGCGCACGATGTCCATGACCCGCCGGATGGAGGCGTGCTCGCCGATGAGGGGGTTCCGCTCGCGCACCTTGCGCAGGCTGCGGCGCAGCACCGCGTTCTCCTGGCGCAGGCGCCGCTCGCCGAGCGCGCGCTCGACCGCGTGCAGGAACTCGTCGTTCGCGAAGGGCTTGATGATGTACTCGCACGCGCCCAGGCGTAGGGCCGAGATGGCGCTCTCCAGCGAGGAGAAGCTCGTCATGAGGATCACGGGCACGGCCGGGTCCGTGGACTTCGACTGGCGGATCACGTCGAGGCCGCTGTCGCGCCCGAGGCGCAGGTCCGTCACCACGAGGTCGAAGGCGTCGCCGGCGAGGGCCTCGTGCGCCTCCTTGAGCGAGGCGCGGTAGGTGACGTCGTACGGCTGGTCGCGCAGCAGCATCTCGATGCCCGCGCGCATGCCCTCGTCGTCGTCGACCACGAGCAGCTTGGGCAGGCGCAGGGCCTGGCCCGCGGCGGCCGGGCCGCCCCTCACGCGACCGGCCCCGCGTGGCGCGGCAGCGTCACCGTGAAGACCGCCCCGCCGTCCGGATGGTTGCCCGCGACGATGGAGCCCTGGTGCTCGTGCACGATCTCGTAGCTGATCGCCAGCCCCAGGCCCGTGCCCTCGCCGCTCGGCTTGGTGGTGAAGAACGGGTCGAACACGCGGGCCTTCGCGTCCTCCGCCAGGCCCGGTCCCGAGTCGCGGATGGAGATCTCGAGGCTGCGCTCGAGCACGCGCGAGCGCACCCAGATGGTCCCCGCGCCGTGCATCGCCTGGGCCGCGTTCAGGAAGACGTTGTGGAAGACCTGCTGCAGCTGGTCCACGTGCCCGAAGGTCCACGCCCCGGCGCAGGGCTCGTGGATGAGCTGCACCGATTCGCCCAGGCTGTCGTGGCCCAGGAGCACGGCGGCCTCCTCGATGGCGGTGTCGACGGCGAAGAGCGCGGCCGAATCGGTGCTCGCGCGCGCGAAGGCGTTGAGCTTGCGCGTGATGGCGACGATGCGGCGCACGTTCGAGGCGACGCTGCGGATGCCGCGCTCCAGGTCCTCGCGCACGACGTTGCGCTTGGACTGCAGCACCTGCAGCATCGTGTGCATGGCGGTGAGCGGGTTGCCGATCTCGTGGCTCACGCTCGCGAGCATGAAGCCGAGCGAGGCGAGGCGCGCCGTCTGCGCGTGCGCGCTCTCCAGGTGGTGCAGGCGCGTCTCGTCCACGACGATGAGGCACGCGCCCTTGGGCAGGCGGCGCACCCACACGTGCTCGTGGATCTCGAGGCTGGGCGCCACGCTGCGCGTCACCACGAACTCCTGCTGCACGAGCCAGGGCGCGGGCGCGCCGCGCATCGCGGCGAAGTACTCGGGGAAGAGGTGCGAGAGGTCGCGCCGGCCCTTGTCCGGCACCGGCCGGCCCGCCGCGCGCATCGACTCGTTCGTGTAGAGGACGAGCCCCGCCTCGTCCACCACCACCACCGGCCACGGCACGCTGTCCGCGAACGGCATGAGCGTCTCGCGCAGGTTCGGCACGACCGCCATGCCGCCGCCTCGCGAGCCGTTGTCGGCCGGCGCGGGATCCTCGAGGCGATGGGGAATGCGGGACGACATGGACGGCGGGGAGGGGCGAGCCGATTCGATGCGGGAAAGGCGCATCTTAACCGGGTGCGGTGCCTCCGTGAGGCGCGCGAACGCGATTCGCCCCGCGGCGCGCCTCTGGCACTGCCCTTGCTGGTGGGAGGGGTTCGGCGCCTTCCGCGCCCCGGATGTTTCCCGAGGACGACATCCGGCGTCCGCCCCGCGGGCATTCGTTTCGATCCGAAACCCGCGCGGGCTGGACGCGTTCCCCCGCCTCGACGGACAATTCACCGGTGCACATGACCGCGCGGTCGCCGTACCTTCGCCTCGCCCTCCTCGCCGGCCTCGCGCTCGCCTGCCCCGAGGCCCTCGCGGCCGATGCCGCGGCCGCCCTGCCGGAGGCGCCCGCCGGCGCGATGCCCTGGTGGGGCTGGCCCCTCCCGCTCTTCGCCGTGTGCTTCGTGCTCGGCATCATCGCCGTGCCGGCCGGCGTGGGCGGCGGCGTGCTCTTCGTGCCCATCGGGGGCGGCTTCCTTCCCTTCCACCCCCACTGCGTGCGCGGCGCCCGCCCGCCGGGGGCCCCCGCGAGCCGCCCCTCGGCCGG
>CAZPLW010000246.1:0-6317 GCA_964587315.1 uncultured Lysobacter sp.
CCTTCTGGATGCCCGGCAGGCCGCACAGGAACTTGTCGGTGACGTCCTTGCCCAGGCCTTCCTTGCGGAAGCGCCGACCCTCGAGCTCGAGGATCTCCTCGCCCTTGGGCGTGCGGCCGTCGGCCTCGTAGCGGCGGACGCGGAAGCGCGCGACCGCGGCGTCGTGGATCTTGCCGAGGTTGTGGTCCAGGCGCTCGACCTCGATCCAGTCGGCCTGCGGCGTCACCATGCGCCAGGAGGCGAGGTTGTCGACGGCGGTGCCCCAGAGCACGGCCTTCTTGCCGCCGGCGTTCATGGCGATGTTGCCGCCGATGCAGGAGGCGTCCGCCGACGTGGGATCGACCGCGAACACCAGGCCCGCGCGCTCGGCCGCCTCCATCACGCGGCGCGTCACGGCGCCCGCGCCCACGTGTATCACGTCCACGGGGGCCTCGACGCCGGGAAGCGCCTGCTTGCCGACGTCGCGCAGGAAGTCGAGCTTCTCCGTGTTCACGACGGCGGAGCGGCGGTCCAGGGGGATCGCCCCGCCCGTGTAGCCTGTGCCGCCGCCGCGCGGGATGATCGTGAGGCCCAGCTCCACCAGCGCCTTCACGAGGGGCGCGCACTCCTCCTCGGTGTCGGGCGACACCACCACGAAGGGGTACTCGACGCGCCAGTCGGTGGCGTCGGTGACGTGCGAGACGCGCGCCAGGCCGTCGAAGGCGACGTTGTCCTTGCGCGTGATGGACGAGAGGCGCCTGAGGACGCGGCGGCGGAGCTTGCGCGTCTCCTCGAATCCCTGCCCGAAGCCGTCGACCGCCCGGTGGGCCGCCTCCAGCAGCTTCGACACCAGGGCGCTGCGGTCGAGGTCGCTGCCGTCGGCTTCGCGCCGGCGATCGATCTCGCCCAGCCGATGGCGCATGGCCTCGACCAGCATCGCCAGGCGCTTCGGGTTGTCGAGGAGGTCGTCCTGGAGGTAGGGGTTCCTGTCCACCACCCACATGTCGCCCAGCACCTCGTAGAGCATGCGCGCCGACCGGCCGGTGCGCCGCTGGGCCCGCAACTCGTCCAGCAGGGCCCAGGCCTCGCGGCCGAGCAGGCGGATCACGATCTCGCGGTCGGAGAACGAGGTGTAGTTGTACGGGATTTCGCGAAGACGGGCGGTCATGTCGCGGGCGGGGGCGCCGTGGGCGGTCTCGGGGGGATAGCGATTTTACCGCAATGCAGCATTGACCCCGGCTTGCGGGAACGCAAGGAAGCCCTTTGGTCCCATCCCCGGGGGGCACCCCCCTTCAGGAAAGTGCGATGGCCTGGGCCACGACGGCGTACCGGGCGAGCTTCCCGGCCGCCATGGCGAGGGTGCAGGCCGGCCAGGGAAGCCTCAGGAACCCCGCCGCCGCGCAGAACGCGTCGCCGACCACGGGAACCCACGACAGGAGCAGCAAGGCGGGGCCGTAGCGGCGCGTCCGGGCCAGGGCGGGGCCCTCCCTCACCTTCGAGGGCACGACGCGCCCCAGGAGGTACGTGGTGAGCCCGCCGAGGGTGTTGCCGACGGTCGCCACCAGCAAGGCCAGGGGCACGGAAGCGCCGGCCTTCAGGACGGCCGCCAGGACGATCTCGGAATTGCCCGGCAGGATCGTGGCGGAGACGAAGGCAGAGAGGAAAAGGCCCCCGAGATGCCAGTCCATGGCGGGAAATCAGCCCCGGGGCTCGTGGAGCCCCTCGAGGAAGCGGGCCAGGGCCTCGACCGGCGCCGGGTCGTCGAAGAGGCGCGGGGCGCCCTCCGCCAGCTTCCCGCGCACCGCGGCCCGCCAGGCGGCATCCGTCCCGAGGCGCACGGCGAGGCGCACGTAATCGTCCGCATCCTTCGCCACGAGCTCGGGCACGCCCGCGAGCCCCAGCATGGCGGCGCTCTGGCGGCCGCGCATGAAGGCGCCCGGGAGCGTCACCACGGGCAGGCCCATGGCGATCGCGTCGAGGGAAGTGTTGCCCCCCGACCAGTGCAGCGTGTCGAGCATCGCGTCGGCCAGCGCGTTCACGCGCAGGTAGTCGGCGTGGCCCGCGCGGCCGAGGAAGACGGCCCGGGACTCGCTCACGTCGCGTGCGGCCAGGGCGCGGGCGAGGCGCGCGCGGAAGTCGCGGGTGAGCGGCGGATCCTGGTCCTCGAAGAACACGAGCCGCCCCGCCGGATCCTCCTCGAGCACCCGCGCGAAGAGGGCGTCGTTGTCCGGGTGCACCTTGAAGAGCGACTGCGGGCAGAGGTAGAGCGTGCCTTCGGGCGGCAGGCCCAGTTCCGCGCGCGACTTGCCCGAGCCCGGTCCCGGACGCGAGTAGCGCGTGCCGATGCCGGGCAGCCGCTCCAGCCGCTCCGTGTAGTGGGCCTCGGCGCCCTCGGGCTCCATGGCGCCGCAAGTGAGGTAGTGGTCGATGGCGGCCTGCCCCGTCGTCACCGGGTGTCCCCAGCCCGCGCACTGCACGGGCGCGAGCCGCATCCCGGCCAGGAGGTAGCTCGAGGTGTCCATGCCCACGTCGGGAAAGACGAGCACGTCGAGCGCGTCGGCGAGCACCACGTCCGCGATGCGCGGCACGGTGTCGACGATGTGGCGATGGTGCTCGACCTCCTTCGCCAGCGCCTCCGAGAACGCGTCGCGGATGTACGCGGTGTAGTAGACGAACACCTCGAAGCGCGCGCGGTCGAGCCCCGCGGTCCAGCTGCGGAAGTACTTGCCCGCGGTGCAGTCGCGGAAGAAGCCCGACAGGAACCCGACGCGCAGGCGCGCGCCCTTCGCGAGTCGGCGCTTCGCACGCGGCGCGTAGTAGCGGGGCTCGGCGCGCGCGCCCAGCCAGGCGAGAAGGCCCGCGTACTTCGCCTGCAGCTCGCGGTCGTCGCCGCCCTGGTAGGCGAGGTGGAAATTCTCGGACTGCAGCCTGAGGACCTGCGCCGCATCCCGCGCGAAGAGCGCCTCGCGAGCGACGAGCGAATCGAGCCCGATCGCGTAGGCCTCCCGGGCGCGCGTGACGGACTCGGCCGATTCCGGCACGGCGGGCAGCGCGAGCGCCTCGACGACGGCCGCCTGCAGGTCCGCGGGGTCGCGCGCGAGGATGCCGCGCGCCACGTCCTTCGCCTCGCCGTCCCGGTTGAGGCGCTTGAGCACGTAGGCGAGCAGGCGCGCGGGCTCCGGATCGCCCGGCGCGAGCTCGCAGGCGCGGCGCAGGAAAGGTTCGGCCTCGGCCGGCCGCCAGCGCGAGGTGAGGACGAGGCCCAGTTGCAGCAGCGCCCGCGTGTCCCGGGGGAGGAGCCTCGCGACCTCGCGCCACGCCGCTTCCGCGCCGGCCAGTTCGCCGCGCTTCTGCAGCAGCCCCGCGAGATTGACGTAGGCGGTCGCGTAGTTGCGGTCCACGCGCACCGCCTCGAGGAAGGCCGCCTCGGCGTCCCGCTCGCGGCCCAGGGCGATGAGCGTCGTGCCGAGGTTGTTGTGGTTGCGGGCGACGCCGGGATGGCGGCGGGCCTCCTCCGTCACGCGCTCGAGCGCCTCGTCGAGGCGCCCCAGCTCGCGCAGCACCAGCCCCATCTGGCCGTTCACCTGCGGGATGGCCGCGTCGATCGCGCGCGCCTTCCCGAGCGCCGCGAGCGCTTCCTCGTGACGCAGCATCTCGCGGCGAGCGAGTCCCAGCGAGAGCCAGGCGGCGGGCTGGCCGGGCTCGAGCTGCGCGGCGCGCGCCAGTTGCTCCTCGGCCTCGTCGAAGCGCCTGAGCGCCATGAGGGCGACGCCGGCCCGGTAGCGCAGCTCGGCATGCGCGGGGTGCGCCGCGATGAGCGCGCGGTACGCGGCGAGGGCCTCCTCCAGGCGGCCGGCCTGGTGGTGCGCCGTCGCGGTCGCGAGCTGGCGGGCGGCTGCCCCGTTGAGCGCGGCCAAGGGGCCTACGCCGGGAATTCGCCGAGCAGGAAGTCGCCCAGCGCGCGCACGGGTTCCTCCTCGTCGAAGAGCCGGTGGCTCGCCTCGGCGATGCGCGCCCGGAGGCTTTCGCGCCACGCGCGGTCGCGGCCGACGCGAAGGGCCGTCTCGACGTACGCCTCGTTCGAATCGACCACCAGCTCCGGAATGGCGAGGAGCGAGAGCATGCCCGCGCTCTGGCGGCCCCGCATGAACTCGCCGGGCCGCGTCACCACGGGCAGGCCGCAGGCGAGCGCGTCGAGGGAGGTGTTGCCGCCCGACCAGTAGAGCGAGTCGAGCATGGCGTCGCAGGCGAGGTTCACGCGCAGGTAGTCGGCGTGCGGCACGTTGGGCAGCAGCTTGATGCGCCCGGCGGTGGGCAGGCCGCGCGCGGCGAAGCGGCGCGAGAGACGGTCGACGAACTGGTTCGTGATGGGCGCGTGGCGCGACTGGAACATCGCGACGATGGCCTTCGGCTCGCGCGCGAGGATCTCCACCAGCAGCTCGTCGTTGTCCGGGTGCACCTTGAAGAGCGACTGCGGAAAGAGGTAGACGATCGCGTCGTCCGGGAGCCCCAGGGCGGCGCGGGGCACCGGCTCGGGGATCGCGGGGCGCGGGTAGCAGGTGCCGATGCCCGGCAGGCGCACGAGGCGCTCGCGGTAGTGGCGCTCGGCGCCTTCGGGCTCCATCACGGCGCTCGAGAAGCCGACGTCGATGTTCGCGTGGCCCGAGGTGACCGGGTGGCCCCAGCCCGCGCATTGCAGCGGCGCGAGGCGAAGCGACGCGAGGGTGTAGACGCGCGCGTGCATGCCCAGCTCGGGGTAGATGAGCACGTCGAGGTCCGCGTCGCGCAGCGCCTGCGCGAGCCCGACGAAGGACCAGGCGCCCTGCTTGAAGCTCGCGGCGGCCTGCTGGATCTCGCGCGTCACCGCGTCGGGATTCAGGTGCAGCGAGAAGACGTGCGTCTCGAACTGCGCCGGATCGAGCTTCGTCACCCAGCTCTTGAAATAGTTGCCGGCGGTGCAGTGGTAGAAGAAGCTAGAGACGAAACCCACGCGCAGGCGCCGCCCCGCGCGCGGCTTCCTCGCGAGGGGCTGGTAGAACGGGCCCATCACGGTCTCGAGGATCGCGCGCTGGAAGCCCGCGAAGCGCTCCTGCAGGGCGCGGTCGTCGCGTCCCTGGTAGGCGAGGTAGAAATTGTTCCACTGGGCGGTGCCGATGCGCTCGCCCGGGTGCAGGTCCTTCAGCCAGCCGCCGATGCCCTGCTCCAGCGCGGCGAGACCGGCGTCGTACTGCTGGCGGAGGGCGTCCACCTCCTGCCCGCTCGCGTAGAGCTGCGGCAGCGTGAGGGCGAGGCCCATGCGCGCGCGCACGCTCTTGGGCCGCGCCTGCAGCGCGAGCCGGTAGCACTCCATCGCCATCGCGCGCTGGCCCTTCTCCGCCACCGTCTCGCCCAGGGCGAGGAGCGCGTCGGCCGCGCGGGGATTGAGCTGGACCGCCTGGCGCAGGGACTGTTCGGCCCGGTCGAGGTCGAAGCGCTCGCGGTACAGGCGGCCCAGGCCGAAGTGCGCGTCGGAGAGCCGCGGCTCGAGCTCCACGGCGCGCTTGAGCGTCGTCTCCGCCTCGGCGTGCCGCCCCGAGGCGAGCTCGTGCAAGCCGAGGTTCAGGTGCGCGTGCGCGTAGTTCGGGTCGATGGCGAGGGCGCGCTTGAGGCATTCCACGGCTTCCTGCGGCCGCTCGAGGGTGAGCAGCGTCGAGCCGAGGTTGTTCCACGCACGCATGTAGTCGGGCTTCGCCTCGACGGCGGCGCGGAACGCGTGGGCCGCCGGCTCCGGGCGGCCCAGGGACTGCAGCACGATGCCCAGGTTGTTGTGGGCCTGCGCGAACTTCGGGTCGAGGCGCACGGCGCGCTCGAACTGCTTCACGGCGCCGTCGAGGTCGCCCTGGTCCTGGCGGATGTTGCCCGCGAGCAGGTGCAGCTGCGGGTCGTTGCCGTGCAGCTCGAGCGCGCGGGCGGTCGCCCGCCAGGCCCGCGCGAGGTCGCCGCCCTGGTGCGCCGCGAGCGCGAGGTGCTGCCAGCCGAGGGCGTCGTTGGGACGCGAGGCCGTGTACTGGTCGAAGCGCGCCAGCGCCTCGGCGAGGCGGCCCGCGCCCTGCAGGGCGAGGCCTTCCTGGAGAAGGGGGGCGGGAGTGCTCATGGGTCGATCCTGATGCCCGACTGGGAAAGGCCCGCGAGGAGCGATCGCTCGAGGGCGCGGGTGTGCGCGGCAAGGTCCGCGAAAGGCGAGGCCGGCACGCGCGCGGCGATGGCCTCGCGCAGCGCGGCGCGCCAGGGCCCGTCGGTCGCGATGCGCGCGGCGATGTCGCCGTAGGCCTCGGGCGTCGCGGCCACGAGTTCCGCGA
>CAZPLW010000247.1:0-6282 GCA_964587315.1 uncultured Lysobacter sp.
GCCGCGGGCCGCCGCCCGGCGCTCGCGCCGCATTCGCGCACGCGCCTCTTCCTCAACCTGTTCAAGCTGCGCATCGGCGTCACGATCGGGGCGACCGCCCTCGCCGGGGCCCTCGCGGTTCCCGGCGCGGGGGGCTCGGCCTGGCAGGTGGCGCTCCTCGTCGCCTGCGTCGTCGTGGCCTCGTCGGCGGGCGGCGCGTTCAATCAGTACTGCGAGCGCGACCTCGACGCTCTCATGGGCCGCACGCGCGGCCGGCCCTTCGTCACGGGCCGCCTCACGCACGGCCCGTTCTGGCTGGTCGTCATCGGCGCCATGCTGGCGATCGCCGTGGGCATCGCCGCGGTGGCCGTCAACGGGCACGCGGCCCTCTACACCTTCCTGGGGGCCTTCTTCTACGGCGTCGTCTACACGGTGTGGCTCAAGCGGCGCACCGCGTGGAACGTCGTGGTCGGCGGTCTCGCCGGCAGCTTCGCCGTGCTCGCGGGCGCCGCCGCGGTGTCGCCGGGCGAGACGAGCCCGCTGGTCGCCTCGCTCGCGTGGGTGCTCTTCCTGTGGACGCCGCCGCACTTCTGGAGCCTCGCCATCGCCTGCCAGGACGACTACCGCGCCGCCGGCACGCCGATGTTGCCCATCGTGACGGGCGTCGCGACGGGCGCGCGCATCATTTTCGCCAGCACCGCGCTCCTCGTCGCCTCGACCCTCCTGCCCGCCGCGTACGGGCTGGGCGCCCTGTACACGGCCTGCGCCGTCGGGGGCGGCGCGTGGTTCCTGTGGGCCGCCGCCCGGCTTCGCGCCTCGCCCACGCGGGCCAACGCGAGGAAGTGCTTCCGCGTCTCCCTCGCCCAGCTCTCCCTGCTCCTCGCCGCGATCCTCGTCGAGGCGGCCCTGCGGGGCTGACGATGCGCGCCACGCCCCCGGCACGAGCGCGGCTGCCGGCCGCGGCGCTCGTCCTCGGGCTTTCGGTCGCCACGGCGGCGGCTTCCCCCGCGCTCGAGCCCGCCGCCGCGCTCGAGCGCAGCCAGGGCGTCCTGGGCCGGTCCGTGGCCGACCAGGCCTTCACCGCCCCGGACGGAAGCCGCGTGCGCCTCGCCGACCTTCGCGGCCGACCCGTGGTGGTGAGCTTCGTCTACACCGCGTGCTCGCAAGCCTGCCCGACGACCACGCGCTTTCTCGCTCGCGCGGTGGGCGAGGCGGACCGCGCGCTGGGACCCGGGCGCTTCCACGTGGTGAGCATCGGCTTCAACTTGCCCTACGACACGCCCGCGGCGATGGAGGGATTCCGCCGCCAGGTGGGCATCGAGCGGGCGGGCTGGCTCTTCCTGTCGCCCGATCCCGGCGCCGTCGAGGGGCTGACCCGCGACATGGGCTTCAGCTTCGCCGCCTCGGCCGGGGGTTTCGACCACCTCGCGCAGGTGACGCTCCTCGACGCGCAGGGCCGCGTGGCCACGCAGGTCTACGGCGAGGATTTCGACGTGCGCATGCTGGTGGGCCCGCTCAAGAGCCTGCTGACCGGCACGCCGCTCGAGCGCCCCGGGCTCGCCGACATCGTCGAGCGCGTGCGCCTGCTGTGCACCGTCTACGACCCGCGCACCGGCCGCTACCGGCTCGACTACGGCATCGTGCTCGAGCTCTTCACCGGCTCGACGATCGTCATCGCGGTGCTGGGCTTCCTGTTTCGCGAGTGGCGGCGCAACCGGCGCCTGCGCGCCGGCTGAGGGAACCCCGGTGCTCTCCCTCCTGCAACGCCTGCTGCAACGCCTCTTCCTGGGAACCGAGGCGGCGTTCAACGCGATCTTCGGCGAGCGGCTCAATCCGCTCTATCACCTCGGCGCGATCAGCTACTGGCTCTTCTGGGTGGTGCTCGCGAGCGGGCTCTACCTCTACGCCTTCTTCGACACCAGCGTCACGGAGGCCTACCGCTCCGTCGAGCAGCTCACGCACGGCCAGCGCTGGGCGGGCGGGGTGATGCGCAGCCTGCACCGCTACGCCTCCGACGGCATGGTGCTCACGATGGGGCTGCACCTCGCCCGGCACTTCGCCTTCGATCGCCACCGGGGCTTCCGCTGGTTCTCGTGGGTGAGCGGCGTCGTGCTGCTCTGGCTCGTCTACGCCTCCGGGATCAACGGCTACATGTTGCCGTGGGACCGGCTGGCGCAGTTCACGGTGGTCGCGACCGCCGAGTGGTTCGACGCGCTCCCCGTCTTCAACGGCCTGCTGGTGAGGAATTTCCTCGACGCGGCCAGCGTGAGCGACCGGTTCTTCTCGCTGCTCTCGTTCCTGCACATCGGGCTGCCCCTCGGCGTGCTCGCGCTCCTGTGGATCCACACGCAGCGCGTGCCCCGCGCGAAGACGCTGCCGCCTCGCGAGGTGATGGCGGCGAGCCTCGCGGCGATGGTCGTCCTCTCGCTCGCGAAGCCGGCGCTCTCGCAGGGCCCGGCGGACCTCTCCGCCGTCGCCTCCTCGCTCGGATTCGACTGGTTCTACCTGCCCGCCTACGCGCTCGTCTACGCGTGGTCCCCCGCCGCCACCT
The DNA here is from genome assembly GCA_964587315.1 of uncultured Lysobacter sp. GTDB lineage: Bacteria > Pseudomonadota > Gammaproteobacteria > Burkholderiales > Usitatibacteraceae > FEB-7. The sequence continues at coordinate 2,531 of CAZPLW010000247.1, forward strand.
GGGCCGTCGTCCTCGCCGCGACCCTCCTGGCCTTCCTGGCGCCCTGGCTGCCCCCGAAGTTCGGGCGGCGCGGGGTGCGCGCCTTCCACATCCTCGCCCTTCCCGACAACCGCATCGTGCCGGTGAAGGAGGACGAGACGCTGCTCGACGCGTGCCTGCGCGAGGGGCTCGCCATGCCCTTCGACTGCCGCAACGGCGGCTGCGGCGTGTGCAAGTGCACGGTGCTGCACGGGGAGGTCGAACTCGGGCCGCACCAGGCGAGCGCGCTCCCGGAGGCCGACCGTGCCGCCGGCCGCGTGCTCGCGTGCGTCGCCAAGCCGCGCACCGACGTCGAGATCGAGTACGAGCCGACGGCGCAGTCCCGGCCGGCCGCCCGCGTCCACGCCGCGCGCGTGGTCGCCCTGGACCGCCTCGCGCCCGACGTGATGCGCGTGAGGCTCGAGCCCGAGGGCGGCGAGCGCATCGCCTTCTACGCCGGCCAGTACCTGAACGTCCTGCTGGAGGACGGGCAGAAGCGCAGCTTCTCCTTCGCGACCGCGCCGCACGAGGGTGGGCCGATCGAGCTGCACGTGCGGCTCATCCCCGGCGGCCAGTTCACGACGCGCGTCTTCGAGTCGATGAGGGTCGGCGACGTCCTGCGCTTCGAGGGCCCGGTGGGCTCCTTCTTCCTGCGCGAGCGCGGCGACAAGCCGATCCTCTTCGTTGCCGGCGCCACCGGCTTCGCGCCCGTGAAGAGCATGGTGGAGCACGCGCTGCACACGGGCCTGAAGCGCGAGATGGTCCTCTACTGGGGCACGCGCCGCCTGTCGGACATGTACCTGCGCGATCTCCCCGAGCGCTGGGCGCGCGAGCACGCGAACTTCCGCTTCGTGCCGGTGCTCTCCGAGCCCGCGCCCGAGGACGGCTGGACGGGGCGCACGGGTCTCGTGCACGAGGCCATCCTCGCGGACTATCCCGACCTCGCCGGCCACCAGATCTACGCGTGCGGCTCGGTGAAGATGGTGGAGGCGGCCCACCCGGCGTTCACCTCGCACGGCCTCACGCCGGACGACTGCTTCTCGGATGCCTTCCGCCTCGCGCCGCGCATCGACTCGCGCGAAGCCGACCTCGTCCGCCTCGGGGGGCGGCCGTGAACGCGGGCCTTCGCATCGCCTCGCAGGCGGCGCTCTACGCGGCCTTCGCCGCGTTCATCGGCTGCTTCTCCACGTCGCCCGCGTTCGAGCCGATCGCCCCCGGCCATGCGCTGCTGCGCATCTCGCTCAATCACGCGGGCCAGAGGAAGAGCGCGTGCCACGTGCGAACGCCCGAGGAACTCGCGAAGCTCGCGCCCAACATGCGCGCGGCCGAGGATTGCCCGCGCGAACGGGCGCCGGTGCGCGTGAAGGTGGAACTCGACGGCGCCGTCATCGCGGACATCGTCGCGGTTCCCTCGGGCCTTTCCCGCGACGGCGCGTCCGTCGCCTACCGGCGCCTCGCCGTGCCGGCCGGCGTGCATCGCCTGCGCGTGGCGCTCGCGGACGACGCGGCCGGGACGTTCGATCGCGTCCGCGAGGAGTCCGTGACGCTCGAGGCCGGCCGCGTGCTGGTTGTGGATTTCGCGCCCGGCAAGGGCAGCATCCTCCTGCGCTAGGCCATGGCCGCGCTCGCCACCCCCCTGCCCGGCCCCGGCCCCGCCGGCCTCGCGCTCGAGCGCCTCGAGGGAGGCTTCGACCGCGCGTTCGGCCAGCGGCTCAACCCGTGGCGGCACCTGGGCGCCCTCGCCTTCTTCTGCTTCTGGGTGTGCGCCGCGTCGGGCATCTGGATCTACGTCGCCTTCGACACGAGCGCCACCGGGGCCTGGGCCAGCGTGGCCGCCCTCGACCGCGGCGACTTTCCCCTCGGCGCCTTCGCCCGCGCCCTGCACCGCTACAGCGCCGACGCGATGGTCGTGGTCGTCGCGGCGCACCTCGTGCGCGAGCTGGCGCGGCGCCACCACGCCACCTTCCGGCGCCACGCGTGGGTCACCGGCGTCCTGCTGCCCCTGCCGCTCCTGGCGGCCGGCATCGGCGGCTACTGGCTGCCGTGGGACCAGCTCGCGCTCTGGAGCCTCACCGCGACCACCGAGTGGCTCGACGCGATCCCCCTCTTCGACGGCGCGTTGACGCGCAACGTGATCGACGCCGGCCAGGTGAACGACCGCCTGTTCTCGCTCTTCATCTTCCTGCACATCGGCATCCCGCTCGCGCTGCTCGCCACGATGTGGGCGCACATCCAGCGCGTGAGCCCGGCGCGCACGCAGCCGCCGCGGGCCCTGGCCGCCGGGACGCTCGCCGCGCTGGCGGCGCTTTCGCTCGCGGTGCCCCTCGAACTGCTGCCGCCCGCGGATCTCTCGCGCATTCCGTCTCGCCTGCCCGTGGACTGGTTCTACCTCTTCGCGCACCCGGCGATGGCCGCGCTCTCGCCCGGGGGGCTCTGGGCCGTAGCGCTCGCCGCGTTCGCCGTGCTCGCCGCGATGCCTTTCGCCTCGCGCATCCCCCGCGCCCCGGCCGCGCGCGTGAACCTCGCGAACTGCAACGGCTGCGCGCGCTGCTTCGCCGACTGCCCCTTCGGCGCGGTGACGATGGTCCCGCGCAGCGACGGCCGCGCGCATCCGCGCGAGGCGCGCGTCGATCCCGGCCTTTGCGCCGGCTGCGGCATCTGCACCGGGGCCTGCCCCTCGTCGACGCCCTTCCGCCGGGGCGAGCGCCTCGTGACGGGCATCGACATGCCCTCGCTTCCCATCGGCGAGGCTCGCGAGGCGCTCGAGCAGCGCGCGCGCACGCTCGAGGGCGACGCGCGCATCGTCGTCTTCGGCTGCCGCTGGGGCGCCGACACCGCCTCGCTCGAGCGGCCCGACACCGTGGCCATCGGACTGCTTTGCGCCGCGATGACCCCGCCTTCCTTCATCGAGTACGCCCTGCGCGCCGGCGCCGACGGGGTGCTCGTCGCCGGTTGCCGCGAAGGCGATTGCGAGTTCCGCGTCGGTTCGGAGCTGGCCATCGCCCGCCTCGCCGGCGAACGCGCGCCCGCCCTGCGGCCGAGCGTGCCGCGGGAGCGAGTCAGGCTCGCCTTCGCGGGCCGCACCGACGGCGCACGCCTTCGCGCGGAGCTCGAGGAATTCCGCCACCACCTGCGGCGCCTGCAACCGGGCGCCGCCCCACCGGGGCTGCCGCCCCGCCGCCAGGAGCCCCGTCATGGCTAGCCATCCGACTTCCCTCACCCGTCCCGCCTCGCTCGCGACTCCCGCGGCCGACTACCGTCTTCGCGTGGAGCGCGGGACGAGCGCGCGCCTCGCCTCCGCCTGGCTCGCGCTGGGCATCGCGGCCCTCGTGGGATCGGGCGTCTTCTCGCTGCTGCTCGTGCTCGCGCGCACGCCCGGGCTGAAGGAAGTCGTCCCCGTCGCGAACTTCTTCCAGGTCGCGCTCGTCGCGCACGTCGACCTTTCGGTGCTCGTGTGGTTCCTCGCCTTCGCCGGCGTCCTCTGGAGCCTCGCCTGCGATGGCCGCGGCCTCGCGCTCGCGCGCGCTTCCCTCGCGCTGTGCGCGGCGGGCACGCTGGCCCTGTGCGTGGCGCCGCTCGCGGGCCCGGCCGTGCCCGTGCTCGCGAACTACATTCCCGTGATCGACAACGCGCTCTTCCTCGGTGGCCTCGCGGCGATCGGCGCGGGCGTCGCGCTCGCGATCGTGCGCACGCTGTGGGCGGGGCGCGCGGTCGGTCCCGCGCTCGACGGCGAG
>CAZPLW010000248.1:0-6277 GCA_964587315.1 uncultured Lysobacter sp.
GAGGATCGGGGCCTACGCGCCGGGGGCGGGCGGGGCCTCGGATCTCGCGCGAATCGGCGAGGTGCGCGAGGCGCTCGTGGCCAACACGCTGCTCTCGCGCCTCGCTGGCGACGTGGATTCGGCGACGGCCGAGCGCACGCGGGTCGTGCGGCCTGGCCGCGCCGTGGCCGCCGAGCGCCCGTCGGTGCCCGGCCGCACGGTCGAGCGGCAGCTTCGCCGCGGCGAGCGCGTGGAGACCTGGCTCGCCCGCGCCGACGGCGACGGGCGTCCCGAGGTCATCAAGTGGGTGCGACTCGCCGCGGTGCCCTCCGCGTTCCTCGACGCCTATCTTTCGGAGTACGGCAAGCTCGCCGAGGTGCTGCACCGCCACGTCGCGGCGCTCTACGAGGTGGGTTCCACCGACCACGGGGGCTTCGTCTCGCTCGAGCATCTCGAGGGGCCGACGCTGGGCGAGTCCATCCGCGGCGGCCTCACGGTCGGGCGCGCGCTCAACGCCCTCGCGCAGGCCTGCATGGCGGTCCATTCGCTGCACCAGGCGGGCATCGTGCACGGCGGGCTCGGCCTGGAGAGCTTCCGCTTCCGCGGCGAGGACGCGCTCGTGCTCACCGATTTCAACGTCACGCGCCGCGTCGAGCACCGCCTCGCGTCGCCCGACCTGCCGTCCGTGCCGCCGCGCCGCGACTACGCCGCCCTCGGCGGCCTGCTGCACGCCATGCTGACCGGCGAGCGCGCGATCGCCGATCGCGCCACCGCGGGCGAGACGGGCGAGGCGCTACGCGAGGGCTCGCGGCTGCCGGTCGCGCTGCTGCCCGTCCAGCCCATCCTCGACGGGCTGCTGGGCCTGCCGCCCGAGCGACCGATGGACGACGCGCAGGACGTGATGCTCGCGCTCTTCGCCATCCGCGAGTCCTTCCCGCTCGAGACGCATTCGGGAAGCGCGCGGCACCAGGCGGCCTGAGGGCCGCGCAAGACGGTCCCGGGATCGCGCGGCGGTCGCGCCTACCGTCCCAGTTCCTGCCGCACGGCCTTCGCGTTGGCCGCGACGACGTCCTTCACCATCGACTGCACGTCGCCGGGATTGAAGGTCTCGGAGCGGCTCGTCCAGACGAGCTTCTCCGTCGCGAGCGCGTAGACGCTCGTGCCGACCACGAGGACCTTGTCGGTGCGCAGGTAGCCGGGCTCGTACACCTGGCTCCAGCCGTAGGAATAGCCGCCGCGCATGCGCCCGTAGGGCATCGCGGGGCCGTTCATCGTCGCCGGGACGTAGGTCACTTCCTTGTCGAGGCTCACGATGCGCATCAGGACCACGGCGTCGAAGCCGGCGCCCCTCAGCTTCTCGGCGGAGCGCTTCTCGTCGCGGATGTCGGCGTCGTCGAGCAACCGGTAGGCGGGCGTCGCGTTCGGCACCGACCCGGCCATGGCGTCCTCCAGCGAGCGCCGGAAGGCGTTGTCGGGATGCTGGAAGACGACGGCGATGCGCTCGAAGCGGGTCGAGCCCAGGGAGGGATCGGCCCACTTCGAGGTGAGGCTCGTGCTGGCGCAGCCGGCGAGGGCCAGCGCCGTGGCGAGAAGGATAGGGCGTGCGTTCATGTCGTCTCTCCCGTGTGGTCGGAAAGCGGGGGCCAGGGGTTCAGTCGCCGGCGGCATTGCCCGGGGCGGCGGAAGCGCCCTGCGAAGCGGCGCGGGCCGGCGAGCCGCAGGCGAAGCAGTACATCGCGAAGGCGCTCTTGCGTCCGGCGCAGTGACCGCACCGGTCGAAGAGCCCGATGCCGCAGTGCGGGCAGTAGTCGACGCGCTCGTCCTTCAGGTCCACCGCGCGCTCGCATCCCGGGCACACGCCCTTGGCGAGGCGCGCGAGCGCCACGTCGTAGGCGAGCTCCTGGCGCCGCTCGGCCTCCGGCCGGGACTCGACCTGCCGCTGCTGCTCGAGATAGCGGTTGAGGGCGACGATGGCGTAGCGGCCCACGAGCACCGTCACGATCACGCCCACCCCGTAGCGCACGTAGCCGCCGTAGCTCGGCAGGTACGGCACGAGCTCGACGAAGAACGCCACGAGCGCGAAGAGGATGAATCCCCACACGAAGGGCCAGTACGGGCCCTGGCGCTTCCTCGCGAAGAGCCAGCCCGCCACGACGAGCAGGGGCAGCGTGAGGGCGAGGCGGTAACCGAAGACGCGCAGTTCCTGCGCTCGCCGGTCCGCGTCCACCTGCGACTGGGCGCCCTGCTGCATCTCCCGCATGGCCGCGCCCGCGCGATCGTCCTGCTGGCGTGCGTCGAGCAGCGCCTTGTCGAAAGACTGCACCAGGGCGAGGGCCGCGCGCTCCTGCGACAGGAGGTTGTCGAGCACGATGCTGCGCTGGCGGATGTCCGGGTCGCCCGCCGCGCTCTCCGTGGCCTTCTTCGAGGCGATCGCGTTGCCCAGCCCTTCGCGGGCCTCGCGCGTGTCCGACTGCGCGCGCTGCAGCGCGAGCCGCGCCTGGTCGAGATCGGCCTGCGCCGCCGTGCGCGCCTGGCGCGCCGACTCCGACGACGCCTTGAGCCGCTCGTACTGCCCGCGATCGACGAAGTCCTCCACGCCGCGCACGCGCTCGACCTTCGGCAGGTCGTTCACGATCGCCCCGCCCAGCCCGGTGAGGAACCACGCGAAGGCGAAGGCGACCAGCCAGAGGCCGCGCTGGAACCACTTTTCGGAGAGACGCTTGCCGGAAGCCATGGGATCTGGGGACCGTGAGGAATCGGAAGTCCATGATAGCGCCCGCCCGCCCGCTTTTTTTCGCAGTGGCTTGACCCCCGGCAACTCGCGCCGGCGGCGCCGCGCCACACTGTATCCACGGCGCGGTGCCTCATCCGCGCCGTGCGGCGGTGGAGGTGACGCCGTCGCGATCACCGGAACGGAGGATGCCATGGGAACCCTCAGGCCATTCAGCCTCTTCGAGTCGAACGTTCCGGGTGTCTTCAAGGGCATGATGCCGCCCGTCTGGATGGAAACGGAAGCCGCTCCTCCCACCATCAAGGTGGACGTCGAGGAAAACGCCGACCGCTACACCGTGAAGGCCGACATGCCCGGCGTCGCCAAGGAAGACATCCGCGTGGACGTGGACGGCAACGTGGTGTCGATCGCGGCCGAAGTGCGCCGCGAGAAGACGGACGAGAAGAACGGCAAGGTTCTGCGCTGCGAGCGGTATGTCGGCACGATGTCCCGTGCCTTCACGCTGCCGATGGACGTGGACGTCGGCCGTGCCGAGGCGAAGTTCGCCGACGGCGTGCTGATGCTCACCCTGCCCAAGACGACCGGCGCACCAGCCCACCGGCTGCCGATCAACTGACCGCCCTCGCGGCAGGAGGGCAGGCCAGGCGGGGGACCGCAACAGCCCCCCGGGGCGCCTTCCGAGGCGCCCCTTTTCCTGCCCGCCTGTGACGTATCTCACAGCACGGGCCGGGGCGCCGCGCTACGATGCTCCTGAGATTGCCACCCACAGGTCCCGGATCATGATTTCCGCGCGTGCCGCCTTCACTTTCCTCGCCGCCGCCATCGGGCTCGCCGCCGCCGTTCCGGCCGCCGCGCAGTACGACAGCTACGGCTACACGTACGGCTACTCGGGTTACTCCCTGGCCGAGCAGCTTCGCCGCGAGCGCGAGCTGGCCGAATGGCGCGTCGTCGCCGCCCTGCTGTCGGATTTCCGCACCGCCTACAAGCGCCCGGCCTACGAGCCCGCGCCCCCGGGACCGACCTCCTGGCGCGCCCAGAACGAGAACCCGTGGGCCAACGCCTACGGCACGCCGTCCTCGCAGGCCCCGAAGTACTCGACCGTGTCGCGGGTGACGGCGAATACCTCCATCAACGTCTGCACGTGCTACATCCCCTCCGATGCCCGTTCGTGGGACGGCGGGCCGCTGACCCAGGCGGATATCGCCCGGCGGTGCGAATCGCAATGCAGGTGATCGGCAGGTAGGTTCTGGCAGTTCGCCGGAGGACGATGCCGAGGGCTATCTGGCGGTTGGATTGACGCCGTAGGACGATGCCGAGGCATCCGCCGCCTGCGTGCCCACGCCACGTCGCTCGACGCGACGCGGTGCCCTCGAGTCGGAAAAATTCCCGGCGGCTGCGGAACTCGCGGCCCCTGGCGATCGAGCGGAAGCCCCATCCGCTCGATCCTTGCACGCTCAGACAGTCCTCGCCGAAACCCCGGAAATTTTTCCGACATCTCGGCTGGCCCGAAGTTGGCGGATGCCTCGGCATCGTCCTCCGGCGGCCGTGTCGCGAAACGCGATCGTCGTCGAGTGATGCCGGTGCCGCTCGCCTCGGCACTGACTTGCTCACCGCAGCCCCGATGGTTCCGGCGGCGGGAAAGGGGATCGACGATCGTCCAACTTCGATCGAGCCGAGATATCGAAAATTTCCCCGGGGTTTCGGCGAGGACTGTCTGAGTGTGCAAGGATCGAACGCGGCTTTCGCGCGTTCGATCGCTAGAGGCCGCGAGTTCCGCAGCCGCCGGGGAATATTTTCGATTCGAGGGCACCGCGTCGCGTCGAGCGACGTGGCGTACGAGCGCAGGCGGACGATCGTCGATCGCCTTTTCCGCCGCCTCACCATCGACCTTGCCTGCAACGCCGCGCCGCGCTATCGCATGAAGATCGCGAAGCTCGCCTCGAAGGTCCGCTGCAGGGGCTCGGCCAGGTAGGGCATCGTGAGGTAGAGCGAGCACAGGCCCAGCAGGATCGTGAACGGGAAGCCCAGGGAGAAGATGTTGAGCTGGGGCGCGGCGCGGGCGATGACCCCGAGCGCGAGGTTGGCGAACAGCATCACCGTGATCATGGGCAGCGCGAGCGAGAGCGCGGTGGCGAACATCTGCCCGCCCATCTTCGCGAACTCGCTGGTGGCGACCAGTTGCCGCGGGAACTCGCCCACGGGAAAGGCGTTGAAGCTCTCGGCCAGCGCGCCGATGACGAGCAGGTGGCCGTCGATGGCGAGGAAGAGCAGCGTCGCGGCGAGCCCGAGGAGGCTGCCCGCGGCGTTGGCGCCCTGCGGGTTGGACAGGTCGAAGAATCCCGCGAACGACAGTCCCATCTGCAGGCCGATCACCTCGCCGGCCATCTCGATGGCGGCGAGCGCGAGGCGCACGGCGAATCCCAGGGTCGCGCCGATGGCGACCTGCTGGGCGAGGAGGGAGAACGAGGCGCCGGAGGCGAGCGGGACCCGGGGCGGGGCGGGCAGCACGGCCGCGAGCACGAAGGCGATGGCGAGGGCGAGCCCCACCTTGGCCGGGCGCGGGATGGCGCGGTGCGAGAGCACGGGCGCCGTCGCGAAGAGCGCGAGGATGCGGATGGCCGGCCACAGCACCGACGTGATGAGCGCCTCGAGCTCCGCCGTGGTGAAGGAGATCACGCGCGGGCGCCTAGCCGATCGCGGTGGGGATCGAGGTGAGGACGCGCTGCAGGTAGTCCACCAGCACCGCGAGCAGCCACGGGCCCGTGGCCACGAGCACCAGCGCCGCCACGATCAGCTTCGGGATGAAGGAGAGCGTCGCCTCGTTCACCTGGGTCGCGGCCTGAAGCACGCTGATGGCGAGGCCCACGGCGAGGATCGAGACGAGCAGGGGCGCGCTCACGACGAGCATGAGCTCCATCGCCTGCATCAGGAAGGTCATCGTGGTCTGGGGGTTCACGGCGCGTGCCTCAGGTCGCGAAGCTCGCGGCGAGCGAGCCGATGAGCAGGTTCCAGCCGTCGGCCAGCACGAAGAGCATGAGCTTGAAGGGCAGGGACACGAGCACGGGCGAGACCATCATCATGCCCATCGACATGAGCACGCTCGCGACGACGAGGTCGATCACGAGGAAGGGCACGAAGACCATGAAGCCGATCTGGAAGGCGGTCTTGAGCTCGCTCGTGATGAAGGCGGGCACGACCACGCGAAAGGGCATGTCGGCGGCCTTGGTGTCGGCCGGCGCCTTGGCGAGCCGGGCGAAGAGGGCGAGGTCGTTCTCGCGCACCTGCTTGAGCATGAAGGCCTTGAGCGGGGCCTCGCCTCGCTTGAGGGCTTCCGCCATCTGGATCTTCCCCTCGTTGTAGGGCTTCCAGGCGTCCTCGGCGATCCTGTCGGCCACGGGGGACATCACGAAGAAGGTGAGGAAGAGCGAGAGCCCGATGACCACCTGGTTGGGCGGCGTCGTCTGCGTCCCGAGCGCGTGGCGCAGCAGCGAGAGCACGATCACGATGCGCGTGAACGCCGTCATGAGCAGCAGGATGGCCGGCAGGAACGACAGGGCGGTGAAGACG
>CAZPLW010000249.1:0-1860 GCA_964587315.1 uncultured Lysobacter sp.
TGTCGAAGTCGGGCATCGAGACGCGCTCGGGGTTGAGGAAGCGCTCGAAGAGCAGGTCGTAGCGCAGCGGGTCGAGGTCCGTGATGCCGAGCGAATAGGCCACGAGGGATCCCGCGCCCGAGCCGCGTCCCGGCCCCACGGGCACGCCATTGGACTTGGCCCAGTTGATGAAGTCGGCGACGATGAGGAAGTAGCCCGCGAAGCCCATCTGGATGATCGTCTTCGCCTCGAACTCGAGCCGGTCGCGATAGCGCGGCGCGGCCTCCTCGCGCGCTGCGGCTTCCGGAAAGAGCGCGGCGAGGCGCTTCTCGAGCCCGGCACGGGACTGCCCGCGCAGGTAGTCCTCGATCGTCTCGCCGCCGGGCGTGGGGAAGTCCGGCAGGCGGCTCTTGCCCAGCGCGAATTCGTAGGTGCAGCGCTTCGCGATCTCGACCGCGTTCTCGAGGGCCTCGGGCAGGTCCGCGAAGAGCTCGGCCATCTCGGCCTGCGTCTTGAAGTACTGCGAGGGCCGGAATTCCTTCGGCCGGCGCGCGTCGCCCAGCACGTAGCCCTCGGCGATGCACACGCGCGCCTCGTGCGCGTCGTAGTGCTCGGGCTTCACGAACTGGATGGGGTGCGTCGCCACGACGGGAAGCCCCACCTTGCCGGCGAGCGCGACGGCGCGCGCCACGTGGGCGGCCTGCCGCGCGGGATCGGCCCGCTGGATCTCGATGTAGTAGGCGCCCGGGAAGTCCGCGGCCCAGTCGCGCGCGAGCGATTCCGCCAGGGCCTCGTTGCCGCCCTCGAGCGCCGCGCCGACATCGCCCGCCTCGGCGCCGGAGAGCACCAGGAGCCCCGTCGCGCCCCGGAGCCACTCGCGCTTCACCTCCGCACGGCCGCGCCACATGTTCTCCGTGAAGGCGCGCGAGAGCAGCTCGCACAGCTGCAGGTAACCCTCCCGGTTGCGGCAATAGACCGCCACGCGGTGCGGCAGGTCGCGGTTCTTCTCGTGGGTGAGCCAGATGTCGCAGCCGATGACGGGCTGGACGCCGGCCGCGCGCGCCGCGAGGTGGAACTGCACGGCGCCGAAGAGGTTGGCGACGTCGGTGATGGCGAGGGCCGGCATGCCGTCCGCCGCCGCGGCCGCCACGGCCTCGTCCACGCGCGCCATGCCGTCCACGATCGAGAATTCCGTGTGCAGGCGAAGGTGGACGAAGCGGGGAGCGATCATGCGGGGCGGTTCTCGACGAAGCCCCGGGATTTTACACCCCGGACGGGGGTCGCCCGCCCGCCGCGCGGGGGCGCCTACCGGCGCTCGGCGAAGAAGCGCCTCAGCAGGTCGCCGCAGGGCCCGGCCAGGACGCCGCCCTCGAAAGCCGTCTGGTGGTTGAGCTTCGCCTCGGAGGAAAGCGCCACGGCGCCGCCGCACGCGCCGGTCTTGGGGTCGCTCGCCCCGTAGACCACGCGCGCCAGCCGGGCGTGCAGCATGGCGCCCACGCACATCGCGCAGGGTTCGAGCGTGACGAAGAGCTCGCAACCCGTGAGCCGGTAGTTGCCCAGGCCCGCGGCCGCGTCGCGCAGCGCCACGATCTCCGCGTGGGCGGTGGGATCGTGGGCGCCGATGGGCCGGTTAGAGCCGCGCCCGATGATCCGGCCCTCCTTCACCACCACCGCGCCCACGGGCACTTCGCCTTCGCCTGCGGCGGCCTCGGCCAGGGCCAGGGCCTCGCGCAGGAAAGCCTCGTCGCCGGGACCGCTCACGCCGACTCCTCCGCGAGGCATTCCTCGAGGATCGAGAGCGCGGCGTCCATGTCGGCCTGGCTCGTGACGAGCGGCGGCGTGAGCGTGAGCACGTTGCCCATCGACGTCTTGAAGGAAAGG
>CAZPLW010000249.1:1870-6195 GCA_964587315.1 uncultured Lysobacter sp.
GCGATAGAGGACGCGCTCGGCGGCCTCGTTCGCCGGCTCCCGCGTCTCGCGGTCCTTCACGAGCTCCGCGCCGATGAGGAAGCCCCGCCCGCGCACGTCGCCCACGAGCCGGAAGCGGTCCTTCCATCCGGCCATGCGCGCGAGGGCCCTCGCCCCGACCCGTGCCGCGTGGGCCACGAGATCCTCGTCGTCGATCACCGCGAGCGTCGCGAGCGCGGCGGCCGCCGTCACCGGATTCTTTTCGTGCGTGTAGTGCCCGAAGGCGAAATCGCCCGCCACGTCGAGACCGTCGCGACACACGGCCGCGGCGATGGGGAGGATGCCGCCGCCGAGCGCCTTGCCCATCACGACGATGTCGGGCACCACGCCGTCGTGGTCGCAGGCGAGGAAGCGGCCCGTCTTGCCCAGTCCCGTGGGAATCTCGTCGAAGATGAGGAGCGCGCCGTGCTCGTCGCAGGCCTCGCGCACGTCCTGCCAGAAACCGGGCGGCGGCAGGTACGGCACGGCGCGCGCGGGCTCGGCCACCACCGCGGCCACGTCGCGCTCGCGCTCCAGCACGTAGCGCACCATGCGCGCGCACGCGATGCGGCAGGTCTCGAGGGGCGGCGCGCCGTCGGGCCCGGTGCGGTAGCCGTAGGGGCACCGGTAGCAGGCGAAGGGCGCGACGTGCTCGGCGCCGGGCAGCAGCGGGCCGATGGGCCCGGAGCGGAAGAGCGACTCGCCGCCCACGCTCGCCGCGCCGAAGCCCGCGCCGTGGAACGCGTCCCAGAAGGAGATCGTCTTGAAGCGGCCGGTGGCCGCGCGCGCCACCTTGAGCGCGACCTCGAGCGCATCGGAGCCGCCCGTCGTGAAGAGCACCTTGCCGTTCGCGAAGGGCGCGCGGCGCACGAGTTCCTCGGCGAGCCGCACCGACGGCTCGCACGTGTAGCGGCGCGGGGCGAAGGGCAAGGCGTCCAGCTGGGCCTTGATGGCCGCGACCACGCGCGGGTGGCCGTAGCCCACGTGGTGGACGTTGTTGCCGTGGAAATCCATGAAGCGCCGCCCGGCCGTGTCCTCGATCCAGATCCCCTCGGCCTTCGCGATCGCGTTGAGGCAGGGCGTCGAGACGGACTGGGAGAGGAACGCGGCGCGGTCGCGCTCGAGCAGGCGGCGCGTGGGCGCGTCGAGGGCCCGTGCCTGCCAGGCGGTGCGTTCGCCGCCCTGGTTGGTGTCGCTTTCGGCGGGCGCCGGGACGGCGTGGCGGCGGGGAGTGCCGCGATCGGAGGGTGCGTTCACGCGCCGAGTTTACCGGCACGCGGCGGCGCGGCCCACCCTGCCGTGCGTCAGGGCTTCTCGGCGCGCTTCCAGTCGCGGTAGACGTCGAGGTCGAAACCGTCCGGGTAGTAGAGGTAGCCCGGCGCGTGGCCCGGCGTGTCGGTGACGCCGTACTGCCAGATGATCTTCTTCGTCTTGCGGTCGATCACCACCACGCGGTGGCGCAGGTCGTCGGCCACGATGATGTCGCCGGTGTCCGGCAATTCCCGGGCGAGCGACGGATGGTCGAGCATCCCCTCGCCCGACTTCTCGTCGTACTGCCAGAGCACCTTGCGCGTGGCGGGGTCGAAGATCACGACGCGGCCGGGTTTCCAGAAGTCCGCGACGATCACGTGCCGGCCGTCGACCGTCGGGAAGGCGTCGGAGGGATAGCGGATGTTGGGCGCCTTCACGCTCCAGGCCACCTTGCCCTCGCGCGAGATGCGGCTGATGTACGCATCGCGGATCTCCGAGACGAGGATGTCGCCGTTTTCCATGGGCGTGGCGCCGTTGGGATAGGCGAGGCGCGACGGGGGATCGTGGCGGCAGTCGCCGACCTTGCCCCACTGCGTGGCGATGGCGTTCTTCTCCGGATCGATGATGAGGACGCGGCAGTTGCGGATGTCCGCGGTGAGGAACTTGCCGTCGGAGAGCAGGTGCGCGTCGTCGGGATAGTGCAGGAAGCCGGGCTTGGAGCCCTTTTGCTCCGGCACCCCGTACGTCCACACCAGCTCGCGCTTCTCGTAGTCGACGATGTGGACGTCGTAGTTGTCCTCCTCGCTCACCGCGAGGCGCTTGCCGTCCTCGGAGAAGTTCACGTCCTCGTTGCCGCTGTACACGGTGAGGTTGGGCGACGGGAATTCCCAGACGATCTTCTTCACGGGCGTCACCTCGAGCAGGCGGTTGTTTCGCCGGTCCGCGATGAGGATGGGATACGGCAGGGGCTTGCCCCAGGAGGCCACCGGCGCCTTGCGGTTGCCGGAGACCGGCGGCGGGACGGGCAGCGCGACGCCGCTCGAGACGACGCCGGCGCCCTTGGGATCGTCGACGCCGCCCTTCACGAACTCCGCGGGCGGCGAGGCGAAGGCGAGCGGGGAGAGGATGGCGGCGAGGACGAGCCGGAGCGCACCCGGCAACACGCGAGCGGGATTATCCATCCCGAAAGTCTGGAACGCTCCCCCACCCGCTTCTTGATCGGGGGCAAGGGAGGTTCGGTTAGTGCCGGCGCGTCAGGCCGCCTGCTGCCACGCCTTCGCGAGCTGCGCGGCCCGAAGCCAGGCGAGGCCCTCTTCCGTCCGTCCTGCCGGCCGGTACTCGCAGCCGATGGACCCGGCGTAGCCCAGCCGCCCGATCTCCTCGAAGAGGTAGCCGAAGTTGATCTCGCCCGTGCCCGGCTCGTGGCGGCCGGGGCTGTCGGCCAGCTGGAGGTGGGCGATGCGCGGCAGCAGGCGCGCGATCGTCCGCGCGAGGTCGCCCTCCATCACCTGCATGTGATAGATGTCGTACTGCAGGAACAGGTTGTCGCTGCCCACGGCCTCGATGATCTCGACGGCCTGCCGCGACCGGCTGAGGTAGAAGCCCGGGATGTCACGCGTGTTGATGGGCTCGATGAGCAACCGGATGCCGTGGCGCCCGAGCTCGTCCGCGGCGTGGCGCAGGTTGTCGACGAACGTGCGGAAGGTGACGGCGGGATCCGCGCCGGCCGGCACCTTGCCCGCCAGGCAGTTCACCTGCCTCACGCCGAGCGCGAGCGCGTAGTCGATGGCCCGGGCGACACCCGCGCGGAATTCCTCCCGGCGCTCGGGCAGGCACGCGATGCCTCGCTCGCCGCCGTCCCAGTCGCCCGCCGGCAGGTTGTGCAGCACGAGCGTGAGGCCGTGGCGCTCGAGGCGCGACTTCAGCTCGTCCACCGGGTACGCGTAGGGGAAGAGGAACTCCACTTCCCGGAAACCGCACCGGGCCGCGGCCTCGAAGCGCTCGAGAAACGGCACTTCGGTGAAGAGCATCGACAGATTGGCGGCGAAGCGGTACACGGCGCTCTCCTCAGTCGAGCAGGCCCGCGGCGACGAGACCCTCGCGGCCCTGCGGGTGGCGGCAATCGATCTCCTCGAACTCGTTGATCCTGTCGATCTCCGTGCCCATGGCGATGTTGGTGACCTTTTCCAGAATCACCTCGACCACCACCGGCACGCGGTGCTCGAGCGCGAGGCGCCTCGCCTCGACGAGCGAATCCCTGAGCCTGTCCGGATCGGTCACCCGGATCCCCTTGCAGCCCATGCCCTCCACGACCTTCATGTGGTCGACGCCGTAGCCCTTGAGCGCCGGGTCCGTCACGTTCCGGTTGTCGAAGGCGAGCTGCACGCAGTAGTCCATGTCGAACCCGCGCTGCGCCTGGCGGATGAGGCCCAGGTAGCTGTTGTTCACGACGACCTGCACGTACGGCAGCCCGAATTGCGCGCCGACGGCGAGCTCCTCGATGAGGAACTGGAAGTCGTAGTCGCCCGCGAGACCCACCACCGGGCGCGTCGGATCGGAGGCCACCACGCCCAGCGCCGCGGGCACCGTCCAGCCCAGCGGCCCCGCCTGGCCGCAGTTGATCCACTGGCGCGGGCCGTAGACGTGAAGGAACTGGGCGCCGGCGATCTGCGACAGGCCGATCGTGGTGACGTAGGTCGTGTCGCGGCCGAAGGCCTCGTTCATCTCGCGGTAGACGCGCTGCGGCTTGATGGGAACCTGGGGGAAGTCCGTCTTGCGGTGCATGAGGCGCTTGCGCTCGGCGCAGCGCGCCGCCCAGTCGGACCTCTCCGGCAGCCGCCCGGCCGCCTTGAGCTCGCGGGCCACCTCGACGAAGAGCTCGAGCGCGGCCTTCGCGTCCGAGACGATGCCGTAGTCGGGCATGAAGACGCGCCCGATCTGCGTGGGCTCGATGTCCACGTGCACGAACTTGCGTCCCTTCGTGTACGTCTCGACGGAGCCCGTGTGGCGGTTGGCCCAGCGGTTGCCGATGCCCAGCACGAAGTCGGACGCGAGCA
>CAZPLW010000250.1:0-6189 GCA_964587315.1 uncultured Lysobacter sp.
CGAGGCGCGGCTCGTGAGCACGCGCGGCGAGCTCTTCGCCGCCACCTTCGAGGGCGCGCTGCCGCGCTTCGAGGGACCCGAGGACACGTCCGCCGAGATGGCGCGCGCCTACGCCGTCATCGCGGCCACCGTCGCGCCGCTCGCGAGCCCCGTCACCCTGCTGCGCCTCTCGCCGCGGCGCGCCTGGCAGGCGACGCTCGCCTCCGGGCTCGCGCTCGAGCTCGGCCGCGGCGACTACGAGGCCCGCCTCGCGCGCTTCGTCGCGCTGTGGCCTTCGGTCAACGCCGGCGCGCCCGCGGCCACCCACGCGGACCTGCGCTACGCCAACGGATTCGCGCTCCGCGAGAACGCCCCGGCCAGGCCGGCGGCCGCCCGCCGCAAAGCCTGAGGAAACGAAGAAGCCATGATCGTCAACCGCAACCGAGAAAGCCGCAACGTGCTGGTCGCCCTGGACATCGGCACGTCCAAGATCGTCACCCTCGTCGCGGAGGTGACGCCCGAGAACACGCTCAACCTCATCGGCATGGGCAGCCATCCCTCGCGCGGACTCAAGAAGGGCGCGGTGGTGAACATCGAGTCGACGGTGACCGCCATCCAGCGCTCGCTCGAGGAGGCCGAGCTCATGGCCGACTGCAAGATCCGCGAGGTGATCACCGGGATCGCGGGCAGCCACATCAAGAGCTTCAACTCGCACGGCATGGTCGCGATCAAGGACAAGGAAGTCTCGCAGTACGACATCGACCGCGTGATCGAGACGGCCCGCGCCGTGAACATCCCGATGGAGCAGCAGGTGCTGCACATCCTCGAGCAGGAATTCATCATCGACGGGCAGGGCGGGGTCCGCCAGCCGCTCGGCATGAGCGGCATGCGCCTCGAGGTGAAGGTGCACATCGTGACGGGCGCGGTCTCGGCGGCCCAGAACATCATGAAGTGCGTGCGGCGGTGCGGGCTCGAGGTGAAGGACCTCATGCTGCAGCCCCTCGCCTCGGCCGACGCGGTGCTGCTGGACGACGAGCGGGACCTGGGCGTGTGCCTGGTGGACATCGGCGGCGGCACCACGGACCTCGCCGTCTTCACCGAGGGCGCCATCAAGCACACGAGCGTGATCCCCATCGCGGGCGACCAGATCACGAACGACATCGCGATGGCGCTGCGCACGCCGACCAAGGAAGCCGAGGAGCTCAAGATCCAGCACGGCGTGGCCCTGCGCCAGCTCGCGAGCGTGAACGACATGATCGACGTGCCCGGCGTGGGCGACCGCCCGCCGCGCGAGCTCTCGCGCCAGACGCTCGCCGAGGTCATCGAGCCGCGCGTCGAGGAGCTCTATTCCCTGGTGCAGCGCGAGCTGCGCTCGTGCGGCCTGGAGGAGCTCCTCTCCTCCGGGATCGTGATCACGGGCGGCACCTCCCTCATGAAGGGGATGGTGGAGCTGGGCGAGGAGGTCTTCCACATGCCGGTGCGCGTGGGCGCGCCGCACTATTCCGGGGCCCTCGCCGAGGTGGTGAGGAACCCGCGCTACTCGACGGGGATGGGGCTGCTGCTCGCGGGCCTCGACCAGATGCAGCGGGACCAGCACGCGAAGCTGCAGGGCGCCGGATTCAAGGACGTGCTGGACAGGATGAAGAACTGGTTCAAGGGAAACTTCTAGCCGCGCGAGTCCAGGCGGCGGGAGCGGTGTTCAACGCGGTGGAACGCATCAACAAGACAGGAGACGAGACATGATCGAATTGCTGGAAGCCCAATCGCCCGAGGCGGTGATCAAGGTCGTGGGGGTAGGCGGCTGCGGCGGCAACGCCGTGGACCACATGATCAACAACGGCGTGCAGGGGGTCGAGTTCATCACGCTGAACACCGACGCCCAGGCGCTCAAGAGGAACCTCGCGCGCACGACGCTGCAGCTCGGCACGGGCGTGACCAAGGGGCTCGGCGCCGGCGCCAACCCGGAGGTCGGCCGCCTGGCCGCCGAGGAGGACCGCGAGCGCATCATCGAGCTGGTGACGGGAGCCGACATGCTCTTCATCACCGCGGGCATGGGCGGCGGCACCGGCACCGGCGCCGCGCCGGTGGTCGCCTCGATCGCGCGCGAGATGGGCATCCTCACGGTCGCCGTGGTGACCAAGCCCTTCGCCTTCGAGGGCAAGCGGCAGAAGATCGCCGCGATGGGCATCGACGCGCTCAAGCAGCACGTCGACTCGCTCATCATCATCCCCAACGACCGCCTCATGGAAGTTCTCGGTGAGGAGGTGACCTACGAAGACGCCTTCCGCGCTTCGAACGACGTGCTGAACGGCGCCGTCGCCGGCATCGCGGAGGTGATCAACGGCCCAGGCCTGGTGAACGGCGACTTCGCGGACGGGGGCACGGTCAGGAGCGAGAACGGCGTCGCCATGATGGGCTCGGCGATGGCGAGCGGGGCGGAACGCGCGCAGCTCGCGGCCGAGCAGGCGGTGCACTCGCCCCTGCTCGAGGACATCCACCTCTCCGGCGCGCGCGGCGTGCTCGTGAACATCACCGCCTCCAAGAGCCTGCGGCTCAAGGAAGTGCACGAGGTGATGAACACGATCCGCTCGTTCACCGCCGAGGACGCCACGATCATCTACGGCAGCGTGATCGACGAGGCGATCGGCGACGACCTGCGCGTCACGATCGTCGCGACGGGACTGGGCGGCGCCGCCGCGCAGCGCCAGCCGACGCTCACCATGATCCAGAAGACCGGCACGGACAACGAGCCGCTCGCCGTGAACTACGAGGAGCTCGAGCAGCCCGCCGCCTTCCGGCGCCGCCGCGACCAGACGGTCGATGCCCTCCGCCACAGCGGCATGGAAACGCTCGACATCCCGGCGTTCCTGCGCAAGCAGGCCGACTAGATGCGCCTTCCTTCCCCTTTTCGTGAAGGGGGAAGGGCCGGAAGAAGCGCGGGGTGCGACTTCCTCCGGCGCGGGACCCGATGGCTGCCGACGTCTCCCGGCGGCCGTCTTCGCGCCCCTGACGGGCCCGCGTTCGCGCGGGCCCCTTTTTATTCCGGGTGCGTCCCCGGGGCCGCTTGGGCGGGACGACCTAAGATGATGATAGAATTACCTTTTTGCGAAGCCTTCCGGCCCCACGAGGGCCATGCGGGGCCACCGAGATGATCCGACAGCGCACCCTCAAGACCTCCGTCCGGGCGACCGGCGTGGGCCTGCACACCGGCACCAAGGTCACGCTCGTCCTGCGTCCCGCGCAGCCGGACACGGGCATCGTGTTCTGCCGCTCGGACCTGCCGGGCGCCCCGGCCATTCCCGCGCACGCGCTCAACGTCACCGACACGCGCATGGCCACGGTGCTCGAGAAGGACGGCGCGCGCGTCTCGACGGTCGAGCACCTCATGAGCGCGTTCTTCGGGCTCGGCATCGACAACGCCTACGTGGACGTGTCCGCCGAGGAAGTGCCCATCATGGACGGCAGCGCGGGCACCTTCGTGTTCCTGCTGCAGCAGGCGGGCATCGAGGAGCAGGCCGCGCCCAAGAAGTACATCCGGGTCCTGAAGTCCGTCGCCCTCGAGCAGGGCGACAAGCGCGTGCGGCTGGATCCCTTCGAGGGATTCAAGGTGGGCTTCACCATCGAATTCAACCACCCCGTGTTCGAGGCGACGGGCACCGACGTCGACATCGACTTCGGCGAGGTGAGCTTCGTGAAGGAGATCGCGCGGGCCCGCACCTTCGGCTTCACGCAGGAGGTCGAGGCGATGCGCGCGGCGGGCCTGGGCCGCGGCGGCTCGCTCGACAACGCCATCGTGGTGGACGACTTCCGCGTGCTGAACGCGGACGGCCTTCGCTTCGACGACGAGTTCGTGAAGCACAAGGCCCTGGACGCCGTGGGCGACCTGTACCTGCTGGGCCATCCGCTCATCGGCGCCTTCCGCGGCCACAAGTCGGGACACGCGATGAACAACCAGCTCGTCCGGGCCCTGCTCGCCGATCGCACGGCCTGGGAGGAAGTCACCTTCGCCCGGCCGGCCGAGCTGCCGAGCGCCTTCGCCGACGCCCGGTTCCAGCCGGCCTGAGACCGCCTTGTTCGTCCTCCGGGCGGTCGCGCTCCTCGCGCTGCTTTTCCTCATCGCCCTGGGCGGGGCCTTCCTGGCGACCCGCGACCGCAAGTACCTGCGCATCGCCGGGAAGACCATCCAGGTGGTCACCGTCCTCGCCGTCGCCTTCGCGCTCCTCTACCTCTTCGAGCGGGTGCTGCTCTTCCTCTGAGCCCCGGCGATCCGGTCCAGCGCGTCCTTGAGCGGCGAGTCCGAAAGCGTCGCGGCCAGCTCCCCGATGGCCTCTCGGGGCAGCTCCCCGCGGGACACCGGCGCCCGGCGCACCGGCGGGACGGCGACTTGAAGTTCGACCCGCAATCCGGTAAGCTCTTGATCCCTATTGTTTTTAAATGACTTTTTCCCGGCCGCCGGTTCCACGAGCGCGGCCAGCAGTCTCGGCGCCATCGCCCGCAGGGCGGCGGCCACCGGCGCGTTGTCCGCGCGAACCACGACCGTCGATCCATCGATGGCGCACACCCGGCAAGCCTGGGAAAGGGTAGCCGGAGCCACTTGCCGAAAGCGCTCCTGAAGGCGCGCGACCTCCGCCAACCGGTCCCGGACCGGTTCGAGGTCGACGTTTTCGCCGAGGAGGCGGGCAAGGGGTCGGGTGGCCAAGGGCTGAAGGGACAGGAAAGGGAGTCGGATGAACATCATTCTGGTGTCGGACAGCCTCGCGAAGAGCCGCAACGTGACGCTGTCCCAGGCGCAGGTGCTGCTGGTCGCGCTCGGGATCCTGATGGCCGGGTTCTTCCTCGCGATGGCCACGTACGTCGTCACGATGAAGTTTGCGACGGATCTGCGCAACCCCTATCTGCGGGGCATCGTGTCGGCCCTGCACCAGGAGGAGGTGAAGCGCACCGAGACCGAGATGCGCGACAACCTCAACGCCCTCGCGGTGAAGGTGGGCGAGCTCCAGGCCCGCATCATGCGCCTGGACGCGTTCGGCGAGCGCCTCGCCAAGGCGGCCGGCATCAAGCCCTCCGAGTTCCGTTTCGACGAGAAGCCCGGCCAGGGCGGGGCGGCCCCGTCGGCGGCCCTGTCGCGTGACCTCACGCTGCCGGAATTCCGCCAGCAGCTCGACGAGATCTCCCGCGTCCTCGACGACCGCAGCGACAAGCTGGGCGTGCTCGATTCCGTCTTCATGGACGACCGCCTCGCCCGCAAGACGATCCCCACGACGATTCCCGTCGCCTCGGGCTTCTACTCCTCCAACTACGGCTACCGCATCGACCCGATCACCGGGCGCTCCACGTTCCATACGGGCGTGGACATCATCGCCCCGCCGGGCACCCCGATCATGGCCGCGGCCGGCGGCGTGGTCTCGGCGGTCGAGTTCCACGCGGACTACGGCAACATCGTCGACATCGACCACGACAACGGCCTCACCTCGCGCTACGCGCACCTGCTCAAGAGCAGCGTCAAGGTGGGCGACGTGGTCATGAAGGGGCAGCTCATCGCCCAGGTGGGCACCACCGGGCGCACGACCGGCCCGCACCTGCACTTCGAGGTCCGCGAGAAGGGCGTGCCCCTCAACCCGAACAAGTTCTTCGCCCTGGACAAGCCGGACGCGAGGCCCGTGACGGCCTCGGCCAAGGCCATCGGCGCCCCGGCCAAGCCCTGATTCCCGGCGTCGCCGGGGGGTTGAGGGCGGGCGTCCCGTCCCCATATCCCTTATAATTGCCGCTTCTCGAAACCGGCCCCGTTGGGGCCGGTGTCGCATCCGCCCCCCCTTTTCCGACGCCCCCTCGCCCGTGTTCGCCAACGTCCTCAAGGCCCTTTTCGGCAGCCGCAACGACCGTCTCCTCAAGCAGTACCGAAAGACGGTCGAATCGATCAACGCGCTCGAGCCCGGGATGGAAAAGCTCTCGGACGAGGAGCTGGCCGCCAGGACGCCGGCCCTGAAGGAGAAGGTCGCCGCCGGCACGCCGCTCGACGCCATCCTTCCCGAGGCCTTCGCGGTGGTGCGCGAGGCCGGCAAGCGCGTGCTCGGCATGCGCCACTTCGACGTCCAGCTGGTGGGCGGCATCGCCCTGCACCAGGGCAAGATCGCCGAGATGCGCACCGGCGAGGGCAAGACGCTGGTGGCCACGCTGCCGTCGTACCTGAACGCCCTCGAAGGCAAGGGC
>CAZPLW010000251.1:0-6189 GCA_964587315.1 uncultured Lysobacter sp.
CCCGACTGCTCGATCACCATCGGGATGAGGCCGAGGCCCTGCGGCCCCTGGTATTCGTCGTGCATCGCGGCTCCTGTCAGGCCTTCTTCGTACCCATGAGATCGTCGAACGCGGTGGGCTCGTCGGACACCTTCATCCGCGCCAGCGACCATTCTACGACGTTGTCCTCGACGCAGAGCGCCTCGACCTCCGCCAGCCGGTCGCGCTGGGTGTAGAACCAGCGGACCATCTCCTCGGGCTGCTCGAAGCTCTCGGCGTGCTCCTCGATCACCTTGCGCACCTGCTCGGGGCGCGCGGAAAGCGAGTTCGTGCGGACGAGATCGCCCACCACGAGCCCCAGCTTCACGCGCCGCTCGGCGCGCTCGACGAACAGCTCGGCCGGCAACTGCAGGTTGTCGGTCGTCATGCCGCGGTTCTTGAGCTCCTCGACCGCCTCCTCGCGCATGCGGCCGACCTGGCCGTCGACCAGCGATCGGGGAACGGCGAAGCCGGCGCAGTCGACGAGGCCTTCCATCACCTGCTCCTTCACGCGCCCGGCGATGCGCTTCTTCACCTCGCGCTCGATGTTCTGGCGGATCTCCGTGGGCATGCGTGCGACGTCCCCGTCCGCGACGCCCAGGGCCTTCGCGAACTCCGCGTCGACCGCCGGCAGCTCGGGCTCGGCCACGTCGTTGGCAGTGACCGTGAACTCGGCGGTCTTGCCGCGCAGGTGCTCCACGTAGTCGTCCGGGAAGACGATCGGGAAGGTCTTCGTCTCGCCCTTCGAAAGTCCCGCGAGGGCGCCCTCGAAGGCGGGCAGCATGCGGCCTTCGCCCAGCACCACCGTGAAGTTCGATCCGGACCCGCCCTCGAAGGCCTCGCCGTCGATGCGGCCGGTGAAGTCGATGTTCACCAGGTCGCCCGCCTGCGCGGGGCGCGCGGCCGGCTTGAACTTGGCGCGCTGCTTGCGCAGCGTCTCGACCGTGCGGTCGACGTCGGTCTCGGTCACCGGGGTCACGGGTCGCTTCACCGCGACGGCGGCGAGGTCGCCCAGCGCGATCTCCGGATAGACCTCGAACACGGCCTGGTACTGGACGTCGGTGGCGCCCTCGCCGGCGGCGACCGGCTCGAAGCGCGGCGTGCCGGCGACGCGGAAATTGGCCTCGCGCACCGCGTCGTCGAAGGACTTCACGACGGAGTCGGAGAGGACCTCCTGGCGCACCTGGAAGCCGTAATGGCGCTCGACCATCTTCATCGGCACCTTGCCGGGCCGGAAGCCCTGCATCTTCACCGTGCGCGCGAGCTTCTTGAGGCGCTCGGAGATCTCCGACTCGAGCTGCGCGATGGGTACGGCGACCGTGAGCTGCCGCTCGAGCGGGCTCTTCTGCGTTTCGACTGCCTGCTGCATGTGGATGTCCTGTTGAGAGTCCCCTCCGGCGGCGGCCTCGGGGGAGGGGTGTCGGCCTGGCGGCCGGTCGAACCTGGTGCGAAAGGAGGGACTCGAACCCCCATGCCTTTCGGCGCTGGAACCTAAATCCAGTGCGTCTACCAATTCCGCCACTTTCGCGGTTGAAGGGTCGAATTATACCCGAAGCGCGGGTCTCCCCGACGGCGCGCATGGCCGGCACGCCACCCGATATAATCCCGGAAAATCAGGCGTTTCCCCTCCCCTTGCCGGTCGAGCACTACGAGAACTTTCCCGTCGCGTCCTGGCTTCTTCCCGCGGCCGTTCGCCCGTCGGTGGAAGTGATCTACGCGTTCGCCCGCTCCGCGGACGACTTCGCCGACGAGGGCGACCTGCCCGATGCCGAGCGCCTCGCGCGCCTGGGCGCCTACGAACGGATGCTCGATCGCATCGAGCGCGGCGAGCGCCCGGACGACCCGCTCTTCTCCCGGCTGCACGACACGATCCGCGCGCACCGCCTGCCCGTCCCGCTCTTCCGCGACCTGCTCGATGCCTTCAAGCAGGACGTGGGCAAGAAACGCTACGGCACCTTCGACGAGCTCATGGATTACTGCCGCCGTTCCGCCGATCCGGTGGGCCGCATCCTGCTCAAGCTCTTCGCGAAGGACGACGCCTCGAACCTGCGCGACTCGGACGCCATCTGCTCGAGCCTGCAGCTCATCAACCACTGGCAGGACGTGGCGGTCGACTGGCGCAAGGGGCGCGTCTACCTCCCCCAGGAGGACCTCGAAAGCTTCGGCATCACCGAGGCGCAGATCGCCCAGGGCCGCGTCGACGGGCGCTGGAAGGACTTCATGGCCTTCCAGTGCCAGCGCGCGCGGGCCATGATGCGCTCCGGCACGCCCCTGGGGACCCGGCTGCCCGGCCGCTTCGGCCTCGAGATCCGCGCCATCTGCTCGGGCGGCCTGCGCATCCTCGCCAAGATCGAGGCGGTGGACGGCGACGTCTTCCGCCATCGGCCCGTGCTGAAGGGCGCGGACTGGCTCTCGGTCCTGTGGCGCGCCCTCGTGTGGCGGCCGGCACGCGCCCGGAATCTCGCCTCGTGACGCCCGACGAATACTGCCGCGAGAGGGCGGCCGCCAGCGGCTCGAGCTTCTACTACAGCTTCCTCTTCCTGCCCCCGCCGCGCCGGCGCGCGATCACCGCGTTCTACGCCTTCTGCCGCGAGGTGGACGACGTCGTCGACGAGGCGAAGGACGTGGGCGTCGCGCGCGCGAAACTCGCGTGGTGGCGCACCGAGGTCGCGGACCTCTTCGCCGGCCGCCCGACGCACCCGGTCTCGCGGGCGCTGCAGCCGTTCATCGCCGATTTCGGCCTGGAAGCCGGCCGGATGCTCGAGATCATCGACGGCATGGAGATGGACCTCACGCGCCACCGCTACGCCGATTTCGACTCGCTCGCGCTCTATTGCCATCGCGTCGCGGGCGTCGTCGGGCAGGTCGCCGCCGGCATCTTCGGCTACTCGAACCCCCGCACGCTCGAGTACGCGGAGGCGCTCGGGCTCGCCTTCCAGCTCACGAACATCATCCGCGACGTGGGCGAGGACGCGCGCCTGGGTCGCGTGTACCTGCCCGCCGACGAGCTCGCGCGCCACGGCCTCGCGCCCGAGGACATCCTCGGCCTCGCCCCGGGCGCGGGGTTCGACGCGATGATCCGCGAGCAGGCCGCGCGCGCCGAGGCGCAGTACGAACGGGCCTATGCCCTGCTGCCGCCGGAGGACCGGCGCGCGCAGCGCGCGGGGCTCATCATGGCGGCGATCTACCGCACGTTGCTCGCGGAGATCCGGCGCGACGGCTTTCCGGTGATGAAGGCGCGCGTCTCCCTCACGCCGATCCGCAAGCTCTGGATCGCGTGGAAGACCTGGATCGCGACGTGACGGCACGGCACGTGGGCATCGTCGGCGCCGGCTGGGCCGGCATCGCGGCCGCCGTCGAACTCGTCCGTCGCGGCGCGCGCGTCACGCTGGTCGATGCCAACCGCACCGCGGGCGGCAGGGCGAGGCGCATCGACTACCGGGGCGAGCCGCTCGACAACGGCCAGCACCTGCTGCTGGGCGCCTACCGCGAGACGCTCGCCCTCATGCGGGCCGTCGGCGCCTCGCCCGCCCACCTGAAGCGTCTGCCCCTCGAGATCCGCTATCCCGGCGCTCTCTCGCTCGTCGCGCCCCGCCTGCCCGCCCCGCTCCACCTGGCCGTGGCGATCGCTTCCGCCCGCGGCCTGTCGGCGGGCGAGCGCTGGGCGGCCGTCCGCCTCGGGTTCGCCGTGCGGCGCGCGGAGGCGCTCGCCCTGCCCGGGGAGACGGTGGCCGCGCTGCTTTCGCGCCTGCGCCAGCCCGAGCGACTGCGGCGCCTCGTGTGGGCGCCCCTGTGCGTCGCCGCGCTCAACACGCCCGGCGAGCGCGCCAATGCCGCGGTGTTCTCGCGCGTCATGGGCGACGCGCTCATGCACCGGCGAGAGGACTCGGACTTCCTCGTGCCCGCGGCGGACCTCTCGGCCGTGCTGCCCGATCCGGCGCTCACCTGGCTGGGCGAGCGCGGCGCGCGCCTGCTGCTCGGCCGGCGCGCCACGGCGATCGTGCCCGAGGGCGAAGGCTGGGCGGTCGTGTCGGCGGAGGGCCGCGAGCGCTTCGACGCCCTCGTCTGCGCCGCCGCGCCCCACGAAGCGGGCGCGCTCCTCGCCACCGTGGCGGGCCTGGAAGCGCTCGCCGGCCGCATCGCGGCGATCGCCCACGAGCCCATCACGACGGTCTACCTGCAATACGCCGCCCGGGTGCGCCTGCCGCGGCCGATGATGGCCCTCGAGGGTTCGCACGCGCAGTGGCTCTTCGACCGCGAAGCGTTCGGCGGCCCGCGAGGCCTCGTGGCGGCGGTCATCTCGGCCTCGCATGCCGAGGCCACGCTCGACCAGGAGGTGCTCGGCACGAAGGTCCACCGCGAGGTCGAGCGCCTGGCCGGTCCGCTCGAAGCGCCGCGCTGGACGAAGGTCATCACGGAAAAGCGCGCCACCTTCTCCTGCGTGCCGGGCGCCTTCCGCCCGCCCGCCGAGACGCGCGCGCCCGGCCTGCTGCTGGCCGGCGACTACACCGAAGGCCCCTACCCCGCCACGCTCGAGGGCGCCGTCGCGAGCGGGCTTCGCGCGGCGCGACTCGCCACCCCTTCCCGGAAGACGACATGAACACCACTCCCCTTTCCCGCGATTTCGAAGCGCCGTCCGACCTCCTCGCGGGGCGCGTGGTCCTCGTCACCGGCGCCGGTCGCGGCCTCGGACGCGCCGTCGCGATGGCGTGCGCCGCGAGCGGCGCCACCGTGGCGCTCCTGGGCCGCCATGCCGATCGCCTGGGCGACACCTACGACGCCATCGTCGCCGCGGGGGGCGCGGAGCCGGCCGCCATCCCGCTGGACCTCGCCACGGCGGGCGATCGCGAGTTCGACACGCTGGCGCAGCTGCTGCGCCGCGACCTGGGCCGCCTCGATGCGCTCGTGCACTGCGCCGTGCATTTCAAGCCGCTCTCCCCGCTCGCGGACCAGGGTCTCGAGGACTGGCTGGCCAGCCTGCGCGTGAACCTCGCCGCGCCCTTCGCGCTCACGCGATCTTGCCTGCCGCTCCTCGCCCAGTCCCCGGACGGAGCGACGATCTTCACGAGCGAGACGCACGCCGTCCGCCCGGCGGCCTACTGGGGCGCGTTCGCCGTGGCCAAGTCGGGCCTCGCCACCCTGGCGGCCATCTGGGCGGACGAGGCGCAGAAGGATGGCAAGCCGCGCTTCCACGTGGTGGTGCCCGGACCGGTGGCGACGCCGCAGCGCGGCCAGAGCCATCCGGGCGAGGCGCGGGCGAGCCTGCCCACCCCCGAGGCGGTGGCCCGGGCCTACCTGCGTCTGCTCGGTCCCGAGGGGCGTACGTGCGGGGCGGGACCCCTCGAAATTGCGACGAATTGCACAGACGCGCCGGGCACGAATCGGATAAACTAGGAGTTGCCCGAAGTTCGTCCTGTAAGTCCTTTTTTTTAAAGAACTAAATACACTTGGGAGGCGGCTCTCGCCCGCTGCGCTAGGTCGCACGATGCTCGATCAGGCCAACCGAACGTTCATCTGCAGCGTCGTGTTCATCGACCTCGTCGGCTATTCCAAGAAGCCGGTGGGCGAGCAGATTCGCCTGAAGACGAGCCTCACGAACAACCTCTCCGAGGCGATCAAGGACATCCCGGTCAACGACCGGATCATCCTCGACACGGGCGACGGCGCCGCGATCTCCTTCCTGGGCGACCCCGAGGACGCGCTCTTCACCACCCTGTCCCTGCGCGAGGCGATGGTGCAGGAGGGCATGAGCGCCACGCAGGTCGAGGCCTCCGGCGAGGACGCGGTGCGCATGGGCATCAACCTCGGGCCGGTGAAGCTCGTGAAGGACATCAACGGGCACCCGAACATCATCGGCGACGGGATCAACGTCGCGCAGCGGATCATGAGCTTCGCCCGGCCGGGCCAGATCGTGGTCTCGCGCTCCTACTACGACGTCGTCTCGAACCTCGCGAGCGAGTACGCGAAGCTCTTCACCTACGAGGGATCGCGCACCGACAAGCACGTGCGCGAGCACGAGATCTACGTCATCGGCCACCACGAGGGCGCGCTCAAGAAGGCCAAGGACAGCATGAAGGCCCGAGCCGCCTCCACGGTGACGAACGTGCGCCGGATGGCCTCCGCCACGCAGCCGCCGGGCACGGGCACGGTCACCCTCACGGTGCCGAGCTT
>CAZPLW010000252.1:0-6021 GCA_964587315.1 uncultured Lysobacter sp.
CTGCGTCTCGATGGCGGCGAGGTCCGGGAAGATGTCGGCGTGGTCGAACTCCAGGTTGTTGAGCACGGCCGTGCGCGGGCGGTACCAGACGAACTTGGAGCGCTTGTCGAAGAACGCCGTGTCGTACTCGTCCGCCTCGATCACGAAGAAGGGCGAGTCCGTGAGGAGCGCGGAGACGTGGAAGTTCACCGGCACGCCGCCGATGAGGAAGCCGGGATTCAGACCCGCGTTCGCGAGGATCCACGCGAGCATCGACGAGGTGGTCGTCTTGCCGTGCGTGCCCGCCACCGCGAGGACCCACTTGCCCTGCAGGACGTTCTCCGCGAGCCACTGCGGGCCGGAGACGTACGGCAGGCCGCGGTTGAGGATCTCCTCCACCACGGGCTTGCCGCGCGTCATGGCGTTGCCCACGACATAGAGATCGGCGGGGTACTCGTCGAGCTGCCCGGCGCCGTAGCCCTCGTGCAGGCCGATGCCCAGGTCCCGGAGCTGCTCGCTCATCGGGGGATAGACCTGGGCGTCGCAGCCGGTGACCTCGTGGCCGGCCTCCCGCGCGATCTTCGCGAGGCCGCCCATGAAGGTGCCGCAGATGCCCAGGATGTGCAGGCGCATCGCGTCAGGCCCGGAAGATGAAGTAGACGGCGCCCAGGAGGCACAGGCCCGCCCACAGGTAGTCCCACTTGAGCCCCTCGCCCATGTAGAGCATGGCGAAGGGCACGAAGACCGCGAGCGTGATGACCTCCTGCAGGATCTTCAGCTGGGCGAGCGAGACGCCGCCCGCGAAGCCGATCCGGTTGGCCGGCACCTGCAGCAGGTACTCGAAGAACGCGATGCCCCAGCTCGCGAGGGCCGCGATCCACCACGGGCTCGACTGGAAATTCTTCAGGTGCCCGTACCACGCGAACGTCATGAAGAGGTTCGACGCCGCGAGCATCGTGGCGGTGAGCGCGAGGGTCTGCAGGGGGGTCATGGGCGGCGCGGCCGGGGGCGCAATCCCCGGGGGAGGTATGGTCGCGAATTTTATCACCCGGCCGGGTTAAACTAGCCCTCCAACATCCCAGCGACGCGGGGTTTCTCGCCCGCCCTCCCGCCGATGGTTCCCCATCTCACGACTTCCCTCACGGGCCCGCTGCACGAACTCGAGCGCCTCGTCCTCGATCGCCGGCCCGAGATCGAGCACTGGTTCCGCGCCCAGTTCGCGGACCACGAGGTGCCGTTCTACACCTCGGTGGACCTGCGCAACAGCGGCTTCAAGCTCGCGCCCGTCGACACGAACCTCTTCCCCGGCGGCTTCAACAACCTGAATCCGGACTTCCTGCCGCTGTGCGTGCACGCGGCGATGTCGGCGATCCAGAAGCTCTGCCCGGACGCCGAGCGCTTCGTGCTGGTGCCCGAGAACCACACCCGGAACCTCTTCTACCTTCAGAACGTCGCGACCCTGAAGCGCATCCTCGAGGGCGCGGGGCTCGCCGTGCGCATCGGCAGCCTCATCCCCGACCTCGCGGCCCCGCAGGAAGTCACGACGGCCAGCGGCGAGAAGCTGCTGCTCGAGCCCCTGAAGCGCAAGGGCAACCGCGTCCACCTCGAGGGCTTCGATCCCTGCGCAGTCGTGGTGAACAACGACCTCTCCGCGGGCATCCCGGCGATTCTCGAGGGCCTGGAGCAGACCGTCGTGCCGCACCTGGTGGCCGGCTGGTCCACGCGGCGCAAGTCGCAGCACTTCCACGCCTACGACCGCGTGGCCGAGGATTTCTCGAGGATGCTGGGCCTCGACCCCTGGCTCATCAACCCGGTCTTCAGCCAGTGCGGCAAGGTGAACTTCGCGGAGAAGGAGGGCGAGGAGTGCCTCGCCGCCAACGTCGAGGCGGTGCTCGGCGAGATCCGCGAGAAGTACGCGAAGTACGGCATCACCGAGCCGCCCTTCGCCATCGTGAAGGCCGACGCCGGCACCTACGGCATGGGCATCATGACGGTGAGGAGCGTCGACGACGTGAGGAACCTCAACCGCAAGACGCGCAACAAGATGGCCGTCATCAAGGAAGGCCAGCCGGTGCACGAGGTGCTCATCCAGGAAGGCGTCTATTCCTTCGAGAGCGTCGACGGCTTCGTGGCCGAGCCCGTGGTCTACATGATCGACCAGTTCGTCGTGGGCGGCTTCTACCGCGTGAACACCGAGCGCGGCACGGACGAGAACCTGAACGCGCCGGGGATGGCGTTCCGCCCCCTCGCGTTCGAGACGGACTGCCATTCGCCCGACTGCGCCGGCGGCGCGGGGGCCCCGCCCAACCGCTTCTACACCTACGGCGTCGTGGCGCGCCTCGCGATGCTGGCCGCCGCCCTCGAGGTCGAGGAGCTCGTCGCCCGCGCGCAGGAGCGCGCCCCGCAAGCGGCCACGGCATGAAGCTCGCGTTCCTCGTCGACCCGCTGGGCGAGCTCAAGCCGAAGAAGGACTCGTCCATCGCCATGATGCGCGAGGCCTCGCGCCGCGGGCACGAGATCTACGCCTTCGAGCTGCCGGACCTGCGCGTCGAGGAAGGCGCGGTGATCGCGCGGGCGAAGTCCCTCGTCATCGACGGCAGCGACGCGGCCTGGTACCGCGAGCAGGCTTCCGAGGAGGTGCCGCTCGATCTCTTCGACGCGGTGCTGATGCGCAAGGACCCGCCCTTCGACGCCGAGTACTACTACGCCACGATCCTGCTCGAGCGCGCCGAGGCGCAAGGGGCCTGCGTGATCAACGCGCCGCGGGCCCTGCGCGACTGGAACGAGAAGCTCGCCATCCTGCGCTTCCCGCAGTTCGCGCCCGCGACGCTCGTCTCGCGCGATCCGGCCCGCGTCCACGCCTTCGTGGACAGGCACGCCGACGTCATCCTCAAGAAGCTCGACGGCATGGGCGGGACGATGATCTTCCGCGTGAGAGCCGACGACCCGAACCGCAACGTGATCGTGGAGACGATGGTGGGCGAGTCGGCCCGCTCGATCATGGTCCAGAAGTACGTCCCCGCCATCGCGAAGGGCGACAAGCGCGTGCTCGTGATCGAGGGCACGCCCTTCCCCTTCTGCCTGGCGCGCATCCCCAAGGCGGGCGAGACGCGCGGCAACCTCGCCGCGGGCGGCACGGGCGTCGCGCAGCCGCTCTCGGCGCGCGACCGCGAGATCGGCGAGACGGTGGGCGCGCAGCTCGTGAAGGCCGGCATCACGCTCGCGGGGCTCGACGTCATCGGCGACTTCCTCACGGAGGTCAACGTGACCAGCCCGACCTGCATCGTGGAGATCGCCCAGCAGACGGGCGAGAACGCCGCGAAGCCCCTGCTCGACGCCGTGGAGCGCCGGGTGCGGATGCCGCGGGCCGGATGAAGCCGGGCGAGCGCCTCGCGGCCCTGGAGGGCCTGCGCGGGTACGCCGCCTTCCTCGTCTTCCTCGTGCACGCGTTCGGCCTGCTGGCCGCGCGCCTCTACGAGTTCAATCCCGACGGGCACAGCATCTGGGGCGACGCGGACCCGCTGCGGGTGGCGCTCGTGCTCATCGCGCGCTCGCACTACGGCGTCGATCTCTTCTTCGTGCTCTCCGGGCTCTTCATGGCGGACCTCGCGATGCGCCGCTGGCGCGGCGCAGGCCCGTTCCTGTGGCGCCGCTGGCTGCGCATCTATCCGGCGTACCTCGTCTCGAGCCTCGTGGTCGCGGCCATCTCGCTCCGGTGGTTCGGCCAGGCCTACGACGCCGCGCAGGTCGCGGGCAACGCCCTGCTGCTGCAGGGCTTCTTCCCGCTCGGCATCCGCGCCGTGAACCCCGTGAGCTGGTCGCTTTCCTACGAGGCGGCGTTCTACCTGGCGGTTCCCGCGATCGCGGCGTGGCTGCGGGCGCGGGGGGCGCCGGGGCCGCTCGCGCTCGCCGCGGCGTTCTGCGCCATCGTCCTCGCCGCGACGGGCGCGGGCGGAATGGCGGTCTTCCTCGCCTACTTCGCCCTCTTCATTCCCGGCATCGCCCTGGGCCTCATGACGGACGAGGCGCGGACCCGCCTCGCGAGCCGGGTGCCCCTCGCCGCCGCGCTCGCGGCCTGGGCCGCGTTCACGCTCGCGATGAAGCTCGAGGCGATCGCGGCGAGCGGACCGGCCTACTACTTCGCCTCCGGGATCGCCGGGGGCCTGCTCGTGCTCAAGGCGTGCGACGCCGGGGGGCCGCTCGCCCGGCTGCTGTCGTCGGCGGTCCCGCGCTGGGTGGGGCGCTACTCGTATTCGTTCTTCCTCGTGCACTACATCGTGGTGCACGGGTGGGGAGCGTGGCTCACGACGATCGTGCCGGCGTCCGAGCGGCTCGCCTACAGCGCGGCCTACCTGGCCGGCGCGCTCG
Source organism: uncultured Lysobacter sp. (assembly GCA_964587315.1). GTDB lineage: Bacteria > Pseudomonadota > Gammaproteobacteria > Burkholderiales > Usitatibacteraceae > FEB-7. The sequence goes on from CAZPLW010000252.1 coordinate 4,348, forward strand.
CCCTGAGCCTCGTGGCGGCGCGCCTGCTCTGGAGCGTGGCGGAGCGGTTCTACTTCCGGGAGCGCCCGCCCGCCGGGGCGCGCTAGAAGATCGTGACGCGGTCGAAGTCGGAGCCGCGGTCGAGGATCTCGTAGACCGTCGTCTCCTTCGGCTCGCCCTTCCACATCTCGATGCCGCGGCCGCGCGCGGCCATGCCGGTGGGCACGACCAGCGATTCGGGCGTGCCGATGCGCTCCATGGGCGGCAGGCGGAAGCCCTGCATCCACTGGTGGCCGCCGCGATTGCGCGAATCCGAGGCGCGCACGGCGATGGGCTCGGGCCTGCCGGGAAAGAGCGTCACCGAGATCACGATGCGCCCGTCGGTCTCCTGCACGAGCGCGCGCACCATGCCGAGGAAGAACGGGCCGCCCTCCGCGAGCCGCATGGCCACGATGCGCCCGATGGCGACGCCCTTGGAGGCCGTCGGCGGACGGGCGAGGCGCCAGGCGCCCAGCATCTCGTCGACGATGCCCCAGTTCTCCAGCTGGAAGTTGTATTCCGAGAGGCGCAGCTGCTGCGTGCGCTCCGTCACCTTGCCGAACACGGCGAGGTCGTCCTTCTCCTGCCTCGTGAGCTCGCGCGACTTGTCGGGCTGCTCGAAGGTGGCGCCGCCCGTCACGAAGAAGTGGATCTCGGGCAGGCCGAAGGCGAGTCCCGCGCTCTTCTCCTCCGGCACCTTGGCCGGCGGGCGCGGCGGCGCGCCCTCGCACCAGAGCTTGTGCAGGCGCTGCAGCTGCAGCAGGGCGTCGATGGCGCTCGCGTCCTGGGGCAGCCCCAGGGCCAGGGGCTCCTCGCCGGCCTGCAGCGCCTTGATGCGCCGGCGGATGCTCTTCGAGAGCTGGTCGACGTCGAGGATGCGATGCTGCGCCTGGCGGTCGTCCGCGTTGAGCGGACGCGCGCCGATGGACTTCGTCAGGTCCACCGACAGCGGGAAGCTGGCGTTGCCCTCGGCCTCGGGCGGCGGCTGCGAGACGATCTGGACCTTGCGCACCCACATCTTCAGCAGGGCGGCGAGGAAATCGATCTGCGGCGCCGTCATTTCCGAGAGATAGGCCGCCTGCTCGAGCACCACGGAGACGTAGGCCTCGTGCACGGTGGAGACGCCGTCCTCGGTCTCGAGGCTGTCCTTCACGCGCTCCATCGCCCGGCCCTGGCGCTCGGCGTCGGCGAGCACGCCGTGCAGGCGCAGCCACAGCGCCGGGTCGAAGCGGCGATAGACCATCGCGTGGAACATCATCTGCGCGCCGAGGTAGCGCGCGATGCGCTGCATCGTGAGCGGCCCGTGCCGCGAGATCTCGCCGGCGCCCGCGTCGGCGGCCTCGAGGCAGCGCCGGTAGCCGCGCTCCATTTCCTCGAGCAGGGAGCAGCCGGTGGACCAGGCGGCCTGGTCGTTGGGCGAGAGCGGGAGCGACTTGCCGAAATAGCGCGAGCGCTGCTCGCCCTGCAGGAACGAGACCTTGTCGCGCAGCAATTCCATGCACTTGAGGCGCTCGAGCCCGTCGAACTCGCCCTGGTTGAGCTGCCGGAGCGCATCCAGCGCGAACTGCTGCGCCTGCGGGATGTTCGTGAGCGGCAGGCCGGCGAGCCAGTCCTTGCAGCCTTTCGCGTCGGCGAACGGGATGCCGTTGGCGGCGG
>CAZPLW010000253.1:0-6007 GCA_964587315.1 uncultured Lysobacter sp.
TCACGCTGTCCAACCTCTTCACCACGCCGCTCGCCACGGGCGTGCCGTTCAACTGGAAGGACCTCACGCCCGTGCGCATGCTGGCCCTCGACCAGTTCGTGCTCTGGGTGAACGCCGAGAACCCCGCGAAGACGGCCAAGGATTTCGTGGAAGCGGTGAAGAAGGCCGGTCCCGGCAAGATGAAGATGGGCGGCACGGGCTCCAAGCAGGAGGACCAGATCGTCACCGTCTCCCTCGAGAAGCAGACGGGCGCCAAGTTCACTTACATTCCCTACAAGGGCGGCGGCGAGGTGGCCACGCAGCTCGTCGGCAAGCACGTCGACGCGAGCGTGAACAACCCGATCGAGGCCGTGGCGCAGTGGCGCGCCGGCAACCTGCGCCCGCTGTGCGTGTTCGACGACCAGCGCATGCCCTACAAGGAAAAGGTCACCAAGGACATGGCCTGGGGCGACATCCCCACGTGCAAGGAGGCCGGCGTCAACACGGACTACGTGATGCTGCGCGGCATCTTCATGCCCGGCGGCGTGACGCCCGACCAGGTGAAGTACTACGTGGACCTCTTCGAGAAGGTGCGCCAGACACCCGAGTGGAAGAAGTTCATGGAGGACGGCGCCTTCAACACGACCGCCCTCACCGGCAAGGAGTACGCGGACTGGGTCGCCAAGGCCGAGACGCTGCACCTGGGCCTGATGAAGGAAGCGGGCTTTCTCGCGCCGGGCAAGTAGCCGATACCGAGAAGGGGCCGCCGCGAGCGGCCCCCGTTTCTTCGCAGGGCAGGTTTCGCCGGGGAGAAGAAGAGGATGGAGGAGAACAAGCCGGTCACGTCCATGCGCGTGGCCGAACTGGTGATGGCGGGGCTTTTCCTCGCGTTCGGGGCGCTCGTCATGTGGGACAGCCGCAGGCTCGGCTCGGACTGGGGCGCGGACGGCCCGCAGGCCGGCTATTTCCCGTTCTACATCGGGCTCTTCATCGTGATCGCCTCGGCGGCCAACATCTTCCGGGCGCTCAACCTCGGCGAGAAGGGCCGCGCGACCTTCGTCGAGTGGGGGCAGCTGCGCATGATCCTCACCGTGATGATCCCCACCGTCATCTACACGGCCCTCATCGTGAACCCGTGGTTCAACCTGGGCATCTACGTCGCCTCGGCGATCTTCATCGCCTTCTTCATGTGGCACCTGGGCAAGTACCGCTGGGCCCGGATCGTGCCGGTCTCGCTGGGCGTGATGTTCTTCTTCTTCCTGATGTTCGAGGTGTGGTTCAAGGTGCCCCTGCCCAAGGGTCCCCTCGAGGCCGCCTTCGGATTCAGCTGACCCGGAGCGGCCATGCAAGAGATCCAGTCCCTGATGGGCGGCTTCGCGGTCGCCATGACCTGGTTCAACCTCGCGCTCATGTTCGCCGGCGTCACGCTCGGCGTGCTGATCGGCGTGCTGCCGGGCCTGGGTGGCGCGAACGGCGTGGCGATCCTGCTGCCGCTCACGTTCTCGATGTCGCAGCAGCCGGGCGGCACCACGTCCGCCATCATCCTGCTGTCGTGCATCTACTGGGGCGCCCTGTTCGGCGGCGCCATCACGTCGATCCTGTTCAACATCCCGGGCGAGCCGTGGTCCGTCGCGACCACTTTCGACGGCTACCCGCTCGCGCAGAAGGGTCGGGCGGGCGCCGCGCTCACGGCGGCCTTCACCTCGTCCTTCGTCGGCGCGCTGGTGGCGGTGATCCTGATCACCTTCATCTCGCCGGTCATCGCGAGGTTCGCGCTCAAGTTCGGTCCACCGGAGTTCTTCGCGGTCTACCTGCTCACGTTCTCGGCGTTCGTGGGCATGGCGAAGGGCACGCCCTTCAAGACCATCGCCGCGATGATGGCGGGCTTCGCGCTCGCCGCGGTCGGCATCGACACGGTGACGGGCCAGCTGCGCCTCACCTTCGACTTCCCCGAACTGCTCAAGGGCTTCGACTTCCTCATCGCCGTGATCGGCCTGTTCGGCATCGGCGAGATCCTGCTCACGATCGAGGAGGGCCTCGAGTTCAAGGGCGCCCAGGCGAAGCTCAACATGAAGGTCGTGCTCGAGACGTGGAAGGAGCTTCCGAAGTACTGGAAGACGTCGCTGCGCTCCTCGGCCGTGGGCTGCCTCATGGGCATCGTCCCCGGCGGCGCCACGCCGGCGTCGTTCATGGCGTACGGCCTCGCCAAGAAGGTCTCCAAGGATGGCGAGCACTTCGGCACCGGCATGGTGGAAGGCGTGGTCGCCCCCGAGACGGCGGCCCACGCGGCCGGCACCTCGGCGCTGCTGCCGATGCTCACCCTCGGCGTGCCGGGCTCGCCCACGGCGGCGGTGCTCCTGGGCGGCCTGCTCATCTGGGGCCTGCAGCCGGGCCCGCTGCTCTTCATCGAGAAGGCCGACTTCGTCTGGGGCCTGATCGCCTCGATGTACCTGGGCAACATCGTCGGCCTCATCGTCGTGCTCACGTGCGTGCCGCTCTTCGCCTCGATCCTGCGCATCCCCTTCGCGATCATCGCGCCGGTGATCCTGGTCATCTGCGCGATCGGCGCCTACACGGTGCACAGCTCCATGTTCGACGTGTGGCTCATGGTCGCCTTCGGCATCCTGGGCTACGTGTTCAAGAAGCTCGACTACCCGATGGCCCCGCTCGTGCTCGCGCTCGTGCTGGGCGACCGCGCGGAGGACTCCTTCCGCCAGTCGATGCTCGGCTCCCAGGGGAGCCTCTCGATCTTCTATTCGAACCCGCTGGTGGGCACCATCACGACGGCCGCCCTGCTGCTGCTATTCTGGCCGCTGATCTCGAGGCTCATCGGCCTCGCCCGCGGGCGCAACGGCGGCTGACGGACGGCGCGGGCATTGGCACTCTAGGAGGAAGCGGCACATGGCGGTGATCGCGTTCACGCAGGAAATGGCGACCCTCGGCTCCGACGTGGCCGCGGGCGTTTGCGAGGCCCTCGGCCTCGAGATGGTCCGGCACGAGGTCGGGGACGTGGTCGCCGGCAGGATGCACGTGAAGAAGAGCCTCATCCGGCGCCTTCGCGAGGGCAAGGCGGGCCCGTTCGAGCGCTGGACGGCCGACGAGAAGTCCATCTCGATCTTCACCGCCGAGGAGGTGCTCGACCTGGCCGTCAAGGGCGACGTGCTCGTGCGCGGCTGGGGAGCGACGATGCTGCTGCACGCCGTCGAGCACATCCCGTGCGTGCGCGTGTGCGCCCCGATGGAGCTGCGCGTCGAGCGGCTCATGAAGCGCCTCGAGACGGACGACGAGAAGCTCGCCCGCCACGAGATCGAGGTCGACGACCACGCGCGCGCCACGCGCATGTCGGAGCACTTCGGCGTGCACTGGGGCGACCCGACGCTCTACGACCTCACCCTCAACACCGAGCGCCTGCCGATCGCGACGTGCGTGGACATGGTGGTGGGGCTCGCCCGGAGCGCGGCCTTCCAGGAGACGCCCGCCTCGCGCGGCCACCTGCAGGACCTCGCCCTGCGCGCCCGCGCCCGCGCGGCGCTCAAGGCGAACCCGGCCACGGCCGGCATCGACATCGCGATCGACGCGAAGGACGGGCGGCTGGTGCTCACCGGCATCGTGGCCAACGACAAGGAGCACGCCCTGTGCCACGAGGTGGCCGGCGCCATCGCCGGGTCCGCGGGCGTCGAGGACCTGCTCACGACGATGTCGGGGCGGATGAGCCGCTTCCCCCAGCAGCACCTGCGCAAGTAGGGCTAGCCGGCGAAGCGGCCCTTCGCCTTTTCCACGAAGGCACGGGCGGCCGCCGCGCCCAGGAAGGCCGTCATCACCTGCTCGGCCTCGGCGAGGACGCCGCGCATCTCGGCCGGGCTCGCGGCGCGCTCGATCCGGAGCGCCAGCGTGTCCCCGTTGGGTCCGAGCCGGTCCATCACCTCCCGGATGAAGGCGCGCTTCGCGTCGTCGAATTCGGGCCTCCTCGCCGCGGCCTCGCCGGCGCCGGAGGCCGGCGGCGCGAGCTCGCCGCCCTCGAGCGAGATGTAGCCGCCCGCCTGGAGCTCCTCCAGGACGGCGTCGATCTCGCCCTCGCGGAACATCGGGGCGAGTTCCGCGACGCTCTTCACGCCGTCGACCATGATGAGGGCCCGGCGCAGCTTCGCCCCGAGCGTGCGGCTCGGGCCGGCGATCTCGCCGGCGCCCAGCGCGGTCTTGTGGAAGACGAGCGATTCGTCGAGCATCGGCACCTCCTGGCGGGGCCCGGCAGCCCCGTGGCGTGGGTCGGGAATTTCGCGGCCGGCGTTCAGATCTTGCCGGCGTGCTTCAGGCGGGACAAGGTCTCGGCGGAGAGGTTCAGGTAGGACGCGAGCTCCTTCTTCGGCACGCGCTCGGCGAGCTCGGGGTGCTTGCGCAGGAACCGGTGCACGCGTCCGGGCGCGTCGAGCAGGTGCAGGGTGATGGTGTGCGCCATCACCTCGCTCATGAGGAACATCACCTCGTACTCGAAGTCGTCCTTGAGGTCCGGGTGGGCGTCGAGAAACGCCGCCCATTGCGGCAGCGGCATCTTGGCCACGCGGGCCTTGGTGACGGCGCGGATGGAGTAGGGTGCCGGCGCGCGCAGCCGCCAGGCCGCGTAGCTGGTGTCCATGTCGTCCTCGCGGGCGAAGCGCAGGATCATCTCCTTGCCCTCGGGGTTCGAGACGACGCGCTTCAGGACTCCCTCGAGGACGAAGTACTGCTCCATCTCGTGCGCGCCCTGGGTGAGCAGCACGTCGCCCTTGCGGTAATCCACCACGGCGAGCAGGGGCTCCAGCTCCGCGTAGGCCTCCCCGGGAAGGCGGCGCAGGACGATGTTGCGCCGCAGTTGCGCGCTGATGTCCGCACGGTCGGGATGGTTGGCAAGGAAGGTCATCGGGGCTGCGCTTGACCCGCATCAAGGCGGTGCGCTCTGGCGGGTCCCTAACATTCTAGCGCGAAACCACGGGCCCATTCCGCATGCCGGAACGCGGTCGCCCGACTGAACGAACGAGCCTTCCGGCCGGCCCGCCACCCTGGCGCCGGCGCCGGGCCCTCCGAGGAGAAGAACACATGGGAATCGTCAACGAGCCGGCCGTCACGAGCGCCGCCGGCGCCGAACCCGAAGCGATCGACGGCTTTCAACTGGTCATCGAGGCCCTGAAGCTCAACGGCATCGAGACGATCTACGGCCTGCCCGGCATTCCCATCACCGATCTCACGCGCCGCATGCAGGCCGCGGGGTTGCGGGTGCTGTCCTTCCGGCACGAGCAGAACGCGGGCTACGCGGCCTCGATCGCCGGCTTTCTCACGCAGAAGCCGGGCATCTGCCTCACGGTGTCCGCGCCGGGCTTCCTGAACGGCCTCAACGCGCTCGCGCACGCCACGGTCAATTGCTTCCCGATGATCCTGGTGAGCGGCTCGTCGGAGCGGGAGATCGTCGACCTGCAGCAGGGCGACTACGAGGAGATGGACCAGCTCGCGGTCGCCAAGCCCATCGCCAAGGCGGCCTATCGCGTGCTCCACGCCGAGGACATCGGCGTCGGCATCGCGCGGGCGATCCGCGCCGCCGTGTCCGGCCGTCCGGGCGGCGTGTACCTCGACCTGCCGGCCAAGCTCTTCGCCCAGTCGGTCGACGCGCAGGCGGGCCGCGGCTCGCTCATCCGGGTGGTCGATCCGGCCCCGCGCCAGATTCCCGCGCCCGACGCGGTGAAGCGCGCGCTGGACCTCCTCAGGTCCGCCCGCAAGCCGCTCATCCTCCTGGGCAAGGGCGCCGCGTACGCCCAGGCGGACGAGGGCATCCGCGCCCTCGTCGAAAAGACCGGCATCCCGTACCTGCCGATGTCCATGGCCAAGGGCCTGCTGCCCGACACGCCCGAGCAGTGCGCGTCCGCGGCTCGCTCGTTCGTGCTTCCGGAGGCGGACGTCGTCCTGCTCGTCGGCGCGCGCCTGAACTGGCTGCTCGCGCACGACCAGGGCAAGACGTGGGGCGGCAAGGGGCCCAAGGCGTGGGGAGGCCAGAAGTTCA
>CAZPLW010000254.1:0-5976 GCA_964587315.1 uncultured Lysobacter sp.
GACCAAGGCTTTGGAACCGCAGATGAACGCAGATGAACGCAGATGATCTGTGAAAAGGGTGAAGTCATCATTCTTGCCGAGCTAGTCATCGTGACCATGGCCCCAACGAATTCAATCGAGAAGTCCATCTGCGTTCATCTGCGTTCATCTGCGGTTCCAAAGCCTTTCTTCCCGGTTCACTCTCTTACCGCCCCTTGAACTCCGGCTTCGCCTTCGCGAGGAAAGCCTGCCGCCCGATGCGGAAATCCTCCGTCCCGTAGCACGCGAACCCCTCATCCAGTTCCTCCGCGGTGAGAGGACGCCCCTCGCGCAATCGCCGCGCGAACTTCTTGTGCCACCGCGCCACCAGCGGCGCCCCGTCCGCGATCCGCCGCGCGGTCGCCTTCGCCTCGGCCTCCACCTCGGCGTCGGGCACCACGCGCGTGACGAGCCCCTTGTCCTTCGCCTCCGTCGCGTCGAAGACGCGGCCCTCCAGCAGGATCTCGAGCGCCACCGCCTCGCCCGCGAGCCCGATGAGCGCCCCGATCTCCGAGTACGCCATCACGAGGCCGAGCTTGTTGATGGGCACGCCGAAGCGGCTCGACTCGCCGCAGATGCGGATGTCCGCGAGCCCCGCGATCTCGAGCCCCCCGCCCACGCAGATGCCGTGGATCTGCGCGACCACGGGATGGCGTCAGTGGCCGATGGCCTCGTTCGTGCGCGTCATCACGCGGCCGTAGGCGCGGGCCTGCTCGACGTTGGAGCGCTCCCGGTCGAACTCGGCGATGTCGTTGCCCGGCGCGAAGGCCCGCTCGCCCGCCCCGCGCAGCAGGATGCAGCGCACGGCATCGTCGGCGGAGAGCTCGAGGAAGGCGTCCCCGAGCCGCTCCCACATCGGCTTGGTGAGGGCGTTGAGCTTCTCGGGACGGTTCAGGACGACGGTGGCGATGTCGCCGTCGCGCAGGACGAGGATCGTGTCGGTCATGGCTATCGGTAGAAGTAGTGGACGAGGGCGAGCCCGCTCATCGGGATGTAAGTGACCATGAGCAGGATGGCGAGGAGGACGCCGATGAACCAGATGTTGACGCGCGTGACTTCCCACACGCTCGCCTTGGCGATGGAGCAGGCCACCATCAGCACCGAGGCGACGGGCGGGGTCTGCTGGCCGATGCCCAGGTTGATGGTGACGACGAGCCCGAAATGCACCGGGTCGATGCCCACCTGGCGCACGAGCGGCATGACGACCGGCACCACGAGGATGATGGCGGCCGCGGAGTGCAGGAACATGCCCAGGACCAGGAAGAGGACGTTGAGCAGGGCGAGCACGGCCCACTTGTTGGTCGTGAGCGCGGCGACGGCCTGCGCGAGCTTCTGGGGCGCCTGGATCTCGGTGAGGTAGGCGCCCAGGATGGCCGAGGTGGCCACGAGCAGCATCACCACGGCGGTCTGCACGCCGCCCTCGATCATCGCGGCGCGCAGGTGCTTCAGGTCCAGCTCGCGGTAGACGACGAGCCCGATGAAGAGCGCGGCCACCACGGCGAGCGCCGCACCTTCGGTGGCGGTGACGAAGCCGCCGAAGATGGCGCCCAGGATGATGACCGGCAGGGTGAATGCCCAGAACGCGTCCTTGAACGTGGCGAGGACGCGCGACCACCGGAAAGCCTGCTCGACGGGCAGGTTGTACCGGCGCGCGAACCAGTAGGCCATGCCCATGAGCCCGAACCCCCCCAGCACGCCCGGCACGATGCCCGCGACGAACATCTGCACGACGGAGGTCTCCGCCATGACCGCGTAGATGATCATCGGGATGGACGGCGGGATGATCACGGCGAGCGTGGCGGCCGACGACATGATTGCGGCCGCCACCGGCGCCGGGTAGCCCTTGCCCTTCATGGCCGGGATGAGGATGGAGCCCAGCGCCGAGACGTCGGCCACCGCGGAGCCGGAGATCTCCGCGAAGAACATCGAGGCGCCGATCGACACCATGGCGAGACCGCCGCGCACGAACCCCAGGATGGAGGAGGCGAAGGCGATGAGCCGCTGCGAGATGCCCGAGGCGTTCATGATGGCGCCCGCCAGGATGAAGAGCGGGATCGCGATCAGGGGGAAGCTCGTGGCGCCGTTGTAGATGACGATGGGCAGGTTGGGGAGCGAATCGACGCCGTGCGACACCACCATGGCCACCACCGCGACGATGCCGAGCGACACCGCGATGGGCACGTCGATCACGACGAGGGCGAGGACGCAGCCGAAGAGGAGCAGGATCTCCATCAGTGCGAGGCCCCGCCGGTCACGTCCGGCGCGTTCCGGGCATCGGCCAGCACGCGCGGCAGGTTGAGGACCTCGGCCAGCACGATCAGCGCCGCGCTCACCGGGATCACGGACTGCGCCCAGCTCACCGGGACCGAAGGCAGGCTCACCAGGTGGTCCGTCGCGAGCACTTCCAGCACCGCGTACCCCATCCAGCCCAGCAGCACGAAGAACGCGATCACCATCACCTCGGCCGCGAGGCGCATGATCACCTTCGGCAGCGGCGGCAGCAGGGCGACGAGCTCCGGGCAGCCGATGTGCGCACGCTTCACCGCGGCGAGGGCCGAGCCGTAGAAGGTGAGCCAGGCGAGCAGGATCGAGGCCACCTCGTCGTACCAGACGAGGGAGTAGCCCGCGGTGCGGAAGGCGACGCCCGCGGTCACCTCGACGGCGAGCGCCGCCATGAGCGCGATGACCAGCCACTCCAGGGCCCGCTCGTAACCCTGCCGGAACGATTCCAGCCGCATCCCCTAGGGCTTCCCGAGCGCGATCGCGCGGTCGATGATCTCCTTCGAGGCGGGTACCTCCCGGGCGAACTCCTCGTACACGGGCTTCGAGGCGGCGATGAAGGCGTCCTTGTTGGGCGTGTTGACGACCATGCCGCCGGCCTTGAGCTTCTCCAGGAGCGCCGTGTCGTCCTTCTCGGCGTACTCGTACACGAACGCCTGCGTCTGTTTCGCGGTGTCCTCGAGGATGTTCCTCACGTCGGCGGGCAGGGTCGCCCACTTCTTCGAGCCGGCGACGACGTAGGCGGGCGTATAGACGTGCCCGGTGAGCGAGAGGTACTTCTGCACCTCGTTGAACTTGGCGCTCGCGATCTGGGTGAAGGGGTTCTCCTGGGCGTCCATCACGCCCGTCTGCAGCGCCGTGAACACCTCGGAGAACTTCATGGGCGAGGGGTTGGCCCCGTAGGCCTGGAACATCTTCACGCGCCACTTGCCCTCGGGCACGCGCAGCTTGAGCCCCTTCAGGTCCTCGGGCGTGCCGATGGGTCGCTTGGAGTTGGTGACGTGCCGGTAACCGTTTTCCCACACGGCGAGCACCTTGAGGCCCTTCTTTTCCGTCTCCGGGGCGATCTTCGGCCAGAAGAGCTCCTTCTCGATGCGGCCCATGTGCTTCCTGTCCTTCACCAGGTAGGGCATCTCGAAGACGCCGAAGAGGTCGACCTCGGAGGACATCACCGTGGAGGGCACCACGAGGTCGATGGTGCCGAGCTTCGCCTTCTGCAGCATCTCCTTGTCGCCTCCCAGCTGGCTCGAGCCGAACACGACCACCTTGGCCTTGCCGGCGAGCCTGGCGTTGGCGCGGCGCGCGAACTCCTCGCACGAGACGGCGAAGATGGATCCGGGTTCGCCCACGTGCCCGACCTTGATCTCGAGCTGGGCGAATGCGGCGGGGGACAGCAGGACGGCGGCCGCGAGGGCCGCGAAACGGGTCTTCATGGGCAATTCCTCCTCCGGTGACGGGCCCGGTCCGCGCGCTCGGGTGACGGCCTGGCCTCTGCCCGGAGTCTAGTCACAACCCGCGCCCGGCGTCGATGACCCCGCGCATCGCTCGGGTACTGGCGCCGCTTTGCGTCCTCGGCCCGTGACACGGTGTAACGGGCCGCGTTACTCGCCTGCCACGGGCCATTGGCCCGTTGACCTAGGTCAACAGGCCACCCCACCCGGGGGAGGAAATTCCCCTTCAATCCGACCGAACGGGTGCGACGGCCCGTGCCGGTGGAGCAGAAGAGAAGCGATCTAGGGACCCGAGGACTCGCCCCGCCGCGAATGGGATAACAGGAGAGAAAAGATGACCGAAACCTTCTACGAAGTGCTCCGCCGCCAGGGTGTCACGCGGCGCAGCTTCATGAAATTCTGCAGCCTCACGGCCGCCTCGCTGGGCCTGGGACCGACGCTCGCGCCGCAGATCGCGCACGCGCTCGAGACCAAGCCGCGCACGCCCGTGCTCTGGCTGCACGGCCTGGAGTGCACGTGCTGCACCGAGAGCTTCATCCGCTCGGCGCACCCGCTCGCCAAGGACGTCATCCTCTCCATGATCTCCCTGGACTACGACGACACGATCATGGCGGCCGCGGGCCACCAGGCCGAGGCGGCGCTCGAGGAAGTGATGAAGCAGTACAAGGGCAACTACATCCTCGCCGTGGAAGGCAACCCGCCCCTGGGCAACGACGGCACGTTCTGCATCCCCGGCGGCAAGCCGTTCGTGGAGAAGCTCAAGCACGTCGCCAAGGACGCCAAGGCCGTCATCGCCTGGGGCTCCTGCGCCTCGTGGGGCTGCGTGCAGGCCGCCAAGCCCAACCCGACGGGCGCGGTGCCCATCGACAAGGTCATCACCGACAAGCCGATCATCAAGGTGCCGGGTTGCCCGCCGATAGCCGAGGTGATGAGCGCCGTCGTCACCTACGTCGTCGCCTTCGACCGCATCCCCGAGCTGGACCGCCAGGGCCGGCCGAAGATGTTCTACAGCCAGCGCATCCACGACAAGTGCTACCGCCGTCCGCACTTCGACGCGGGCCAGTTCGTCGAGAAGTTCGACGACGAGGGCGCGCGCGCCGGCTACTGCCTCTACAAGGTGGGCTGCAAGGGCCCGACCACGTACAACGCCTGCTCGACCACGCGCTGGAACGAGGGCGTGTCCTTCCCGATCGCCTCCGGACACGGCTGCATCGGCTGTTCCGAGGACGGCTTCTGGGACAAGGGCTCGTTCTACGAGCGGCTCACCACCATCCCGGCCTTCGGCATCGAGGCGAACGCGGACAAGGTCGGCGTCGTGGCCGCCGGCGTCGTCGGCGCGGCCGTCGTGGCGCACGCCGCCGTGACCGCCATCAAGAACGCGTCCGAGCAGCGCAAGCCCACGCAGGAGGAGAAGTAATCATGGCCGTCATCCAAACCCAAGGCTTCACGCTGGACAACGCCGGCAAGCGCGTCGTCGTCGACCCCATCACCCGCATCGAGGGGCACCTGCGCGTCGAGGTGAACCTCAACGCGAAGAACGTCATCACCAACGCGGTGTCCACCGGCACGATGTGGCGCGGCCTCGAGGTCATCCTCAAGGGGCGCGACCCGCGCGACGCGTGGGCCTTCGTCGAGCGCATCTGCGGCGTGTGCACCGGCGTGCACGCGCTCGCCTCCGTGCGCTCCGTCGAGGACGCGCTCGGGATCAACATCCCGGACAACGCGAACATCATCCGCAACCTGATGCACGCGACGCTGTACGCGCACGACCACCTGGTGCACTTCTACCACCTGCACGCCCTCGACTGGGTGGACGTGGTCTCGGCGCTCAAGGCCGACCCCAAGAAGACCAGCGAGCTCGCGCAGTCGATCAGCAAGTGGCCCAACAGCTCGCCGGGCTACTACAAGGACCTCGCCACGCGCCTCACGAAGTTCGTGGAGTCCGGCCAGCTCGGGCCCTTCCGCAACGGCTACTGGGGCCACCCGGCCTACAAGCTGCCGCCGGAAGCAAACCTGATGGCGGTGGGCCACTACCTTGAGGCGCTCGACTTCCAGAAGGAGATCGTGAAGATCCAGACGATCTTCGGCGGCAAGAACCCGCACCCGAACGGGATGGTTGGCGGGGTGCCGTGCTCGATCAACGTCGACCGCGCGGGCGCGGTGGGGCCGAACCACATGGAAACCCCCAACATGGACCGCCAAGACATCAACGAACCGACCGCCATCC
>CAZPLW010000255.1:0-5927 GCA_964587315.1 uncultured Lysobacter sp.
GTGCGCAAGGTGATCGCGCAGGCCGTCGGCGAGGCGCAGGCCCGCGGCGCCAAGGCGACCATCGCCGTCGTCGATCGCGTGGGCAACGTGCTCGCGATCTACGAGATGACGGGCGCCCGCCCCAAGTTCGACCTGCTGAGCGGGCGAGGCACCATCGGCGGGCTCGACGGCATCCGCGACCTGCTGCCGTCCGCGTCGGCGGCCATCGCGAAGGCCATCACGGGGGCGTACCTCTCGTCCTCGGGCAACGCGTTCTCGACCCGGACCGCGAGCCAGATCGTGCAGCAGAACTTCCTGCCGGGCGAGTCGCAGGGCCCGTCGGGCCCGCTCTACGGCGTGCAGTTCTCGCAGCTGTCCTGCTCGGACGTGAACCGCAACACCTCGCACGGCACCGTCGGTCCGAAGCGCTCGCCGCTCGGGCTGTCGGCGGACCCCGGGGGGCTGCCGCTCTACAAGGGCGGCGCGGTGGTGGGCGGCATCGGGGTCATCGCCGACGGCGTGTACGGCCTCGACCTCAACATCACGGACCGCGACGAGGATCTCGACGAGCTCATCGCCGTGGCGGGCACGTTCGGCTACGCGGCGCCGTCGGACATCCGCGCCGAGCGCATCACCGCCGACGGCAAGACGTTCCGTTACGTCGACTCGGAGAATCTCAGCGCCAATCCGGCGCAGGCGCCGGCGTTCGCGTCATTGCCCGGCAAGCTCATCGCCTTCGACGGCTACAACGACGGCACGCTTCGCGCGGGCGTCGCCTTCGGGACCCCGGCGTCGGGCATCCGGCCCGCGCCGGCCTTCGCCGGCGTCGGCGCGTTCACGCTGGTCGATTCGGCGAATGCGGAGCGCTTCGCGCCGCGCGCGGGCGCGGGCGCGGGCGCCCTCACGGCGGCGGAAGTGACGCGGATCATCCAGGAAGCCGTCACGGTGGCGAACCGCGCGCGCGCGCAGATCCGCCGCCCGCTCGGTGCTCCGGCGGAAGTCACCGTCTCGGTGGTCGACCTGAACGGCGACATCCTCGGCCAGATGCGCACGCCGGACGCGCCCGTCTTCGGCACCGACGTCTCGGCCCAGAAGGCGCGCGGGGCGCTGCTCTTCTCGCTGCAGAATGCGGCCGCTTCGCTCATCGCGCTGCCGCCGGCGATCTACGCGACGCCCGACGCGAGCGTCATCGCGATCGGCAGCTACGTCACGGCCACGCGCGCCTTCGTGGGCGAGGGCGGCGCCCTCGACGGGAAGACCGCCTGGTCGATGCGCGCCATCGGCCTCATCCACCGGCCGACCTATCCGGACGGTATCGCGGACACGCCGCCGGGCCCGCTGTCGAAGAGCTTCGCGACCTGGAGCCCGTTCAACGTCGGCTTCCAGCTCGACCTCGTCTACAACCAGCTCATCCGGGGCGTGGTCGCGAACGACACGTCCGTCGGCTGCTCGGGGCGCGCGTCGGCCTTCGCGCCCGCCGGCACGCCGGACGGCGGCCTGCCCGTGGCCCGCAACGGCATCCAGATCTTCCCGGGCGGCGTGCCGATCTACCGCGGCGGCACGCTCATCGGCGCGATCGGGATCTCGGGCGACGGCATCGACCAGGACGACATGGTCGCCTTCCTGGGCCTTCACAACGCGGGACAGGCCCTGAACACGGGCGTGGGCAACGCGCCGCAGGCGATGCGCGCCGACCAGCTCTCGCCCCTGGACGTGCGGCTTCGTTACGCGCAGTGCCCGCAGGCGCCCTTCAACGGTTCGACGGAGCAGAACGTCTGTGCGGGTCTCTGACCGCACGATCCGGCTGGCGTCGGCGGTCCTCCTCGCGGGGGCCGCGAGCCTCCTTGCTCCCGCGATGGCCCAGCAGTTCCCCAAGCCCGTCCCCGGCGAAAATCCTCCGGAGGGCCTTAAGCCACCGGTGAACGAGGATGCGAAGCTCCCGCCGGAAAAGCCCGCCGACAAGGACATCGACCAGCGCCGCACCGGCACGTCGAAGCCCCTCGAGTTCATCCCGCCGCCGGCCGATGCCTCCCAGGTGCCACCGCCGCAACCGCTCACCAAGCGCGAGACGATCCCGCTGCCCGACCGCTGGCGGATCATGCAGGCGCTCGGCTTCAAGTTTCCGTGGTACGACCCCTACAACCAGAACCTGCTGAAGGGCGACCTGCCCGTCGGCGACGATCCTTGGGTCAAGGAACACCTCCCGGAACTCGCCCGGCGCCTGCAGCCCGACTGGTTCTTCAACCTCGGCGTCGTGTCGGACACGCTCGTCGAGGCGCGCCGGCTGCCCATCCCGGTGGGCGCCCAGACCACGCTGCGCCCCAACAGCGACGACGTGTTCGGGCAGGGAAGGCAGACGACCTTCTCCCAGACGGTGATCACGTCCTTCGCCTTGATCAAGGGCGACACCACGTTCCGGCCGCCGGACTACGAGTTCCGCTTCGTGCCCGCGTTCAACGTGAACCAGACGCAGGTGGAGGAGCTGCGCGGCGTGCGGGTCGATCCGCGGGCGGGCCGCAAGCGCACCGACAACCACGTGGGCGTCCAGGAGTGGTTCGCGGAAATCCACCTGCGCAACGTCTCGGACCGCTACGACTTCGACTCGGTCCGCATCGGCATCCAGCCGTTCATCTCGGACTTCCGCGGTTTCGTCTTCCAGGACGTGCCCTTCGGCGTGCGCCTCTTCGGCACGCGCGACAACAACTTCTGGCAATACAACGTGGGCTGGTTCCGCCGGCTCGAGAAGGACACCAACTCGGGCCTGAACGACATCGGCACGCGCATGCGCCGCGACGACGTCTTCGTCCTGAACGCGTACAAGCAGGACTTCCCGCGCCTGGGCTTCACCTCGCAGGCCACCGCCATCCTCAACGTGAACCGCGAGGGCCAGGGCGCCTACTACAACAACAACGGCTTTCTCGAGCGTCCTTCGTCCCTGGGCGACGAGCGCCCGTTCAACTACACCGTGGGCTACCTGGGCTACAACGGCGACGGGCACTTCGGCCGCTGGAACCTGCAGACGTCGGTCTACGGGGCCATCGGGCACCAGGACCACCACCCGCTCGCCGGCAAGCCCCAGGACATTCGGGCGGGCTTCGCGGCGGCAGAGGTCTCGCGCGATTTCAGCTGGGTCCGCATGCGCTTCAACGCGCTCGCGGCCACGGGCGACAAGGATCCTTTCGACGGCAAGGCGACGGGCTTCGACGCGATCCTGGAGAACCCGCAGTTCGCCGGCGCGGACACGAGCTTCTGGATCCGCCAGGGCATCCCCCTGATCGGCGGCGGCGGCGTCGCGATCTCCGGACGCAACGGCGTGCTGCCGAGCCTTCGCTCCTCCAAGGACCAGGGCCAGTCGAACTTCATCAACCCCGGCCTGCTGCTGCTCGGCATGGGCGCCGACGTCGACGTGAAACCGGAGCTGCGCGTGATCGGCAACCTGTCGTACCTGCGCTTCCAGGACACCACGGTCCTGGGCGTCCTGCGCAACCAGGCGCCGCCCGATCGCGAGATCGGCTGGGACCTCTCGGGCGCGGTGCAGTACCGGCCCTTCATGACCCAGAACGTCATCCTCAACGCATCGGCCGCCGCGCTGCTGCCCGGCAAGGGCATGAAGCAGCTCTACGACGAAGACCGCCGCGGCCCGCAGTACTCGATCCTCGTGAACCTCATCCTCAACTACTGACATGATGCGACGAATCTCTCTCGCCTTCGCCGTGCTCGCCTGCGCGCTCGTCGTGCAGGCCGACTCGGGCCACGAGAAGCCGGTGCCGCGCACCTATGTCACGCACCCGCCGGCGCCCGCGAAGCAGACGCTCGCCGAGGCCGAGGCCAAGTCGTCCGGGTGCATGACCTGCCATACCGCCTCGGACCGGCACACGATGCACGCCAATCCGGGCGTGATCCTCGGCTGCACGGACTGCCACGGCGGCGACGCGAAGGTCGAAAGGCCCGCGGGCGCCGAGTACGGCAAGGACCCGGCCTACCTCGCCGCCCTCGAGAAGGGGCACGTGATGCCGCTCTTCCCGAAGGCCTGGAAGTGGCCCTCGAGCGCGAGCCCGGAAGGCAGCTACACGCTCCTCAACAAGGAAAGCCCCGAGTTCATCCGCTTCATGAACCCGGGCGACCTGCGCATCGCGCGCGAGGCGTGCGGCGCCTGCCACCTGCCCATCATCCAGGCCTCCGAGCGCAGCCTCATGGCCACCTCGGCGATGCTCTGGGGCGGGGCGGCGTACAACAACGGCATCCTGCCGTACAAGCGCTACATCCTGGGCGAGGCCTACACGCGCGAGGGCGTCGGCGCGTCGCTCATGAATCCCGTGAAGCCCAACGACTTCATGGTGCAGAAGGGCGTCCTGCCGCAGATCTTCGCGCTGCCCTCCTGGGAGACCATTCCGCCGGCGGACGTCTTCCGCGTGTTCGAGCGCGGCGGGCGCGTGATCTCCTCGCAGTTCCCGGAGATCGGCCTTCCCAACAACACCGGCGCCATCCAGAGGCTGGACGAGACGGGCCGCCCGGACATCAAGCAGTCCAACCGCGGCCCCGGCACCGGCAGCCGCATCGCGGTCCCGGTGATCAACATCACCAAGACGCGCCTCAACGACCCGCACCTGTGGTTCCTCGGCACCAACGAGCAGCCGGGCGACTACCGCGCCTCGGGATGCTCGGCGTGCCACACGCCGTACGCCAACGACCGCGACGAGAAGCATTCGGGCATCTACGCGAAGTACGGCAGCGACGGCAAGACCGCGACCAAGGACCCGACGATCCCGAAGGGCGAGTCCGGCCACCCGGTGCGCCACGAGTTCACGCGCGCCATCCCGTCCTCGACCTGCATGGTCTGCCACATGCACCAGCCCAACGTGTTCGTGAACACGTATTACGGCACGATCATGTGGGACTACGAGTCGGACGCGCCCTTCATGTGGCCGGAGAAGCAGCGCTATCCGACCGACGCCGAGCAGCGCAGGATCCTCGACCGCAATCCGGAGGAGGCGGCCATCCGCGGCCTCTGGAGCGACCCGGAGTTCCTGAAGAACGTCTCGACCCTGAACCCCAAGCTCAAGGACACCCAGTTCGCCGACTACCACGGCCACGGCTGGAACTTCCGCGCCGTGTTCAAGCGCGACCGCAAGGGGACGCTCCTCGACAAGGACGGCAAGCCCATCGCGGACGAGGATCCCGAGAAGTTCGTGAAGAAGGACGGCACGAAGGGCCGCGCGGTGCAGCTTTCGTCGATCCACCTGGACCTCGGCTTCCACTGCGTGGACTGCCACTGGGCCCAGGACATGCACGGCAACGGCCACATCTACGGCGAGGTCGCCCAGGCGGTCGAGATCGACTGCCGCGACTGCCACGGCACGGCGGACAAGTACCCGACGCTGCGCACCTCCGGCCCGGCCGCGCGGCCCGGCGGGATGGACATGTCGCTCCTGAGGACGCAGGACGGGCGCAAGCGCTTCGAGTGGCGCGACGGCAAGCTCTTCCAGCGCTCGGCCCTCTACGCGGACCTCGAGTGGGAGATGTCGCTGGTGAAGGACAGCGTGACGCCCGGCAACCCCGGCTACAACGAGAAGGCGGCGCGCGCGAAGCTCATGCACGCGGGCGAGGCGGGCCGCGACGGGCAATGGGGCCCGGGCGGCAAGGAATACGCGCACGCCGACGAGAAGATGACCTGCTTCAGCTGCCACCTCTCCTGGACCACGAGCTGCGGCGGCTGCCACCTGCCCATCCAGGCCAACTGGAAGACGGAGCGCCACCACTACGAGGGCGGCGAGACGCGCAACTACGCGACCTACAACCCGCAGGTCGCGCGCGACGACATGTTCCAGCTCGGCAGGCACGGCCCGGTGAAGGGTGGCCGCATCGCGCCGGTGCGCTCCTCCTCCGCGCTCGTGCTCTCGTCGACCAACCTCAACCGCGAGCGGATCTACGTCCAGCAGCCGCCGATC
>CAZPLW010000256.1:0-5905 GCA_964587315.1 uncultured Lysobacter sp.
GCCGCGCGCGTGGCGTGCCGCGCCTCGCCCGCTTCGCGAAGGACCTGCGCGTCCCGGTCCCGTTCCTCCTGCAGGCGCTCGCGCGCCTCGCGGGCCAGCTCGTCCTCGTGCGAGGCGCGCTCGATGGCCGCCTGGCGGGCGGCCTGGGCCACCTGCTGCCGGGCTTCGGCCGCGCGCGCGGCCATTTCGCCGGCCTGGGCACGCTCCAGGTCGGCGCGTGCCTCGGCCCGCACGGCCGCATCCGCCGCCTCGATTTCCTCGAACGCCCGCTGCGCGGCGAGTCGCCGTTCCTGCGCCATGGCCGCCTCGCCGGCGCGCAGCGACGCCTCCTGCTGCGTGAGGCGAAGGGCTTCCATCTCGTCCTGCAGGCGCGCCCGCGCGGAATCGCGAAGCACCTGTTCCGCCTGCATCCTTTGGTCGGCTGCCCGGGCCTTGTCGCGCACGAGCTTCTCGCGCTCCTCGGCCTGCGCCCGCGCCGCCTCCTCGCGCTGCGAGACGGACCGCGCGAGAGCGAGCGCGGCTTCTTCCGTCGCGAGGCGTGCCTCGACGGCCGCCCGCGCGCGCGCTTCCTCGGCCATCCGGTCGTTGCAGACCTCGACCAGCTTCGCCTCCGCCGCCGCGCGGCGCTCGGCCTCGCCACGGGCCACCCGCTCGGCCTCGAGCCTCGCCTGCGCGACGGCCCCGGCGCTCGCTTCCTGGGCGGCGCGCGCCTCGATCTCGAGGCGGAGTCGGGTCTCGGTGGCGAGGTGGCGCTCGGCCGCTTCGCGGGCACGCTCGGAGGCGCTCGCGCCTTCCTCGGCCGCGGCGCGGGCGGCGGCTTCGGCGCGCGTCCGGGCGGCGATGCATTCGGCATTGCGATTCACGGCCTCTTCGCTGCGCTCGATCTCCTGGCGCATGGCCAGTTCCTCGCGCAGCGCCTCGTCGCGCCGGCGCCGGGCCGCGAGGGCGAGATCCTGCTCCGCGGCGAGGCGCAGGCGCGCGCCTTCGCAGGCATCGGTCTCTTCCGCCGCGCGTTCCTCGGCCACCTTCGCCAGGCGCGACTCGATCTCGTGCCTCTGGGCGATCGCCTCGCGCTCGCGGCATTCGGCTCGCGCCCGCTGCTGCGCCTTCTCGCGGGCTTCCCGTTCGGCATGCAGCCGCTTGTCGATCTCCAGGCGGGCCAGGCTCTCGGCCTCCTCGCGCCGGATCGCGGCTTCGCGAAGCCATCGCTCGGCCTGGACGCGTTCCATGCCGGCCACGGCGGCCTTGGCCTCGGACTCCACGCGGGCGATGGCCTCCCGGACGGCTTCGAAGCTGCAATCGGTTTCGGCCGGCGCGGCGGTTGGCGGGAAAGCGTCCATGGCACATCTCCAGAGGGTGAACACCCATTATTCGAAAACCTGAGAGCGCCGATACCCGGATGAATGGGCCATTCCCCCGTCATTTCCGCCGCCGGCCGCGCTTCGCGCCCCCTCGGGCCGGTGCTACGATGCCTCGACCCCCACCGTCCGCATCCGGGAGGCGCCATGGCCGGACCCTGTTCGCGAATCGCCCGTTGCGCCGCCCGCCTCGCATGGATCCTCGCCGTGGCCCTTGCCGCGGACGGACCGGCCGCCCGCGCCGCCGCCAACCCCACCGCGCCGCCGCCGGACGCCACGCAGTCCCCGTCCGAAGGGGACGCCGCCTACCGCCACCTCACCGAGGCCGCGGCGGCCGTCGTGAACCTTCGCGTGCGGGCCCTGCGCGACGCCCGCACCGCCAACACGCTGGGCGTGGAACGCACGGGCTCCGGCGTCCTCATCGCGCCTTCGGGGCTCGTCCTCACCATCGGCTATCTCATCCTGGAGGCGGACCAGGTGGAGGTCACCGACGGGAGCGGGCGGTCGATGCCCGCGACCGTCGTCGCCTACGACCACGCCACGGGCTTCGGCCTCGTGCGTCCCCTCGCGCCGCTGCGTCCCAAGCCCATCCGCCTGGGCTCCTCGAGGAACATCGAGTCGGGCGACAAGGTGCTCGTCGCCACGACCGGGGAGACGGGCCTGTCGATCGCCACCGTCGTCTCCCGACGGCCCTTCGCGGGGTTCTGGGAGTACCTCATCGACGGCGCGTTGTTCACCGCCCCGCCGCGCCTGGACCACAGCGGCGCGGCCCTCATCAACAAGGACGGCGAGCTGGTGGGCATCGGCTCGCTCCTCGTGATGGACGCCCTGCGGCCCGGCGAGCGCTTCCCGGGCAACATGTTCGTGCCGGTGGAGCTGCTCGAGCCCATCCTCGCCGAGATGATCGCGACGGGCCGGCAGAAGGGCGGCCGGCGCCCCTGGATCGGCGTGAGCTCGATGGAGGACGACGGGCGCCTTCGCGTGCTGCGCGTGACCGACGAGAGCCCGGCGGAGCAGGCCGGCCTTCGCGCGGGGGACATCATCCTCGGGCTCGGCGGGCGGCCCGTGAAGGACCTCGAGTCCTTCTACCGCGCGCTCTGGGCCACGGGCGCGCCGGGCGTCGAGGTGCCGCTGCGCGTCTTCCGGGACGGCGAGGTGCGCGAGATCCGCGTGAAGTCGATGGACCGGCTGGACTTCGTCCGCCGCAAGCCGACCATATGACGGGCGGCCGGACGCTCCCGGGCACGGCTTGAGCGACACCGGCGCGCGCCACCGCCGGGTCCTCTACGCGGCCGCGCTGCTGCGGGCGCTCGCCATCGGCCTCATGGCCGTGATGATCGGCCTGTACTGCGCGCGCCTGGGCTTCACGCCGATCCAGATCGGCGTCGTGCTGTCGGCGGCGCTGTGGGGCTCGGCACTCGCCGCCCTCGCGACGATGCTCGCGGGCCGGCACGTGTCGGAGCGCGCGCTGCTCGTGACGCTCACCCTGTTGCCGATGGCGGGGGGCGCGGTCATCGCCTCCACCGACGGCTTCGCGGTGCTGGCCGTGGCGGCGTTCGCCGGAATGATCAACGTGCACGGACGCGATCGCGGCGCCATCCCCATCCTCGAGCAGGCGATGTTCCCGGCGACCACGACGGACGCGGACCGCACGCGCGTCTTCGCCTGGTACAACGTGATGCTGGACGGCGGCTATGCGGCCGGCGGGCTGCTCGCCGGGCTGCCCACGGTGCTCGAGCGCTTCGCGGGCGTGCCGGAGCTGGACGGCATGCGCCTCGCCCTCTGCATCTTCTGCGTGCTCTACCTCGGCTCGGCCGCGCTGTACTCGCGGCTGCCCGCCCGCATCGGCGAGAGCGCGCCCGCGGGACTTCGCGACCTCACGCCCGGGAGCCGGCCGATCGTCGCCAAGATCTCGGGGCTCTTCTTCATCGACGCGCTGGCCGGCGGATTCATCGGCACGGCGATCTTCGCGTACTTCTTCGCCGAGCGCTTCGGCGCGGGCGCGGCGACCGTCGCGATCCTCTTCAGCGCGGGTCGCACGCTCTCCGCGTTCTCGCATTTCGCCGCGGCCTGGCTCGCCACGCGCATCGGCCTGGTGAACACGATGGTGTACACGCACATCCCGTCGAGCCTGCTGCTCTTCACCGTCGTGGCCGCCGACGACTTCGCGTGGGCCGCGTTCTTCTTCCTGCTGCGCGAATCGCTCAACGAGATGGACGTGCCCACGCGCCAGTCCTACGTGATGGCGGTCGTGCAGCCCCACGAGCGCCTGGCCGCCTCGGGGCTCACGAACCTGGTGCGCTCGGGCGGCTGGGCCATCGCGCCGGGGTTCGCGGGCTGGCTCATGCAGGGCGCGGGCCTGGGCGCGCCGCTCATCGTCGCGGCCGTCGGCAAGATCGCCTACGACCTGCTGCTGTGGCGCGAATTCCGGCGCCTGAAGCCGCCGGAGGAGCGGTGAGCGCGGCCCCCGCCCGCTAGCGCTTCCTGGCGGCCTTCGCGGAGAGCGGCTTGATGCCGCGCCGCTCGAGGGCATCGCGCAGCAGGTACTCGACCTGCCCGTTCACGCTGCGAAGCTCCGACTGGGCGAGGCGCTCGAGCTCCGCCCAGAGGGCGGGGTCGATGCGCAGCAGGAAGGCCTTCTTGTCGGGGCTCGCCATCGGTCAGCGACGAAAGCCGGGGCGAGCGGGTCTTCCGTGACGAACCTCTCGACCCGTCGGCGACCCGGGTGGCGGCTTGCGGTGGTAGCGAGCCAGTCCCGACAAGGCGCCGATCACGAGGCCCGTGCTCGTGACGATGGCACCGAACGCGATCTCCTCACCGATCCTTCTCGTCATGGCAGCGACGCCAAGGCCGCAGAAGGCAAGACCACCCGATGCCAGCGTGACGGCCATCCAGCGACCGAGCCCGTCGCCGTCCGGATAGCGCTCCGGGTGCGCGCGGTAGTTGCTGATGAGTTCGAGCCGCCCTTGCACGCCGATCAACCAGGCGAGCACCAGGATCACCACGCCTCCGCCAAAAATGGCGACACCGCCGAAATACAGATCGTCGCTCATCGCCTACTGATAGAGCGTGCCGGTGTTCACGATGGGCTGCGTGTCGCGCTCGGAGCACAGCACCACCATGAGGTTCGAGACCATGGCCGCGCGGCGCTCGTCGTCCAGCTCGACCACGTTCTTCTCCGACAGGCTCCTGAGCGCCATCTCCACCATCGACACGGCGCCGTGCACGATCTTGTGGCGCGCGCTGATGACGGCCTCGGCCTGCTGGCGGCGCAGCATCGCGCCCGCGATCTCCGGCGCGTACGCGAGGTGCGTGAGCTTCGCCTCCTCGATCTTCACCCCGGCGAGCTGCACGCGGACCTGGAGTTCCGCGCAGAGGGCGTCGGCCACCGTGTCGGCGCCGCCCCGGAGCGTGATCTCGTGCGCGTCGTGCTCCTCGCCCTCGTCGTAGTTGTAGCGCGTGGCCACGTGGCGCAGGGCCGACTCGCTCTGCACGCGCACGAAGTTCTCGAAGTCGTCGACGTCGAACAGGGCCTGCGCCGTGTCCTCCACGCGCCAGACCACCACGGCCGCGATCTCGACCGGGTTGCCGCGCTTGTCGTTCACCTTGAGGGTCTCGATGTTGTCGTTGCGCGCGCGCACGCTCACCTTCTTGCGCAGGTTCCAGGGAAAGGTCCAGCGCAGCCCCGACGCGCGCTCCGTTCCGACGTAGTCGCCGAAGAGCGTGAGCACGGCCGCCTCGTTGGGCTGCAGCGTGAAGAAGCCCGTGCCGACGAAGGCGATGGCGAGGCCCAGGGGCACGCCCAGCAGGGGCGCGCGCGCGACGAGGACCGCGTAGAGCTCGAGGGCGACCAGCGCGAGGAGCACCACCAGCATGAAGATGCCGTTGAAGGTGGTGGCGGGCTTCTCGAAGGTGCCGGACTGGCGGAAGTCGGTCATGGGGTCCCCCGGGGGCGGTTATCAAAGTGATATCACTTTGCTATAACCGCGCCGCCTTGTCAAGGGGCCCGCCGACGCCCCCCCGGCCGGGTGCCGCGCGTCAGCCCAGGGCCGAGATCGTCGCGTCCGTGGTCTCCGCCATGCGCGCCTTGCCGCCGATGTCGGCCGGCAGGTGCTTCCCCTCGCGGCACACCGCCTCGATGGCCGCCATGATCGCGTCCGCGCCGGCCCGCTCGCCCAGGTGCTCGAGCATCATCGCGACCGTCCAGAACGTGGCGATGGGATTGGCGACGCCCTGGCCCATGATGTCGAAGGCCGAGCCGTGGATGGGCTCGAACATCGAGGGATAGAGCCGCTCGGGATTGAGGTTGGCCGTGGGCGCGATGCCGAGGCTTCCGGCGAGGGCGCCCGCGAGGTCCGAGAGGATGTCGGCGTGCAGGTTGGTGGCGACGATCGTGTCGAGGGAACGCGGGTCCTTCACCATGACGGTGGTCGCCGCATCGACGAGGAGCTTCCTGACGGTGACCGCCGGGAATTCCTTCGCGATCTCCGCCGCGATCTCGTCCCACATCACCATGCCGTGGCGCTGGGCGTTGGACTTGGTGACGA
>CAZPLW010000257.1:0-5893 GCA_964587315.1 uncultured Lysobacter sp.
GGCGGCAAGCTCGTCGTGAACGGCGTCACCATCCCGCAGTCGCGCATCGACGCCATGAACAAGGAACTCTCGGCCACCGGCCAGCCCGACACGCCGGAGCGCCGCCAGGCGGTGAAGGAAGAGCTCGTGAACCGCGAGGTGCTGGTGCAGGCCGCCGCCAAGCGCGGCCTCGACAAGAGCCCCGAGGTGGTCGCGCAGATGGAGATGGCGCGCCAGGCCGTGCTCGTGCGCGCGCTCTTCGAGAGCGAGGTGAAGGCGAACCCGATCACCGACGCCGACCTGCAGAAGCAGTACGAGGAGTTCAAGAAGTCGATGGGCGAGAACGAGTACAAGGCCCGCCACATCCTCGTCGACAAGGAAGACGACGCGAAGGCCATCATCGCCGAGCTGGGGAAGGGCGGCGACTTCGCGAAGATCGCCAAGGAGAAGTCGAAGGACCCGGGCTCCAAGGACAACGGCGGCGACCTCGACTGGGGCCCCGGCGCCCGCTACGTGAAGCCGTTCTCCGACGCGCTCGCCGCGCTCAAGAAGGGCGAGACGACCAAGGCGCCCGTGAAGACGGACTTCGGCTACCACGTCATCAAGCTGGACGACGTGCGCCCCCTGAAGGTGCCCGCCTTCGACGAGCTGAAGGAGCAGTTCCGCCAGCGCGCCCAGCAGCAGCAGATCCAGAAGCTGGTGATGGACCTGCGCGGCAAGGCGAAGGTGGAGGAGCGCTAGCCGCTTTCGACATCGCTTCGTGAAAGAAGGGGCGCCCGCGGGCGCCCCTTTTGTTTGCGCGGCGCGCCGCTAGCGGCAAACCGGCCGGTTCGCGAGCCCGAAATCCTGGCGCAGGACGCTCTTCACCACCTGCGTCGTGCCGATGTTGTACGTGAGCGTGCCGCGGTCGCCCGAGGTCGGCCGGAAGGTCATCGCGCCCAGTTCCGTCGTGCGGATCGCCGTCCAGGGCTGCGTGAAGTACGCCGGGCCGTTCGCGTAGTACATCAGGCCGTTGAAGGACCCGTCGGCCTGGCGCGCCATGCTCGAGAAGAGCCACGCGTCGCGTCCCGCCGCGTCGTAGTTGAAGAGCGTGCCGAAAATCGTCGTGCCCTGGTGCGTGAAGTTGATGCCCCAGCCGCTTTCGGAAGCCCCGCCCCACCAGAGGTCCTGGTAGTTGGACTCCGCGGCGCGCGAGGCCGTCGTCGGCGTGCACGTGGGCACGGGCGAGGCGAAGTCCTGCCGCACCACGTTCTTCGTGACCGTGCGGCCCTCGAAGGTGTAGACGAGCTGGGCGCTCGTCGTGCCGTTGAATCGCCACGTCATCGTGCCGACGGCCGTCGCCGTGACCGCGGACGGATTCCACGGCGAGGAGAAGTAGGCGGGCCCGCGCGTGCGGAAGAGCTGGCCCGTGAACGAGCCGTCGGCCTGCCGCGCGAGGTTGCTCGCCACGAGCCAGAGCGCCTCGCCGTCCGTCGCGTAGGTGAAGAGGGTCGCGAAGAGCACGTCGCCCTGGTGGTTGGTGTTGATGCCCCAGCCGCTTTCCGTCGGGATCCACCACAGGCCCGTGTAGTTGGGCGAGACCGCGGCGCCGAGCGTTGCCGTCACGGCGTAAGGCCCGGTCGTGTCGGGATCGTAGCCCACGACCTGGAGGTAGTAGCGGCCGGCCGCCAGCGTGGTCGAGATGCGGAAATTGCGTTCCGACGCCGAGGCGTCGTCGTTGAAGGCGATCTGCGTGAAGGCCGAATTGCGCAGCGCACCCATGACGTCGGTGTTGCCGCTGGAGGAGAACGTCACCGGTCCCGCGGTCGCCACGTCGAAGACGAAGTAGTCGCTGTCGCCGCTCGCCTCGAGCCTCCCGGCCGTCGGCACGCCATTGGCGAGCGGCGTGCCCAGGAACGGCAGGTCGCTGTGGTCGTCGTTCGGGTCGTAGACCGAAAGGAGCTCGAAACGGCCCGTCGCGCCCTGGAACCCCGTCACCTGCAGGTAGTAGTCACCGGGCGTGTTGATCGTGACGAAGAACGCGAAATTCGGGGCGATCCCTTCCGGGCCATCGTCGTTCTCGGCAAGCAGCGTTCCGCCGCTCGAATAGATGCGCCCGAGGGTGTCCACGTTGGCTCCGCCGGGTTCCGCGCGGGAAAAGACGATCCAGACGCCGGGCTGGGAGAAATTGAAGCGGAGCCAGTCCTGGTCCGTGGACGAATCGAGACGCATCTTGAGCGAGGCGTTCGAGAATGGCGTGCCTGACGACGCCTCCGCCAGCGAGTTGGCGAAATCGTCCGCCGCCTGCGCCGAAGGATTGAGCCACTGGCGGAAGAGCGGGTAGGCGAGGTTGAAGTCGGTGTACACCGCCCAGCGCGTGCCGGTGCACGCGGGCACGCGCGGGCCGATCGAGAGCGTGCCGCGGAAGACGCCAGTCCCCGTGAAAAGGGGCGAGCCGCTGCTGCCGCCCTCGACGTTGCCTCCCGTCCATTCCACGCGATTTCCGGTCACCGTGAGCACGTCGCCCGTGCCGAGCTGCGCCGACACGGTCTGCTTGCCGATCGTGGCGCCGTTCGAGTACGACTTCTCGATCCCCGCGGGGTGGTGGATGCCGAACACGCCCGCGCCACCGGAGAGGTTCGCGGAGTCCCAGCCGAGCAGCGGCACGCCCGCCGGGATCCCTCCCGTCACCTGCAGGAGCGTGAAGTCGTTGTCCCGGTTCGCGCGAAGCAGCGTCGCGCCCTGCGTCGTCGTGAACGACGAGTTGATGGCGGTCGAGTTGCACAGCCGCTCGTAGAACCACCCGAACTGCAGCGACGACGCCTCCGACTGGGCCGAAATGCAGTGAAACGCCGTCGCGAAGTAGCGCCCGACGCCGCCCGTGTCGTTCAGCATGGAACCGGAGCACACGTACGAACCGCCGTCGGCGGCGGTATAGGCCATCTTGACGACCGCCTTGCCCGAGATCGCCACGTCCGAATTCGTCACGCAGGAATAGTTCTGGTGGCACGAAAGCACCTTCGAGACGCCGCTCTCCACGGGCGGCACGAAGGGGTCGACGAAGAGATGCGAAACGTCGTGCAGGAGGCCGGTGTCGCCCGAGGGACGCCGGGTACCGGGAACGAAGATCTCGACCGACTGCGCGTCGCCGGCCGTCGAGGGCGTCCACACGACGCCGGGATTCGCGCCGTAGGTCTCGCGAATCCAGTCCGCCGTGAGCACCTCCGCCTGCGTCGCGCCCGCCGGCGCGAAGCGGATCTCCAGGCGGTCGGAGGCCGAGGGCACGACGATGCCGACGCGAAGGCGCACCGCACCTTCCGAACGGACGGTGAAACGCGCGACGAAGCCGCCGGCCGCCTCCGTCCACGCCGGGAGCAGGCTTTCCGTCGAACGGGCGTCGAGCGCCTCGCGGCGGGAGATGCCGATGCGGTTCGCGGGCCCGTCCGCCTTGGGGCCGGCGGACTTCGCGCCCAGCTCGGCCGGGAAGGCGAGGCTCACCTCGCGGGCCGCGGAATCCGGCAGGAGGAAGCCCACGCGCTCGGGGCCTCCCGCCTTCGCGCCGGGATGCACCGCCATGGGCATCTCGGCGGCCTGCGACGCGGCGATGGCGCCGAATGCCAGGGCGAGGGTGAGGACGATGCGGCCGGGCGTGGTGGACATGGCGCCTCCTTGGCTTGAATCGATGATGACGGGCGGTCGCGACCGGGTCTGCCGCCCGGTGCGCGGGTCGCCTGTCGAATATGCACCTTGACCGGTCCGGCGGACAACGACGGCTTGTCCCCCGAATCCCGTACAGGCGCCCTTTTAACCCTTGAACGGCCTGGCTGCGTTGAACCGGACAGGTGCGCCATTCCGGCACGCCCATCGTCCGAAGGAGCCGCCATGAAACGCCTCGCCCGCCTCGCCGCCGCCGTCCTCGCCGCCCTCGCCCTGCCCGCCTGCGCGCATTCGGTCGGCGGCCTGGCGAAGATCGCCGTCATCGACCGTACCGCCGGCACCGAGCTGCCCGTCCACTGGAAAGGCGGCCAGGCCTACGTGGTCGGCCAGCCGGGCAACGAGTACCAGGTGCGCGTGCGCAACGTCGCGGGCGAGGACGTGCTCGCGGTCGTCTCGGTCGACGGCGTGAACGTGCTGAGCGGACAGACGGCGGCCACGCACCAGGGGGGATACGTCGTGGGCTCGTACGCCGCGGTCGACGTCGCCGGCTGGCGCACGAGCCTCGATCGCATCGCCGCCTTCTACTTCACGACGATCCCCGATTCCTACGCCGCGCGCACGGGCCGCCCCGACAACGTCGGCGTGATCGGCGTCGCGCTCTTCCGGCGCAAGCCGTCCGAGCCGGCGGCCGTCCTGCCCTGGCGGGCCGCGCCGTACGCGAAGGACGAAGCGCCCCGCGCGCCCGCGTCATCGGCGCCGGCACCGGCGCAGGCCGACTCGATGGCCCGGGGCGAAGCCGGCGCCCTGCGCGAGAAGCGGGCGGCGCCCGCGCAACCTTCGCTCGGCACCGGCTACGGCCGCAGCGAGCGCGACCTGGTTCGATGGACCGAGTTCGAGCGCGCGACGTCCCATCCCGCCGAGACGATCACGATCCGCTACGACAGCCACGCGAACCTCGTCGCGATGGGCGTGATCCCCGCGCCGCGAGTCCCGCGCGAGCCCGATCCCTTCCCGGGCTTCGTTCCGCCCCCGCCCGTCTCGGCGCTCCCGCCCTGGGGCGGACGACCGGGGGCGTAGCCCTCTTCGGGTCCGGACGCGCGGGCGTAAACTGCCCGCGTGCCCGAGACTGACGAACAACTCATGCTCGCCTTCGCCGCGGGGGATGCCGGGGCCTTCGACCGCCTCTACGCCCGCCACCGGAGCACGGTGTTCCGCTTCGTCTCGCGCTCGCTCCCGTCGCGCGCCGATGCCGAAGAGGTGTTCCAGGAGGTGTGGATGAAGGCGATCGAGGCGCGCCACCGCTACGAGCCGCGCGCGAAGTTCACGACGTGGCTCTACGCGATCGCGCACAACCATCTCGTCGATCTCTGGCGCCGGAAGGGCCTGTCGCTCGTGCCCCTCGACGGCGGCGGCGACGACGAGCCGGCGTTCGATCCACCCGGCGATCCCGGCGACGAGCCCTTCGCCCAGGCCGCCACGCGCGAAGCCATGGCGAGGTTCGTCGCGGCGTTCGAGGCGCTGCCGCCCGCGCAGCGCGAGGCTTTCGTGATGAAGGAGGAAGCCGGGCTCTCGATCGCCGAGATCGCGGCCGCCACGGGCGCGGGCGAGGAAGCGGTGAAGAGCCGCGTGCGCTATGCCACGGCGAAACTCCGGGAGGCCCTCGATGGCTGAGCCGCGCGACGACAAGGTGAGCGCCGCCTTCCGCGCGCTGCCGCCGCTCGATCCGCCGCCCGCGCTCGACGACGCCATCCGCGCCGCGGCGCGTCGGGCCGTGGGCGCGAAGCCCGTGTCGCGCACGCGCCGGTGGGCACTTCCCGTCTCGGTTGCCGCCGTGCTCGCGCTGTCCATCGGCATCGCGTTGCACGTCGAGCGCGAGAAGCCCATGGTCGTCGACGGGACGCCCGTGCCCTCCGGCAGCGCGGAGTACCCCGTGCCCCAGGTCGCGGAACCCGCGCCGCGAAGCGAGGCGCCGGCTGCCGGCCCGCTCGCGAAGGATGTGGCCGTACCGGCACCGACGTCGGCGCCACTTCCCGAGCGACGCGAAGCGAAGCGGGTCGCCCCGCCGATGCCGGAAGCGCCGACGATGCCTGCCGCGGCAACGCCGCCGGCGACGCCATTCGCATCGGCGCCCGCGGCGCCACCCGCTGCGAGGACGGTCACGCCACCCGCCGCGACGGTCGCTCCGCCGGCAATGCCTACTCCCGCACCCGGACCCGCGGCGTCCCTGGCGGTGCCCGCACCCGCCGTCAACGAGATGCGCGGAAAGAACGCCGCACGC
>CAZPLW010000258.1:0-5884 GCA_964587315.1 uncultured Lysobacter sp.
GGGCGAGAAGCTCGGCGTCTCCATCGTCGTGGACAACCGCGGGGGCGCGGGCGGCGCCATCGCGGCGCAGCAGGTGGCGCAGGCGAAGCCCGACGGCCACACCCTGCTCTTCGTCACCTCCACCTTCGTCACCGTGGCGGCCACGGACAGGAAGCTCGCCTACGACGTCACGAAGGACTTCACGCCCGTCGCGATGCTGGGCCGCGGCCCGCTGCTGCTCGTCGTCTACCCGCAGACGGGCATCGCGAGCGTGGCGCAGCTCGTGGAGGCCGCCAAGGCGAAGCCCGATTCGCTCAACTACGTCTCGGCGGGCCAGGGCAGCATCAACCACCTGGCGGGAGAGCTCTTCGTGCAGCGCACGGGCGCGCGCATGACGCACGTGCCCTACAAGGGCAGCGGCCCGGCGACGATGGACCTGATCGCGGGCCAGGCCCAGGTGTTCTTCGCCACCGTGCCGACCATCCTGGGGCAGGTGAAGGGCGGCAAGGTGCGGCTCCTCGCCACCACGGGCAAGGCGCGCTCGAAGCTCTTCCCGGACGTGCCGACGGTGATGGAGTCGGGCGTGAAGGACTTCGACGTGGGCACGTGGTGGGGCATCGTCGGGCCGAAGGACCTGCCGGCCGAGGTGGTCGCGGCCCTCAACAAGGCCATCAACGAGTCGACCGCCGGCGAGGCGCTCACGAGGCGCTTCTCCGACGAGGGCGCCGAGCGCTTCGCCGGCACGCCCTCGGAACTGGGCTCGACCCTCGCGACGGAGCTCGAGGGCTGGCGCCGCGTGGTGAGGACGAGCGGCCTCAAGATCGACTGAACGGAAGGCACCCATGAAGATCGTCGTCATGCCCGGGGACGGAATCGGCCCGGAAATCACGCGCGCGACGCTCGAGATCCTGGGCGTGCTCGACGCCCGGTTCGCGCTCGGGCTCGCCTTCGAGCCTCACGCCATCGGCCTGGAACCCCTCGCCGCGCGCGGCACCACGTTCCCGCCCGAGGTGCTGGCGGCCTGCCGCGCCGCGGACGGACTCCTCCTGGGCCCCGTGTCGCACCAGGACTATCCCCCGCGGGCCCGGGGCGGCATCAATCCCTCCGGCGAGCTGCGCATCCAGCTCGACCTCTACGCCAACATCCGGCCCAGCCGCTCGCGCGAGGGCCTGCCCCACTGGGGCCGCACGCCCATGGACCTGGTCATCGTGCGCGAGAACACCGAGGGCTTCTACGCGGACCGCAACATGCACCAGGGCCCCGGCGAATTCATGCCGACGCCGGACGTGGCGCTCGCGGTGCGCAAGGTGACGGCCCGGGCCTCGTGCCGCATCGCCCGCTCCGCCTTCGCGCTCGCGCGCTCGCGCCGGAAGAAGGTCACCGCGGTCCACAAGCAGAACGTGATGCGCACGACGGACGGCCTCTTCCTCGCCGAGGTGCGCAAGGTGGCCGCCGCGCACCCGGACGTCGCCTACGACGAGCAGCTCGTCGACTCGATGGCGGCCCTGCTCGTCCGCGACGCCGCGCGCTACGACGTGATCGTCACCACCAACATGTTCGGCGACATCCTCTCCGACGAGGCGGCCGAGCTCTCCGGGAGCCTGGGCCTCGCCGGCTCCGTGAACGCGGGGGACGACCGCTGCATGGCGCAGGCGAGCCACGGCTCCGCGCCCGACATCGCCGTACGCGACCTCGCCAACCCGGCCTCGCTGCTGCTGTCGGCCGGCATGCTGCTCGAGTGGCTGGGCGGGCGTCACGCCAGGCCGGCGTTCGCCGAGGCGGCCCGGGCGCTCGACGCCGCTCTCGAGCGCGTGCTGCGCGAGCCGGCCACGCGCACCCGCGACCTGGGCGGCCCGCTGGGCACCGCGGCCTTCACGGCGGCCGTGCGCGAGGCGCTCGGCGCCTGAGCTTGCGCCTTTCCCCCGCGAGGAGAAGAATCGGCCCCTGGCATCGCGCCAGGCAGCCGCCCGTTCCAGTGAAGGCGGCACGACAACGACGACAGGGGGAGACACCATGAAGCAATCGAGCTGGCAGGGCCGCGTCCTCGCGGCGACGGCCGTCCTGGGCCTGGGGTTGGGCGGCAACGCGTACGCGCAGGTGGGCTTTCCTCCGCCGCCGCCCAAGGTGAGCCCGGCCGCGGGCGTGATCGACATGCACGTGCACCCGGCGCCGGACGTCTTCGGCCGCGCGCTCACGGACATCGAGATGGCCACGGTCGCGAAGCGCAAGGGCATGCGCGGCCTCGTGCTCAAGAACCACGTCGTCACCACGGCCGACCGCGCCGCCACGGCGATGGAGGCGGTGCCCGGCATCGAGATCTGGGGCGGCATCGTGCTCAACAAGTCGGTGGGCGGCATCAACCCGTCCGCGGTGGAGTGGATGCACCGCATGTCCGGCGGCCGCGGCAAGATGGTCTGGCTGCCCACGTTCGATTCCGACAAGCACGTGAAGACGCTGGTCAACAAGAACGGCAGCGGGCTCGTCGTCGCGCCCGGCGGGAAGGTGACGCCGGAGATGGAGGAAGTCCTCAAGATCATCGCCCGCGAGAACCTCGTGCTCGCCACCGGCCACGTCCACGCCGACGAGGTGGTCGCCGTCACGAAGCGCGCGCGCGAGCTGGGCGTGAAGAACATCCTCGTCACCCACGGCCTCACCAACATCCCCGGCCTCACGATGGAGCAGGCGAAGGAAGTCGTGAAGATGGGCGGGGTGATCGAGATCTGCTACCTGCAGTTCATGACGGGCGAGAACGCGCAGTACGCCTGGATGAAGCACTGGAACCAGGTGGCCACCGCGCAGACGGTCGCGGCCATCAAGGAACTGGGCGCCGAGGGCCTCGTGCTCTCCACCGACCTGGGCCAGCAAGGCATGATGATGCCGCCCGACGGCGTCGAGAACGCCATCGCGGCGCTGAAGGGCGCGGGCGTCACGCAGGACCAGATCGACACCATGATGAAGAAGAACCCGGCGCGCCTGCTGGGCCTCGCGAACTAGCCGTGCCGCAGCCCGGGGCGCCGACCGCCGTCGCATCGGTCCCCGGGCCTCGCATCGCGGGCGAATCCCGCGGCGCCATCCTCGTTCTCCTCGCGCATCCCTATCCCAGCCGTTCCCGCGCCTGCACGGCGCTCGCGGACGCGGTGCGCGACCTCCCGGATCTCGAGATCCGCTCGCTCTACGACCGCTATCCCGACTTCGACATCGACGTCGCGGCCGAGCAGGCGGCGCTCGCCGGGGCGGGCCTCGTCGTCTCGCTCGCGCCCATGCACTGGTACGGCGTGCCGGGCCTGCTCAAGCACTGGTTCGACGTCGTGCTCGTGAAGGGCTGGGCCTACGGCGAGGGCGGCACCGCGCTCGCGGGCAAGGACGTCCTGTGGGCCGTGAGCACGGGCGGCGACGGCCAGGCCTTCACCGGCGAGGGGCGGCACGGCCACGATTTCGGCTCCTTCGTGCCCGCCATCGAGCAGACCGCGCGTTTCTGCCGCATGGGCTGGCTCGAGCCCCACGCCGTGCACGGCGCGCACCGCATCGACGACGCGGCGCTCGCGCAGTCGGCGCAGGCGTTCCGCGCGCGCCTCCTCGCCTGGCGCGAGGGAAGGGGCGCATGACCGAGGCGCTGGTGTTCCTGGCCGCGGCGGTGGTCATCGTCCCGCTCGCCGCGCGCGCGAAACTGGGCTCCGTGCTGGGCTACCTGCTCGCGGGCGCCGCCATCGGCCCGTGGGGCCTGGGGCTCGCGGGAGATGTGGAATCCACGCTGCACCTGGCCGAGCTGGGCGTGGTGCTCATGCTCTTCGTGATCGGCCTCGAGCTCGACCCGAAGCGGCTGCTTTCGATGCGGCGCGAGGTGTTCGGCGGCGGGTCGCTGCAGCTCGCGGCCTGCGGCCTCGCGATCGCCGGCGGACTCCTCGCCTTCGGGTTGCCCTGGCAGGCGGCGCTGGTGGCGGGCCTCGCGCTCGGGCTCTCGTCGACCGCCATCGCGGTGCAGACGATGGCGGAGCGCAACGAGCTCGTGACGCCCACGGGCCGCTCGGCCTTCGCGATCCTGCTCTTCCAGGACATCGCCGCCATTCCCCTCATCGCGCTGGTGCCGCTGCTGGCGGGCGCGCCGGCCGCCTCGACCGATCCCGCGTGGCACCGCTTCGGCCTCGCCTTCGCCGCGGTCGGCGGGGTCGTGGTGCTGGGGCGCTACTTCACGCCGCCGGCGATGCGGCTCGTCGCGCGAACCGGCATCCGCGAGCTCTTCACCGCCTTCGCGCTGCTGCTGGTGATGGGCATCGCGCAGCTCATGACGCTCGCGGGCCTGTCGATGGCCCTGGGCGCGTTCCTCGCCGGGGTGCTGCTCGCGGGCTCCGAGTACCGGCACGCCCTCGAGACGGACATCGAGCCCTTCAAGGGGCTGCTGCTCGGCCTCTTCTTCATCGCGGTGGGGATGACGGTCGACTTCGGGCTCCTCGCCTCGAAGCCGGCGATGGTGGCCGCCCTCGTGGCCGGCTTCCTCGTCCTCAAGATCGCGGCGCTGTGGGCCGTGGCGCGCGCGCTCGCGATCACGTCCCGCCAGCGGCTGCTCTTCGCGATCCTGCTCTCCCAGGGCGGCGAGTTCGCGTTCGTGGTCTTCGCCTCGGCGCGCGTCGCGGGCGTGCTCTCGCGCGACTGGGAGGCGCTCCTCACCATCGCCGTGGCGCTCTCGATGGCCGCGACGCCCCTGCTGCTGCTCGCCCACGACCGGTGGCTGTGCGTGAAGGCGGAGGGCGCGCGCGAGCCCGACACGATCGACGCGCAGGCGCCGGTCATCATCGCGGGGTTCGGGCGCTTCGGGCAGATCGTGGGGCGCCTGCTCTTCGCGAACGGGATCCGCGCCGTCGTGCTGGACCACGATCCCGACCAGATCGAGACGCTGCGGCGCTTCGGCTACCAGGTCTTCTACGGCGACGCGACCCGCGCCGACCTGCTCGCGGCCGCCGGCGCCGCGCGCGCGCGGCTGCTCGTGAACGCCATCGACGACGTCGACGAGAGCCTCGCGCTCACCGACCGCGTGCGCGAGAACTGGCCGCACCTGCCCATCGTCGCGCGCGCCCGCAACGTCTCGCACTACTACGAGCTGCGCCTTCGCGGCGTGGAGGTGGTCGAGCGCGAGACGTTCGAGTCGGCGCTGCGCATGGGCCGTGCCGCGCTGCAGGCCCTGGGCGTGGACCCGTTCCGCGCCCGCGAGATGGCCGACACCTTCCGCCGCCACAACCGCGCCTCGCTCGAGGCCAACCTGCCGCACTACCAGGACGAGACGCGCATGCTCAATGCCGCGAGGGCCGGCCGCGAGGAGCTCGAGGCGATGTTCGCGCGCGACCGCGAGCGCTTCGACCGGGAGCACGGCGGCGGCGACGCGTGGCGATGACCCCTTCCCAGGAGAGAGCGAT
The DNA here is from genome assembly GCA_964587315.1 of uncultured Lysobacter sp. Taxonomy (GTDB): domain Bacteria; phylum Pseudomonadota; class Gammaproteobacteria; order Burkholderiales; family Usitatibacteraceae; genus FEB-7. The sequence continues at coordinate 5,388 of CAZPLW010000258.1, forward strand.
GAAACCGAACCTCGATGCCTCGAAGCCCGTGTGGCTCGTCCCCGGCGTGCGCACGCCCTTCGCCCGCGTGGACGGCGCGCTCGCCGCGCTCGATGCCGTGGCGCTCTCGGTGCCCGTCGCGAAGGCCATGGGGGCGCGGCTCGCCGCCGGCGACCGGGCGGACCTCGTCGCCTGGGGCACGGTGGCCTCGAACCTGGGCTGGAGCAACATCGCCCGCGAGGTGGTGCTGGAAGCGGGGCTTCCCGGCGCCACGCCCGCCTTCACGACGGTGCTCGCCTGCTCGACGAGCATGGTGGCGGCCTTCGAGGCGGCCGGGATGCTGGGTGGCAGCCTCGACCTCGCCCTGGCGGGCGGCGTCGAGAGCATGAGCCGCGTGCAGATCGGCCTCTCGCAGGGGCTCTCCGACTGGCTGCGACGGCTCTCGCAGGCGCGCACCTTCGGCGAACGCGTCGACCGCTTCTTCGGACGCTCCCAACACGCGGGTTTTGGTCCCAAGC
>CAZPLW010000259.1:0-5812 GCA_964587315.1 uncultured Lysobacter sp.
CGGACGCGCCGGTATTCTGGATGGACAGCGAGACCGCGAAGATGTTCGGCGCGGAGATCGAGGTGGCCCCGGACGGCTACCGCGCGAAGCGCAGCGGCCCGCTCAAGGCCTGCCACTACCGGCTGCCCTACCCGTCGGTCGGCGCGACGGAGAGCTGCCTCTACCTGGGCGTCCTCGCGAAGGGCACCAGCATCATCGAGAACGTGGCGACCGAGCCGGAGATCATGGCGCTCATCACCATGCTCAACACCATGGGCGCGCGCGTGCAGCTCATGCCCAACCGCGAACTCATCATCGAGGGCGTGGACCGGCTCTATCCCACCACCTTCGACGTGCTGGGCGATCGCATCGAGGCGGCCTCGTGGGCCGCGCTCGCGGCCGCGACCGACGGCGAGATCACGGTGGACGGCATCGACCCGGCGACCCTCATCAATTTCTTCGGCCCGTTCAACAGCGTGGGCGGCGGCGTCAGCATCGAGGGCCCGCGCTCCATCAAGTTCTTCCGCCGCCATCCGCTGCGCTCCATCGTGCTCGAGACCGACGTCTTCCCCGGCTTCGCGACCGACTGGCAGCAGCCCTTCGCGGTGATGCTCACGCAGGCCTCGGGCATCTCGATCATCCACGAGACGGTGTACGAGCGCCGTTTCGGCTACCTCGAAGCCCTCTCGGCCCTGGGCGCGAAGACGCAGATCGAGACGCACTGCCTGGGCTCCGTGCCCTGCCGGTTCCGCGGCCGCGACTTCCCGCACAGCGCCATCGTGCGCGGACCCACGCAGCTGCATTCCGAGGGCATCACGCTCGACGTGCCGGACCTGCGCGCGGGCCTCGCCTACGTGATGGCCGCGGCCCTCGCCAAGGGGGAGACCACCATCACCTCCGTGCAGCGCATCGAGCGCGGCTACGGCGAGCTCGCGGTGCGCACGAAGGGGCTCAGCCTCTCGCTGCAGGCGTTCTAGCCGTGGCGGGCAGCGAGGGCTTCCCGTTCCGGTCGCAGAACACGTTTCTCAGGGCGCCTGCGATGGACGCCTCGCGCCGCTACGCGGTCGCCGGGCTGCCCTGGGACGGCTCGGTCTCGAACCGCCCGGGCGCGCGCTTCGGCCCGGATGCGGTCCGCCGGGCGAGCCACATGCTTTGCGACGGCACGCATCCGCACTTCGGCGTGTCGCCGCTCGCCGCGCTGACCGACCTGGGCGACCTTGCCTTCCCCAACACCTCGCTCGCGGCCATGCGCGAGGCCGTGTCGGCGGCGATTCCCGCGCTCCTCGCGAAGCACCACGTCGTATGGCTGGGCGGCGACCATTCGGTGACGCTCCCGGTGCTGCGGGCGATCCGCGCGCAGGCCGGCCGGCCCGTGGCGCTCGTGCACTTCGACGCCCACTGCGACACCTGGCCCGACCACATGGGCGAACCTTCCGGCCACGGCACGTGGACGCGGGAGGCGATCGAGGAAGGGCTCGTCGTGCCGGCGGCGACGATCCAGCTCGGCATCCGCTCGGCGGCCGAGGCGGGGCCGCGGGAGTTCGTCGCGAAGGCCGGCGGCCGGGTGTTCACCGCGCGCGACCTTCGCGGCCGCGACGGCGCGGCGTCCCTCGCACCCGTGCTCGACGAGATCCGCCGCCGCATGGCCGAGGCGGGCTCACCGCCCGCGTACCTCACGCTCGACATCGATTGCCTCGATCCGGCCTTCGCGCCGGGCACCGGCACGCCGGAACCCGCGGGCCTTTCCTCGTCGCAGGTGATGACCGTGCTCGAGGAACTCGCGGACCTCCCCTGGTGCGGGATGGACGTGGTGGAAGTATCGCCCCCCTACGACCACGCGGAGCTCACGAGCAACGCCGCGGCCGCGTTCGCCTGGACGTACCTCGCGGGCCGCGTGGCGCGCGCGGCCCGGTAAGTGTCGCCCGCCGTCCTCGTCGCGATCGTCCTCGCGTACTTCGCCCTGCTCTTCGCGGTGGCGCGCCGCACGGGCCACCGCGCCTCCAACGAGGGCTTCTTCGTGGGCAACCGCGCGAGCCCGTGGCTGCTCGTCGCCTTCGGCATGGTCGGCACGACGCTCTCGGGAGTCACCTTCGTGAGCGTGCCCGGCGCCGTGGGCCGCGACGCCTTCACCTATTTCCAGATCATCCTCGGCCACTTCGTCGGCTACCTCGTCATCGCCTTCGTGCTGCTGCCGCTCTACTACCGCGACGGCGTCACCTCGATCTACCACCTGCTCGCGACCCGCCTCGGAAAGGGCGCGCACCGCACCGGCGCCGCGTTCTTCATCCTCTCGCGCACGCTGGGGGCCACGGCCCGGCTCTACCTCGTGGTGGCGATCCTGCAGGCGACGCTGCTCGACGCGATGGGCGTGCCCTTCGCCCTCACCGCCGCCGTGATCCTGGGCCTCATCGTCGCGTACACCTTCGAAGGCGGCGTGAAGACGCTGGTGTGGACCGACCTGCTGCAGACGGCGTGCATGCTGGGCGGGCTCGGCGTGGTGACGCTCGTGATGCTCGACCGGCTCGACCTCACCTTCGCGCAGAGCCTCGCGCGCCTGTCGGAGGCCGGCTTTTCGCGGGTGTTCGAGACGGATCCCGATGCGCGCAACTGGGTCGGCAAGCACCTCGTGGCCGGGGCGTTCATCGCCATCGCCATGGCCGGCATGGACCAGGAGATGATGCAGAAGAACATCTCCGTGAGGCGCCTCGCGGATTCGCAGAAGAACGTGGTGCTGCTCGCGGTGCTGATGATGGGCGTGGTGCTGCTCTTCCTCTATCTCGGGGGCCTGCTGCACCTCTTCGCGCCCGCGGCCGGCGTGACGGCGCAGGGCGACCGGCTCTTTCCCGCGGTGGTGATGCAGGAGCTGCCCGCGCCGGTGCAGCTGGTCTTCTTCATCGCGCTGGTGTCGGCCCTCTTTCCCAGCGCGGACGGGGCGCTCACGGCGCTCACCTCGAGCTTCTGCATCGACCTTCTCGGGCTCAAGGAGCGGGCGGACCTGGGCGAGGCCGCGAAGACACGCCTTCGGCAGCGCGTGCACCTCGCCTTCGCGGCCGTCTTCCTCGCGCTCGTCCTCGGGTTCCACTGGCTGGGGAACCCCAGCATGATCCACGTGATCCTCAAGGTGGCGGCGTTCACCTACGGGCCGCTGCTGGGGCTCTTCGCCTTCGCCATCCTCGCGCGGCGCCGGCCCGCGGACCGGCTCGTGCCGGTGGTGGCCATCGCGGCGCCCGTCATCTGTCTCGTCATCGATCGCAACCAGGCGGCGCTTTTCGGGACGTGGGAGGTGGGGCTGGAGATCCTGGTGCTCAATGGGGCGCTCACGTTCGCGGGGCTTTGGGTTTGCTCGCGGCGCTCCGCTGGCGCGGGGCAAGTCAAAGGCATTGGAACCGCAGATGAACGCAGATGAACGCAGATAAAACCTTGCAAACGATTCGAGCACGCGACACGCCAAGGGAGCGAAGGCACGTCGCCACGGGTTCGGGCAGGCAAAACCACGAATCGCCTTGATCCGCGTTCATCTGCGTTCATCTGCGGTTCCAAAGCCTTTTGCCTCCGCCAGCCACTACCCGCTTTCCGCGATAATGCCCCCATGACCACCCCCGACCCCGCCCGCCTCGCCTTCCAGTCCATCACCTTCACCGGCGCGAAGCCCGGCCCGGCCTTCATCGTCACCGGCGCCGTCCACGGCAACGAGACCTGCGGCACGATCGGCATCCGCCGCGTGCTGGCCGACCTGGAGGCCGGCCGCCTCGCGATCGTCGCGGGCACCGTGACCTTCGTGCCCGTCACCAATCCCCTCGCCTACGCGAAGAACGACCGCTCCGGCGATCGCAACCTCAACCGCAACCTCGCGCCCACCGCGAGCCCCGTCGATTTCGAGGACCGCGTCGCCAACTGGCTCTGCCCGCTCCTCGCGCGGCACGAGATCCTCCTCGACCTGCACTCCACGCGCGCGAAGAACCCGGCCTTCGCGATGCTGGGACCGTTCGACAACGCCGATCGCCTGCAGCCCTTCCGGCACGCCGCCCGGGAACGCGCGCTCGCCCTGTCCCTGGGCGTGGACCGCTTCGTGGACGGCTGGCTCAACACCTACGCGATCGGCGTCGAGCGCCGGATGGCCCGGACCGCCTCGGCCGAGACGCGGGCGCAGCTCCTGGGCACGGACCCGAAGTACGGCGTGGGCACGACGGAGTACATGCGCTCGGTGGGCGGCTGCGCCATCACGCTCGAGTGCGGCCAGCACGAGGACCCGCAATCGCCCGAGGTCGCGTACCACGCCATCCGGCGCGCGCTGGCGCACCTGGGCCTGTCGGACGAGGCGGCGCCCGCGCCGGTGCCGGGCGGCGAGTACCTGAGCCTGGTGGACGTGATCGACCGGCTGGACGCGGCCGACGCGTTCGCGCGCGAGTGGTCGAGCTTCAACCGGCTCGCGAAGGGCGATCTCATCGCCCGCCGCGCGGACGGCACGGAGCTTCGCGCGCCCGAGGACGGCTTCATCGTCTTCCCCGACCACAAGGCGCTGCCCGGCAACGAGTGGTACTACCTGGCGCGGCCGCGATCGGCGGCCGAGCTGCTGCCGCCCGGCCGGCCCTAGCGCGCCCCGCCGATGCCCGCGGAGATCTCCGCGACCGCCTGCCGCAGGCCCGGCAGGAAGGCCTTCACGATGCCGCTGCGCGAATGCCGCGCGAGGTTCGTGCTCACGTTGACGGCGGCGATCACGCGGCCGCCGGCATCGTGCACCGGCGCGGCGATCCCGCCCACGCCGAGCTCGAGTTCCTCGACCACCACGGCGTAGCCGCGCAGGCGCACTTCCTCGAGCGTCTTCATCAGCGCCGGCAACGACCGGCGCGTATGGCGCGTCCACGCCTCGAGGGGACTGCGCCCCAGGCGTTCGCGGGCCTCGGCGGGATCGAGCCCGGCCAGCAGCACCCGGCCCATCGACGTGGCGAACGCCGGCAGCCGCCCGCCCAGCCCGATGCCGCGCGCGAGGGGGCTGCGGCGCTCCGCCCGCGCCACGAACACGATCTCGTCGCCCTCGAGCACCGACAGCGCCGCGACCTCGTCCACCTCGCCCGCGAGGCGATCGAGCACGGGCTGCGCCGCCTCGCGCAGCGAGAGCGACGACAGGTAGGACTGGCCCAGCTCGAGCACCTTCGGCGTGAGGCGGAACCGCCCGTCGTCCACGCGGGCGTAGCCCAGCGCGACCAGGGTGTGCAGCAGCCGCCGCGCGCCCGCGCGCGTCATGCCGGCGCGCGCGGCCGCCTCGCTGATCGTGAGCGAGGGCGCCTCGCGGCCGAAGACGCGCAGCAGGTCGAGGCCGCGGGCGAAGGCCTCGACGAAGGTGTCGCCGCTCGCCGGGCGGGCATCGGCGGCGGGCGGCGCGGCGGCGCGCTTTGACAAGGCGGGCCCTTTCTCGTTACGGTGTGTTCTCTATTAGACCAGATGTTCGTATAGCGAACAACGCCCTCCCGGAGACCCGCATGCCTCGCCTCGCCCTCGCCTTGGCGGCCCTGCCCGCGGCCCCCGCGCTGCCCGCGGCCGCGCAGCCCGACTACCGCACGAAGGCCATCCGCTTCATCGTGCCCGCCGCGGCCGGCGGCCCCACCGACCTCACGGCGCGCCTCATCGCCCAGGAGATGCAGAAGTCGCTTGGCCAGCCCGTCGTCGTCGAGCCCAAGCCCGGCGCGGGCGGCAACGTCGGCGCGGACTACGTCGCGAAGAGCGCACCCGACGGGTACACGATCCTGATGGCGACCATCGGCACGCACGCCGTCAACCAGACGCTCTACAAGTCGCTGCCCTTCGATCCCGTGAAGGACTTCACGCCCGTCTC
>CAZPLW010000260.1:0-5793 GCA_964587315.1 uncultured Lysobacter sp.
GCCACGGCGCGCGCGCCTCGCTCTGCAGCGCGGCCCGCCAGGACGAGGCGATGAGATGCTGCGCGAGCGCCGCCTTCGCCTGGATGTAGCCCGCCGCGCCCAGCTGCCAGGCGGCCAGCGCGGCAAGCAGGATCGCCACCGCGAGGAACGCGCGCCGCCGGCGCGGGCGGGAGGAAGTGCGGGTCCCGAGCGCGCGCTCCTCCTCGCGCGTGATCACGCGGCCCACGACGGCGAAGCTCGAGGGGCCCTGCACGCGCCAGGCGCTCATGCGTTCCTCCGTTCCGGCGGGAGCGCGCGGCCCAGCCACGCCACGAAGGCCGCGGCGAGGAGGGCGAGGAGCCCGAGCAGCAAGTGCAGGGTGGTTTCCGCGTCGGTCTGCGGCAGCTCGCCCGTGGCGGCCCTGGGCGGCGTCGACTTCACCATCGCGACGCGCGGGTCACCCGTGGGCGAGGTGGGCGTCACGTCCACGGCCACGAGGCTCGTGTAGCGCGAGACGAGGCGATGTTCCAGAGCGACCTTGAGCACGGCGGGGCGGATGACGGCCTCGTCGGCGCCCAGGCGCAGTTCGTCCATCAGGCTCGCGATCTTGCTCCTGGCCCAGAGGGCGCCCACGCCGGCCGGCTCGGGCGAAGCCGCCGGCGTGAGCGCCACGCTCCAGGGTTGGTTGCCGCGCATCGCGGAGACGACGACCGTCCCGGCGAGGCGCGGCGCGGCGACGGCCACCACCACCGGCTCGCCGCGATAGAGGTCGGGAATGCGCGCGGGGAACGTCTCGACGGCCGAGCCGTCGGGCCAGGTCACCGTCACGTCGCGCAGCACCGGCGCGTCGATCTTCGAGAAGAGCTTCGTCATCTTCTCGCTCACCTCGCGGATGTCGCCCACCTGGGTGAAGGTGCCGCGGCCGAACTGCGCGGCCTTCGCCATGAAGTGGCTGTTGGGCGCGGAGCCGATGCCCACGGTGAACAGGCGCGTCGTGCCCAGGCGCTGCGCGATGAGCTTGAAGAGCTGGTCCTCGTTGCCCACCGCGCCGTCCGTCATGAAGATCACCTGGCGAAGGACGCCGGGCGTCTCGCGGCCATGGAGCGCGAAGGTGAGCGCACCGGCCATCTCGGTGCCGCCATCGGCTTTCAGGCGCGAGACCCAGGCGCGCGCGAAGGTGAGGTTGGCCGCGGTGGCGGGCAGCGCGTCGGGCCACATCGGGCGCGTGACGGAGTTGAACTCGACCACGTTGAACCGGTCGCGCGGCGCCAGGGTGGAAAGGCCGTAGAGGAGCGCCTCCTTCGCCTGCTGCATCGACAGGCCCTGCATGGAGCCGGAGGTGTCGATCACGAACACGGTCTCGCGCGGCATCGCCTCCCGCGCCTTGTCGGCGGCGGGCTCGGGCGGCATCACCATGAGCAGGGCGTAGTCGGTGTCGCCGATGCGCTCGCTGTACACGGCGGCCGCCGGCTGGCTCCCGGCCTGCGGGGCGAACACCAGCTCGAAGTCGCGGTCGGCTTCGGTCTGCTCCTTCTGCAGGTAGACGACGGTGCGCGTCCCGGAGGCCTTCTCCGTCCGCGTGTCGTGGTACGAGGTCGTCACCTTCGCCAGGGGCACGGCCGAGTCGATCGTGACCGTGATGGATACGGGATTCACCGCGCCGCACGAGGCCGGCGCGTAGTCGGGATGCAGCAGGGGTTCCACGTCGGCGTCGTTCAGGGTGCCGGCTTTCGCGGCCGCGGTGAGGAGCGGCTCCAGGGTCTTGGGCTCGTCGGGCAGCGCGCTGCCCGCGGGTTCGTAGCGCGGCGTCACGGCGAGCGGGAAGCGCAGGCGCACCTCGCCGGCATCCCAGGCGAGCGTCTGCTGGTACTCGATCACCACGCGCACGATCTCGCCGGGGCCGATGTTCGCCACGGCGTTGGTGAAGAGGTTGGGGCGCTGCTGCTCGACGAGCGCGGCCTTCTTCCCCTCGCTCACCGCCTTGGCGTATTCGCGGCGCGCCTGCTCCTTCTCGCGCACCTGCCCCTCGATGATCCGCTCGCCGACGCGAAGGCGCATGCGGTCCACGGCGGCGTTCTCCGGCAGGGGAAAGACGTACACGCCCTCCACCCAGTCGCTGCCCGGGTTCTGGAAGGTCTGGGCGACGCGGGTGCGGGCGACGAGGCCGGTCACGTGGATGGCCACGTCCGTCTCGACCGTGGGCGCGCCCTGGAAGACGCCCTCGGTGCCCGTGCGCAGAAGCAGCGTGCCGGCCTTGGCGTCGTTGATCTTCACCTGCGCGTGGGCGCTCGTCGCGAGCGCCAGCGCGAGGGCCGCGAGCGCGAGGCTCGCCACCACGCCGCCCAGCACCGCCTTCCCCGCGAGTTCCACGAAATCCGCCAGCACCGACGCACCGCCCGTTGCCGCCTTCATGCCCTTGTCCCCTTCGCACCGTGATCGCCGACCCATTCGGCAGGATCGATTTCGCTCCCGCGCGGGGGCGCGAAGCGGGGTGCAAAGGGGAAGGGCGGCGAGCAAATGTGGCAACAAGATGGCGAAGGGCCCGCCCGCAAGCGCCGCCCGGCCGATTTCCGCGATAATCGCGGCATGCCACGACGCATCGCGCTCGTCGAAGACGACGCCACCATCCGCCAGAACTACGCCGACGCCCTGGCCCGGGCCGGCTACGAGGTGCAGGCCTTCGCCGACCGGCCGCAGGCGATGCGCTCCCTCGCCACGCGCCTGCCGGACCTCGCGCTCATCGACATCGGCCTCGCCCACGAGATCGACGGCGGCTTCGCGCTCTGCCGCGACCTGCGCGCGATGTCGGTGACGCTGCCGATCATCTTCCTGTCCGCGCGCGACTCGGACATCGACATCGTCTCGGGCCTGCGCCTGGGCGCGGACGACTACCTCACCAAGGACGCGAGCCTGCCGCACCTGCTCGCGCGCATCGCGGCCCTGTTCCGCCGGGTCGAGGCGGCGAAGGAGCCCTCGAAGGACGACGAGCGCCTCGTGCGCGGCCCGCTCGAGCTCGATGCCGCCCGCATGACGGCGCTCTGGCAGGGCCGGGCCGTGGACCTCACCGTCACCGAGTTCTGGATGGTGCGCTCCCTCGCGCGCCACCCGGGCCACGTGAAGGACCGCGACACGCTCATGCGCGACGCCGAGATGGTCGTCGACGACGGCACCATCACCTCGCACGTGAAGCGCATCCGCAAGAAGTTCCTCGCGGTGGACGGGGCCTTCGACGCCATCGACACCGTCTACGGCATGGGCTACCGCTGGAAGGAGGCGCCGTGACCCGGCGCCTTCCGCTCGCCGCCGCCTGCCTGCTTCCCGCCATTGCCCTCGCCGACTCCTTCCAGTTCGCCGCGCAGAACGACTCCGGCTTCGCCACGGACCGCGGCTACACCAGCGGCGTGCGCTTCTCGTACCTGTGGGAAACGAAGGTCGCGGACGTGCCGCGCTGGGAGCTGGGCGCGCAGCAGCAGATCTACACGCCGGACACGCGGGAGGATCCCCACGCGACGCGCGAGCGGCCCTACGCGGCGCGCCTCGTCCTGTACGGCGCGCGGCATGCCGCAGGCCCGGGCCGGCTGGACACGCTGGAAGCCTCGCTCGGGATGACGGGCCCCTCGGCGCTGGGGGACCAGGCGCAGGATCTCTTCCACCGCATCGTCTCGTCGCCCGAGACGGACTGGTCGCGGCAGGTGCACGACCGCATCGACGCCGGCGTGGGCGGGGCGATGACGCGCACGCTCTGGCGATCCGGTTCGATGCCCGTGAGCGTCGCCGGGCACGCGGGCGCGGCGGTGGGCACGGTGGTGGGGTACGCGCACGCGGGGCTCGAGCTGCGCTGGGGCGCGGACGACGCGCCGTGGAACGAGGCGCTGCGCTACGCGTCCACGCCGCTCGTGAATGCGGGGCGCGGGGGCGGGTTCTCGGCGTTCGCCGGGGCGAGCGCGCGCGGCGTCTTCCGCAATCGCACCCTCGTGCGCAATTCGGACGATCCCGGCGCGACGGTCGACCGCGAGGACACCGTGGGACGGCTCGCCGCCGGCGGCGCGTGGGCCGCCTCGTGGGGCACGGCGAGCTTCGCGCTCGTGCAGGAGACGCACGAGTTCACGAGCCAGCCCTACACGACGCGCTTCTGGTCGCTTTCCGTCGCGATCCCCCTGGACTAGCGCCCTTGGGCCCGCGGTTTCCGCACGGCATCCGCTGGCGACTGGCCCTCGCCGCGCTCGCGCTGCTCGCCATCCCGTATCTCGCGGTGCAGTTCATCGCGCGCATGGAGGCGTTCCTGCGCGCGTCGCAGGAACAGGACATCGCCGTCACCGCGCGTGCCGTCGCCTCGGCCCTCTCGGACCGCGAGGCGCTCTTTCCGAAGGGGGGCGCGCCGGACGACCCGGAGGCCGAGGAGCGCCGGCGCATCGTGGGCCTCTTCGCCGCGGCCGACCCGGACGCCGCCGCGGGACTGGGCCGCGCCTACGCGCCAAGCGAGGAGATCGAGCGCTTCCTGGACATCATGGGCCGGCGCGCCTCCCGCCTGTGGGTGGTGGATTCGCGCTCGCGCGTGCGCGGCCTCTCGGGCTCGCTCAAGGAAGCGCCGCCCGCCCGCGCCGCGAAGACGCGCACGCCCGTCGCGGGGTGGCTTAAGCCCGTCGTCTCGCTCGTGGTCTCCTCGCCGAAGGTGCCGGCGGGCGACGAGTCGAAGCCGGTGCGCGCGCAGATCGACCAGGCGCTCATCGGCATCTCGACGACGTTCTGGCGCGGCACGAAGGACCGCGAGGTCGCCATCCTCTCGGCCGCGCAGCCGGTGTTCGTGGGCGACGACATCGTGGGGGCGGTGGTGGTGGAGGAGACGACGGCCTCGATCCAGCTCCTCAAGGAATCGGCGCTCGAGAACCTCATCGCCTTGACGCTCGCAGTGTGCCTGGGTGTCTTCGGCGCGCTCCTCTTCTTCGCCACGCGCCTCGCCACGCGCATCCGGCGCCTGCACGCCGAGGCCGATACCGCCATCGACGCGCAGGGGCGCATCCGCGGCGCGATCACCGTGACTGGCGCGAAGGACGAGATCGGCGACCTCGAGCGCTCCATGGCGGCGGTGCTGGCGCGGCTCGCGGGGTACAACCGCTACCTCGAGCAGATGGCCGGGCGCCTCTCGCACGAGCTGCGCACCCCCGTGGCCGTGGTGCGCTCCTCGCTGGACAACCTGCGGGCCGAGCTGCCGGCCGAGGCCTCGCGCGTCTATCTCGATCGCGCGGGCGAGGGCGTGGACCGGCTCTCGCGCATCATCTCGCGCCTGTCCGAGGGCACGCGCCTCGAGCAGATGCTGGAGTCCGCCGAGCGCGAGCCCTTCGACCTGGGCGCCGTCGTGCGCGGTTGCGTGGAGGGGTATCGCGCCGCCTATCCCGAGCGCGTGTTCGAGCTCGCCGCGCCCGAAGGGACGCTGCCCGCCCGGGGCGTGCCCGACGCCGTCGCGCAGCTCCTCGACAAGCTGGTCGAGAACGCGCGCGACTTCGCGCCCGCAGGCACCGCCATCCGCGTCTCGCTGGAGCGCCGCGGCGGCCACCTGCGCCTCGCGGTGGAGAACGACGGACCGGCCCTGTCCGCCGAGGCCCTGCCGCGCCTCTTCGACTCGATGGTGAGCGTGCGCGAGGAGGGCCAGGGACGCGGCGGCCACCTCGGACTGGGACTCGCCATCGTGCGGCTGGTCGCCGAGTTCCACGGCGGCTCCGTGCGGGCCCTCAACCTGCCGGATGGGCGGGGGGTGCGTTTCGAGGTCGACTTCCCCGGCGGGTGAAGGGGACGCACGCCTTGTGAAGGGGACGC
>CAZPLW010000261.1:0-5769 GCA_964587315.1 uncultured Lysobacter sp.
CACGACAGCTGCTCGGGGCTGCGCGAGCTCGGCGTGAAGATGCAGCCGCGCTACCTGCTCTCGATGGCGGGAGCAAAGGTGGAGGAGATGGCGGAGGCGGAGAAATGCTGCGGGTTCGGGGGCACGTTCGCCATCAAGCTGGGCGACATCTCGACGCGCATGTGCGAGAACAAGTGCGCCTCCGCGCGGGCGACGGGGGCGAAGACTCTCGTGGGCGGGGACCTGGGGTGCCTGCTCAACATCGAGGGGCGGCTCAGGCGGGAGGGGGATCACGAGACGAGGGTGCTGCATTTCGCGCAGATCGTTGCCGGAGGGGAGTGATTCATGCGAAAGGCTTTGGAAACGCAGATGAACGCAGACGAGAAGCTTTGGAACCGCAGATGAACGCAGATGAACGCAGATGGCTTGTGACAAGGGGCACGGCTTCGCATTCGATGACTTCCGCGAGACACGTCACCGCAAACAATCCCAAAGAACATCTGCGTTCATCTGCGTTCATCTGCGGTTCCAAAGCCTTTCCGCCCGCATAACTCGCCACGGCCCATGCAAATCCAGTCGATGTTCTTCAAGGCCCGCGCGAGCGAAAAGCTCGCCGACGACCTGCTCCAGGGCAACCTGCGCAAGTCCCAGGCCAAGTTCGTCGACGGCCGCGCCAAGGCCGTCGAGGAATTCGGCAACTGGGAGGCCCTGAGAGAGCACGCCGCCCGCCTGCGCGACCTCGCCCTCGCGGACCTGGATTCCTACCTCGTCGAGTTCGAGCGCAACGCCACGAAGCGCGGCGCCGTGGTGCACTGGGCCGAGACCGCCGAGGAGGCCTGCGCGATCCTGGTGAAGATCGCGAAGGACAATGGCGTGCGCAAGGTCGCCAAGTCCAAGTCGATGGTCTCCGAGGAGGTGAACCTCAACGAGCGCCTGGAGGCCGCCGGCGTGGAGGTGATCGAGACGGACCTGGGCGAGTACATCCTGCAGCTCGCGCACGAGCCGCCTTCGCACATCGTCGCCCCGGCCATCCACAAGTCGAAGGAGCAGGTGGCCGACCTCTTCACCGAGGCGCACCACAAGCCGCGCATCACCGAGATCGCGGCGCTCACCCGCGAGGCGCGCGAGACGCTGCGCGAGCACTTCCTCTCGGCCGACATGGGCATCTCGGGCGCGAACTTCGTCATCGCGGAGACCGGCACCACGGTCGCCGTCACCAACGAGGGCAACGCCGACCTCGTGACCACCCTCCCGCGCATCCATTGCGTGATCACGGGCATCGAGAAGGTCATCCCGACGCTGGAGGACTTCGCCTGCCTCATCCGCCTGCTGCCGCGCTCGGCCATCGGCCAGTCGATCACCAACTACCTCACCCTCACCACGGGCGTGAAGGCGCCGGGCGAGCACGACGGGCCGGAGCAGATGCACATCGTCCTCGTGGACGCGGGGCGCACGAAGTTCGTGGGCACGGACATGCAGGAGATGCTGCGCTGCATCCGCTGCGGCGCCTGCATGAACCACTGCCCCGTGTACCAGAACATCGGCGGGCACGCGTACGGCTGGGTGTACCCGGGGCCGATGGGCTCGGTGCTCACGCCGGTCTACGTCGGCATCGAGAACGCGGGCGACCTGCCCAACGCCGCCACGTTCTGCGGCGAGTGCGCCGTGGCCTGCCCGGTGAAGATCCCGCTGCCGGACCTCATGAGGAAGCTGCGCGAGAAACAGTTCGAGGGCCACCTGCGGCCGTGGCCCGAGCGGCTGGGGCTCGACGCCTGGAGCTGGCTCGCGATGCGCCCGGGCCTCTACGCCTTCGCGACGAAGTGGGCCGCGCGGATCGGTTCCTGGCTGGGCGGGCGCGAGAAGCTCATCCATTCGCTGCCCGGTCTCGACGGCTGGACGAAGGGTCGCGACATGCCCGCGCCCGCCGGGCGCACGTTCCGCGAGCTCTATCGCGAAAGGCAGGCGAAGCGATGAGCGCCCGCGAGCACATCCTCGCGCGCATCCGCCGCCAGCACGGCAAGGCGGGCGGGGAGCCCTCCGCCACGGATCTCGACCGCGTGCGCGCGGTGATCGCGAGCCCCGTCACCGGCCCGCAGCCCGCCTTCGCCCACGCGCCGGATCCGCTCGCGCAGTTCCTCAAGGAATGCGACCGACTGGGAACGACCCACGCGCGGGTCGCCTCCGAGGCCGGCATTCCGCGCGAAGTGGCGCGCTACCTAGCCGCCGGGGGCCTCGAGCCGCGCGTCGTCTCGTGGCCGGAATTCACGGCGCTCGACTGGGCGGCGGCCGGCATCGCATTCGAGGCGCGACCGGCGAATCGCGACGACAGGACCGGGCTCACGGGGGGCTTCTGCGCCATCGCCGAGACCGGGACGGCGCTCCTGCTCTCGGGCCCCGACCACGCCAAGGTGACGGCGCTCCTGCCCGAGACGCACGTGTGCGTTGTCCGGCAATCCCGGCTCCTGGGCACGATGGAGGAGGCCTTCGCGCTCGTGCGGCGCGAGCGGGGCCTGCTGCCGCGATCGACCTTCTTCGTCTCCGGGCCCTCGCGGACGGCGGACATCGAGCTGACCCTCGTGATCGGCGCGCACGGACCCTACCGGGTCCATGTCATCATCGCGCCCTGAATCGACCGCCCCGACGACGACCCTGCCGATGCCGCCATGACCGCCGCCTTCGTCCCCTCGCTCGTGATGCTGGGCCCCGTTCCGCTCGATTTCGTCCTCTTCGCGTGCGTGCTGCTGGGCATCGCGCTCTTCCACCACTACACGTTCCAGGTGGCCTTGACCGGGCTCGCGGCCATCGTGCTCTACAAGGGCCTCGTCACCGGCACGCCGCTCGGCGCCGGCTTCGGGGGCGTGCTCGCCGTGTTCGGCCACGAGTGGATCACCCTCGCCAACCTCTTCTGCCTGCTGATGGGTTTCGCGCTGCTCTCGAAGCACTTCGAGGATTCGCACGTGCCCGCGGCCCTGCCGCGCTACCTGCCCGAGGGGTGGAAGGGCGGTTTCGCGCTGCTGGCCATCGTCTTCGTGCTCTCCTCCTTCCTCGACAACATCGCGGCCGCGCTCATCGGCGGCACGATGGCGGCGGCGGTCTTCAAGGGAAAGGTGCACATCGGCTACCTCGCGGCCATCGTCGCGGCGTCCAATGCCGGCGGCTCGGGCAGCGTGGTCGGCGACACCACCACGACGATGATGTGGATCGACGGCGTGAACCCGCTCGAGGTGTTCGACGCCTACATCGCCGCGGTGACGGCCCTGTGCATCTTCGGCGTCATCGCCGCGCGCCAGCAGCACGCCCACGCGCCCATCGTGCGCGATGGCGTGGCGCCGCCTCCGGTCGACGGCGTGCGGCTGGGCGTGGTCGCCTTCATCCTGGTGTCGGCCATCGCCGCCAACGTGGTCGCCAACGTGTACTACCCGGCGGCCATCGACGGCTTCCCGGTGATCGGCGCCACCGTCGTGGCCGCCATTCTCGTGACGGCGCCGCTGCGCAAGCCCGACTGGGCGCTGCTTCCCGCGAGCCTGAAGGGCACGATCTTCCTGCTGAGCCTCGTCTCGTGCGCGGCGCTCATGCCGGTGGACAAGCTGCCCCCGGCCTCCTGGCCCAGCACGCTCGGGCTGGGCTTCGTCTCGGCGGTCTTCGACAACATTCCCCTCACGGCCCTCGCGCTGCGCCAGGGCGGGTACGACTGGGGGATGCTCGCCTACGCGGTGGGCTTCGGCGGCTCGATGATCTGGTTCGGCTCCTCGGCCGGGGTCGCGCTGGCCAACCAGTTCCCGGAGGCGCGTTCCGTGGGCCAATGGCTGCGCCACGGCTGGCACGTGGCGGTGGCCTACGTCGCCGGCTTCCTCGTGCTGCTCATGGTCCTGGGCTGGCACCCGGGACCGAAGCGCGTGAAGGGCCAGCCCGTGCCGCTGCCGCCCGCGCTCCAGCAGCTTCGCTAGCGATGCGCTCCCCCCGCCTCACGATCGCCCTCGCGGCGCTCGCGGCCTTCGGCGCGGGCGAGGCGCTCGCCGCGGGCTCGGCCGCGGCCGGCCAGACCTTCCTGTGGCTCGCGGTCATCATCTTCCTCGCGCGACTCTCGTCCTTCGTCGAGCGCTTCGGCGTGCCCGGCGTCCTGGGCGAGCTCCTGATGGGGGTGCTGCTCGGCAATCTCTCGCTCGCCGGCTTCGGGATGTTCGAGCGGGTCGCGGAGAACCCGACCATCGCCGTCTTCGCCGAGCTGGGCGTCGTCATCCTGCTCTTCCAGATCGGGCTCGAGACGACCGTCGCGGAGCTCGCGAAGGTGGGCTTTCGCGCGGCGGCGGTCGCCGTCATCGGGGTGGCCGCGCCCTTCCTGCTGGGTACCTTCGTCGTGGGCCCCTGGCTGCTGCCCGGCCTGGGCCTCAACGCCTACCTGTTCCTCGGCGCGACCCTGTGCGCGACTTCGGTCGGCATCACCGGCCGCGTCTTCCGCGACGCGAAGCGGCTCGACTCGCGGGAGGCCCGCATCGTCCTGGGCGCGGCCGTGATCGACGACGTGCTGGGTCTCGTGATCCTCGCGGTCGTCACCGGCTTCGTGCAGAGCGGCACGGTGAGCGCGCGGGACGTCGGCATCATCGTCCTCGAGGCGTTCGGATTCCTCGTGGGCGCGGTCGTGATCGGGCGGGCCGCCGCCCCGCACCTGGCGCGCCTCCTGAAGGGCGTGAGCGACTCGGTGGCCACCAAGCTCACGCTCCTGCTGTCGGTGGGCCTGGGCCTCGCCTGGCTGGCCCACGCCATCGGCCTCGCGCCCATCATCGGTGCATTCGCGGCCGGGGTCCTCCTGGAGCCCATCTTCCTCAAGGATTTCGAGGCGCCCGAGATCGTGCGCGAGCTCCAGCCGCTGGTCGCGAAGCTTCCGGCGCAGGATGCGCGGCGCGCCGCGAGGGCGCTCGAGCGCTACCGCGAGCACCACCACGAGCACATCCTCGAGCCGCTGGGGCACTTCCTCGTCCCGGTATTTTTCGTCTTTACCGGCATGCAGGTAAACCTGGAGGCGCTGGCCGACCCGGCCGTGATCGGGGTGGCGCTCGCTCTCACGGCGGCGGCCATCGCGGGCAAGGTCGTCGCGGGCGTGGCCGCCGGCCGCGTGAACAAGTGGGTCGTGGGCTGGGGCATGGTCCCGCGCGGCGAGGTCGGCCTCATCTTCGCGGCCATCGGCAAGCAGCTTGGCGTGGTGAACGACGCCCTCTTCTCGGTGATCGTCGCGATGGTCATCCTCACCACGCTCGCCACCCCGCCGATCCTGGCCTGGCTGCTCGCACGAGAGCGCCGCGAAAGCCCTT
This sequence comes from uncultured Lysobacter sp., assembly GCA_964587315.1. Classification (GTDB taxonomy): domain Bacteria; phylum Pseudomonadota; class Gammaproteobacteria; order Burkholderiales; family Usitatibacteraceae; genus FEB-7. Next base: position 5,289 of record CAZPLW010000261.1, read on the forward strand.
CCGCCTGACCTGGATCTATTGCCTTGTCCCCTCTCGGAGGGCTACGATTCCCTGTCTCATCGGCGTGTCGCATGGCGCCGTGCGATTGGTGCAATGCAGCATCCCGAAAGAGCATCTTCAAAGGCTCGCCGGCAATACCACCCAAGAGGAGAATTACATGACCGACAAGAAAGCGGTCGCCCAAGGCGCGGCGACCACCACCCGACGCAAGTTCCTCGCCGGCGGCGCTGCCGCCGCGGGCGCGACCGCCCTGGGCTTCCCGGCGATCGTGAAGGCGCAGGGTCCCATCACCTTCCGCTGGCAGTCGACCTGGCCCGCCAAGGACATCTTCCACGAGTACGCGGCCGACTACGTCAAGAAGGTGAACGACATGGCCGGCGGCGATCTCAAGATCGAACTGCTCCCGGCCGGCGCCGTCGTGAAGGCCTTCGACCTGATCGACGCCGTCTCCAAGGGCACGCTGGACGGCGGCCACGGCGTG
>CAZPLW010000262.1:0-5768 GCA_964587315.1 uncultured Lysobacter sp.
CGCGCGCGGCCCGCGAGCCGCCGGGCCGCCTGGGCGAACTCCGGCGCCATCTGCCGGCAGGGGCCGCACCAGGGCGCCCAGAAATCCACGAGGACCGGCACTTGCGTGCGCGAGACGAACTCGTCGAAGGAGGCTACGCCCAGCTCGACGACCGACCCGTCGAGCAGGGCCGTCCCGCAGCGCCCGCACTTGGGCGCTTCCAGAAGGCGGGCCTCGTCGACGCGATTGCCGGCGAGGCACTGGGGGCAGGCGACCAGCACGAATTCCTCCGGGGCCGAATCCATAGTGTGCGCTCAGGCGGCGCTGCAGGAGCGCCGGACGCCCAGGCGGACGAGAATCGACTCGAGCGGGCAGAATCCGGTGAGGCTGCTCTGCAGCAGGTTCGCGCCCACGAAGGCGGTGAACCACAGGAAATGGCGGCTCGCGAAGAGCGGGCTCGCCTCCACGCCCAGGGCGAGGGAGGCGAGGATGAAAGCGCCGGCGAAGAGGCGCACGAGGCGTTCGGTGGTCATGGCGGGCTCCGGGAGTTGTATACTCTAGGGAGTATAGTAATGCCCGAGCGGGACGATTGCAAGCCCGCGCGGGGCCCCTTCCGGTTGCACCCGCATACCCCGTTCCGTATAGTCACTCTGAATTTTCCGGAGAACGCCCATGGCCACCATCAAGGACCAGATCCACAAGCGCGACCTCATCCTCCGCCTGAAGCGCGTGGAGGGGCAGCTGCGCGGCATCCAGGCCATGATCGAGTCCGGCGCCGAGTGCGAGGCCGTCACGCAGCAGCTCTCGGCCAGCCGCCGGGCTCTCGACAAGGCGTTCTTCAATGTCCTTGCCTGCGCCATCCAGGGAACGCCGGACTCGGTCCCGGCAGGCGCGGCCGGCAAGGCGGCGGTCGACAAGCGGCTCGAGCACGCGGCGCAGCTGCTCGCGAAGTTCGGCTGACCGGGCTCACCGGCTGAGCCACGCGCCGCGCAGGCTGGCGGCATGACCGCACCGGACTTTCCCGCCCTCGACCCGAAGGAGCTCCCGGCACGCCTGCGCCAGGCGCCGCCCGGCGGGCTCGTCGTCCTCACGCCCAACCGTCGCCTCGCGCAGGCGCTCGAGGCCGCGCACGACGCGGCGCGCGCGGCCGAGGGGCTCGCGAGCTGGCCGGCGGCGGACGTGCTGCCGATCGACGAGTGGGCGAGGCGCCTGCACGAGGAAAGCTCGCTCGACGACGGTGCCGTCGCTCCGCTGCTGCTCGCGGAGGACCAGGAGGCCTTCGGCTGGGAGGAAATCGTCGCGGGCGACACGTCGGCCGGCGTGCTGGTCGGCGCTTCCGCGCTGGCGCGCGAGGCCCGGGTCGCCTGGGCGCTCGCGAGCGACTGGGACCTCGAAGGCGCCCTCGGCGCGTGGGAGGCGTCGGCCGATTCGCAGGCGTTCGCCCGCTGGGCCGTCGCGTGGCGCAAGCGACTCGAGCGGGAAGGGTGGATCGACGCGGCGGGTCTCGTGACGCGGGCGGCCCGATGGCTCGCGGGAACGCCGGCAGGGCTTCCGGCGCAGTTGGTGGCCTACGCATTCGACATCCTCACGCCGGCGCAGCGCCGATTGCTCCAGGCCGCTCGCGCAGCGGGCATCGACGTCGTGACTTGCGCGCCGGCGGGATCGCAGGCCCGGCCGGTTCGCGTCGCGCTCGCTTCCCCGAAGGAGGAAATCGAAACGGCCGCTCGCTGGGCCAGGGCTCGCCTCGCGTCGGCGCCGGCCACGGGTCCGGGACGCATCGGCATCGTCGTGCCGCAACTGGCCGAGCGCCGCGGCCTCGTCGAGCGCCTCTTCGCGCGCGCGCTCGGCGACGCGGCCCTCTTCGATCTGTCGCTGGGCGAGCCGCTGGCCGACCGGCCCCTCGTCGATTTCGCGCTGGCATGGCTCGAGTTCGTGAGCCGCCCGCTCGAGCTCGCGCGCGTCGGCCGCCTGCTGCGCTCGCCGTTCCTGGGCGGTTCGGAGCGCGAGCTCGACGCGCGAGCGCGCCTGGATGCCGTCCTTCGCCGCGAAGGGCCGCCGCTGCTGGACCTCGCGGGACTGCGCGCCTTCCTGGACCGTCCCGCCGACGCGCGGCCACTGCCGCCGTGTCCCGATCTCTCGCGCAGGCTCGATGCCGTGCTGGCCCTGGCGAGGCCGCCCCGAACGGCGGCGCCGCACGAATGGGTGCAGGCCTTCGCGGCGCGGCTCGCGGCCGCGGGCTTTCCGGGCGAGCGCCCGCTCGATTCCGGCGAGTACCAGACGCATCGCAAGTGGAACGAGGCGCTCGGCCGCCTGGGCGCGCTCGGTCTCGTGGCGAAGCGCCTCGACGGTGACTCCGCGCTTCGCCAGTTGCGGCAGGTCGCGATCGGCACGATGTTCCAGCCCGAGTCGGGCGGTGCGCCGGTGCGCATCCTCGGCGTGCTCGAGTCGGCGGGCCTGCCTTTCGACGCGCTCTGGGTGAGCGGGCTGACGGACGACGCGTGGCCGCAGGCGCCGCGTCCCCACCCCTTGCTTCCGGTCGCGCTGCAACGCCGCGCCGGGCTTCCGCAGGCCAGCGCGGAGCTTTCGCTCGCCCTCGACCGGCGCATCACCGACGGCTGGTCGCGGGCGGCCGATGAAGTGGTCTTTTCCCATGCCGTGGCCGATGCCGATCGCGCCCTCGCGCCCAGCGCACTGATCCTCGGCGCGGACGCCGTCGACCGCGAGGCGCTCGCGATCGCGCCGGTCACCACCCGAAGCCTGGCGCTCTTCGCCGCCGGCCGGCCCGAGTCGGCGTGGGAGCGGGCGAACGACGACGAGGCGCCGCCCGTGGACCCCGCGGCCGTCCGGGGCGGCACCGCGATCCTCGCGGACCAGGCGGCCTGTCCCTTCCGGGCTTTCGCCCGCCATCGCCTGCGGGCAGAGCCGCTCGAGAGTCCGGAGCCGGGTCTCGACGCGCCGGATCGCGGCACGCTCCTGCACGCGCTCATGTCGCGGCTCTGGCGCGACATCGGCAGCCACGCGCGGCTCGTCTCGATGTCGCCCGAGGAACTCGGCGCCGTCGTCGCCCAGGCGGCGCGGGTCGCGGTCGCCCGCGTGAGGGCGGACCGTCCCGGCCGGCTCGACGGTCCGCTCGCCGAGCTCGAGCGCGAGCGGCTCGCGCGCGTCGCCCGCGAATGGCTCGAGATCGACCGGGCGCGACCGCCCTTCGAGGTGGTGCTTCGCGAGGACCGCGTCGAGATGACGGCCGGGCCGCTGCGCCTCTCGGGTCGCGTGGATCGCGTCGACCGGCTGGCCGCGGGCGGTCTCGCGGTGATCGACTACAAGTCGGGATCGCCGTCGGTGGCCGGCTGGTTCGGCGAGCGGCCGGACGATCCGCAGTTGCCCCTCTACGCGCTCGCCACCGGCGAAGAGGTCGCTGCGGTCGCCTTCGCGCGCCTCAAGGCCGGCGAGTTCGGCTTCCTGGGACTCGCGCGCGACGACGGGCTCGTGCCCGGCGTGCAGGCGGTCGGCGAGCATCGCGGCGCGCGGCGCGTCGCCGATTCGTGGGAAGCGCTCGTCGTGCAGTGGCGGGCCTCCACCGATCGGCTCGCGGAGCGGTTCGCGCATGGGGAAGCCCGCGTCGATCCCAAGCGCGGGCTCGCGACGTGCCGCTTCTGCGAACTGCAGCCGCTTTGCCGCGTGCACGAGCGGCTGGGCGCCCTCGGCGCGGACGACGCGGCCCCCGGCGCGGAGGACGAGGAATGAAGCCGGACGACGTGCGCGACGCCGACGTGCGCGAAGCGGCGCTCGATCCCGCGCGCTCGTTCATCGTCCAGGCGCCGGCCGGCTCCGGCAAGACGGGGCTCATCATCCAGCGCTTCCTGGGGTTGCTCGCCACCGTGCGCCGGCCGGAGGAGATCCTCGCGATCACCTTCACGCGAAAGGCGGCCGGGGAGATGAAGCGCCGCGTCCTGGCGGCGCTCGAGGCGGCGAGGGTCGCGCCGGGGACCGAGGTCGCCGGCCACGAGCGGCGCACGCGCGAACTCGCGCTCGCGGCGCTCGGGCAGGACGCGAGGCACGGCTGGCGGCTCGCGGAGAACCCGGCGCGCCTTCGCATCCAGACCATCGATTCGTTCAACGCCTCGCTCACGCGCCAGCTGCCGCTGCTCGCGCGGCTCGGTCCCCAGCCCGCGCTGGTCGAGGACGCCTCGGACCTCTTCCACGAAGCGGCGCTGCGGACGCTCGCGATGCTGTCCGGCGGCGGCGACCCCGCGCAGGCGGTGCGGCGACTGCTCGTTCACGTGGACGGCGACCTGCCGCGCGCGGCCGGCCTCCTCGCCGACCTGCTGAGGCGCCGCGACCAGTGGCTTGGCCGCGACTGGACGGCGCGCATCGCGCGAGAGGACATCGAGCGGGCGTTCGCCCGCGAGCGCTCGCGGATGCTCGCGCGGGCGCTCGAGGCGGTGCGGCCCTTCGCACCGGAACTCGTCGCGCTCGCCTCGCACGCGGCCTCGGAACTCGAGCGGCTCGGCATCGAGTCGCCCCTGAGGGCCTGCGCGGGTCTCGCGGGCCTTCCACCCGCCACGGCGGACGGCGAAGCCGCCTGGCTCGGCCTCGTGGACCTGCTCCTCACGAAGGACGCCAAGGGCGCCTGGCGCAGGAAGGTCGACAAGCGCCAGGGCTTCGCGACGAAGAAGGAAGGCGGCATCGAGGCGATGAAGGACCGCGCCGGCGCCTTGCTCGAGTCGATGGCGGGCGACGCGGAGAGCCTCGAAGCCCTCGCCGACCTGCGCGGCCTGCCGCCCGGGTCGTTCACGGCATCGCAGTGGGAGGCGCTCGAGGCGGTGGTCGCCCTCCTGCCGCTCGCGGCGGCGCAGTTGCTCGCGCTCTTCGGCGAGCGCGGCGAGGTGGATCACGCCGAGATCGCCGCCGGCGCCGTGCGCGCGCTCGGCGACGAGGACGATCCCACGGACCTGCTCCTCGCCCTCGACGAGCGCCTCTCGCACCTGCTCGTCGACGAGTTCCAGGACACCTCGCGCACGCAGTGGGCGCTGCTTCGCGCCCTCACCGCCGGCTGGTCGCCGGGCGACGGCCGCACCGTGTTCGCGGTGGGCGACCCGATGCAGTCCATCTATCGCTTCCGGGAGGCGGACGTGGGCCTCTTCCTGCGCGCCTGGCGCGAGGGCCTGCCGCGGGTGCCGCTCGAGCCGCTGCGTCTCATGACCAACTTCCGCTCGCAGTCGGCGGTGGTCGGCTGGGTCAACCGGACGTTCCGCGAGGTGCTGCCGGCGCGGGACGACGAAAGCGAGGGCGCCGTCCGCTACAGCGAGTCCGACGCATTTCACGCGGCGCTGCCGGGCGAGGCGGTGACGGTGCACGCCCTGGCCGACGCCGATGCCGACCGGGCGCGGGACGACGAGGCCGCGCGCGTCGTGGAGATCGTCCGCGGCGCGCGTCGCGAGCGGCCGGGCGAAACCGTGGCCGTGCTCGTGCGCAATCGCTCGCACCTCGACCGCATCGTGCCGGCGCTGCGCGCCGCGGACATCGCCTTCTGCGCGGTGGACATCGAGGGGCTCGCCGAGCGCCAGGGCGTGCTCGACCTCGTGGCGCTCGCTCGCTCGCTCGCGCATCCCGCCGATCGCGTCGCCTGGCTCGCCGTGCTGCTCGCGCCGGGGTGCGGGCTTTCGCTCGCCGGCCTGCAGGTCCTGGGCTCCGGTCGCTCGCGCACGATCCGCGAGACGATGGCGGCCGGCCCGGCCTGCGAAGCCCTGGCCCGCCCCGGACCGCGACGGGGCCCGCCCGGTCCCCCC
>CAZPLW010000263.1:0-5656 GCA_964587315.1 uncultured Lysobacter sp.
CACACGGGCTCTTCGCCCGCATGGCGCCACGCGCCGGACTCGAACCCCGGGGGCGAGGCGAGGGCGCCGCCGCTCGCGACGAGCGCGGCGTAGGCCTTCCAGCCGGCGCGGGCGCAGGGCGCGTTCATGCGGGGACGATGTGCGTGCCCGCCCGGCCTTCGAGCGCGTCGAACGCCCGGTCGAGCGAGGTGATGATGGCGCGCTCGCCGCCGCGCTCGAGGAAGCGCAGCGCCGCCGCGATCTTCGGGCCCATGCTGCCGGGGGGGAACTGCCCGTCCGCCTGGTGAGCCTGCGCCTCGGCGGCCGTGAGCCGGTCGAGCGCGCGCTGCGTCGGCTGGCCGAAATCGAGGGCCACGCGATCGACGCCGGTGAGCATCACGAGCGTGCTCGCGCCCAGCTCCGAGGCCAGCATGGCGCTCGTGAGGTCCTTGTCGATCACCGCGGAGACGCCGTGGTAGCAGCCGTTCGCGTCCTTCACCACGGGGATGCCGCCGCCGCCGACCGCGATGGGCACGACGCCCCCCTCGAGCAGCGCCTTCACGCTGGCCAGGTCGAGGATGCGCCGCGGCTCGGGCGAGGGCACGATGCGCCGGTAGCCGCGCCCCGAATCCTCGATGAACTGCCAGCCGTGCTCGCTGCGCAGGAGCTCGGCCTCGAGCACGTTGAAGAACCGGCCCACGGGCTTCGTCGGGTTCGCGAAGGCGGGGTCGTCCGCGTCGACCTCCACCTGCGTCACGATGGCGCTCACGGTGCGCTCCACGCCGTGCGCGTGCAGCACGTTCGTGAGCGACTGCTGCAGCATGTAGCCCATGCCGCCCTGCGAGTGGGCCACGCAGATGTCCATCGGCATGGGCGGCAGCTCGCTCGCCGTCTTCGCCATGCGGAAGAGGATGTTCCCCACCACGGGGCCGTTGCCGTGCGTGAGGACGAGGCGCCGGCCCGAGTCGATGATGCGCAGCAGGTGGCGGCAGGCCTCGGCCATGAGGTCGAGCTGCTCCTGCGCGAGCCCCTTGATCGTCGGCGGATAGCTCGCGTTGCCGCCGAACGCGACGACGACGGTTTCCTCAGCCATGGGCCGGCGCCTTGCGGCGGGCGGCGGCCAGGGCCAGCTGCCCGGCCAGCTGCGCGGCGGAGGTCGCCCCTTCGGTGACGATCGCGCCCGCCTCGCGAAGCCTCGCCTGCTGCGTCGACAACCCTTGCGCGTCCTGCTCGGTGCCCGTCACGAAGGCGATCACCGCGAGGTGGCGCCCCTGGGAGGCGGCAGCGGCTTTTGCGCGCTCGATGGGCGCGGCGAGGGCGCCGGCCGGATCCGCGTGGGCGCCGTGGCCGATGACCACGTCGAGCACGATCGCGGCCACCGCGGGATCGGCCGCTTCCTGCGCGAGGCGCTCGATGCGCGGCGCCGGATCGATCATCGGGTGCGGGCGGCCGACGGTGAACTCGTCGTCGCCCAGGTCCACGGCGGTGTGCCCGCGGCTCGTGCGCGCGTCGGCGAGCGCGTGCGCGGCATCGAGGGGCGCATTGGACCACGCCTCGAGACCGAGGGCGCGCCAGGCGAGCAGCGCCTCCGTGCAGAAGGTGCCGCCCGAGTAGAGCGCGCGGACGTAGTGCTGGCCGGGCGCGAGGCGCCCGCATTCGGACCTGGCGCGCGCGAGACGATCGTCTACGCCCGACGGGGCGGGCGGTGCCTTGCCCTGCGACAGGGCGACGGCCGTGACGGCCGCCTCCTCGAGCGTATCCACCGCGTGCCACCCCGCGGGCAGCGTGCCCGGGGCGAAGCGCTGGCCGAGGAAGAGCACGACGCCGGGCTTGCCCGAGGCCGCGAGCCGGCCCAGCACCGCGCGCGCCACGGCCGCGTCCGGCGGCTTCGAGACGATGGCGATGACCTTCGTCGCCTCGTCCGCGGCGAGCAGGTCCACGGCGTGCAGCATGCTCGTGCCGCCGATCTCCGCGCTCGTGTCGCGCCCGCCGGTGCCGAGCGCGTGCGAGACGCCGCCGCCGTGCGCGTCGATGCGGCAGGTGACCTCCTGCAGGCCGGTGCCCGAGGCGCCGACGAGTCCGATGGCGCCGCGCCGCACGGCATTGGCGAAACCGAGCGGGATGCCGCGCACGATCGCCGTCCCGCAATCGGGGCCCATCACCAGCACGCCGTGCTTGGTGGCGAGCCGCTTCAGCACGCGCTCCTGCCCGATCGGCACGTTGTCGCTGAAGAGGAAGACGTGGAGCCCGCGCCGCACGGCCTTCACCGCCTCGGCCGCGGCGTAGGGGCCGGGCACGGAGACCTGCACCAGGTCCGCGTCGGCCAGGCGGCCCGCGGCGAGCGCGAGGGAGCGCGGCGCGCGGTCGAGAAGGCCCTGCGCACCGGCCGCGACGGACCCGCCTTCCAGCGCCTCGTCCGCCCCGGCCTGCGCGAGCGCGAGAGCCTCGTCCGACTGCGCCTCGATGACGATGACGAGATCGCCCGGACGCGCGTCCCGCGTGCCCGGCCCCGCGAGGCCGGCCTGGGCCAGGATCTCGAGGTTCGCGGGCGTGCCCATGACGAGCGTGGCGCGCGTGACGCCGGGCCGCTCGAGCGCTTGCTGGGCGATGCGCATGAGCGCCACCGAGTCCTTGTAGAGGTTGCGGCGGATCAGGGTGGCGAGGGGCACGGGACGTTCCGGGAGGCGGGAGGCGAAGGGGACAATCTAGGAACCGGCGCCGGCGCTGTCCAGCCGCCGGGGCGAATGCGTAGAATTCACGCCATGAATAGAAAGCCGCTGCTGAGCACGCTGGACCTGAACCTGCTCGTGGTGTTCGACGCGATCCTCAAGGACCGCAACATCACCGTCGCGGCGCAGCGCGTGGGGCTCTCGCAGCCGGCCATGAGCAGCGCGCTCGCGCGGCTTCGCAAGACGTTTGGCGACCCGCTCTTCGTGCGCACGGGCCGCGGCATGCAGCCCACGCCGTACGCGCAGGTGCTCGCCTCGCCGCTGCAGAAGGCGTGCGAGCTCATCGCGGGCTCGCTCGAGATCGGCACGGCCTTCAACCCCGGCACCTCCAGCCGCACCTTCACGTTCTTCATGACGGACATCGGCGAGGTGGTGCTGCTGCCCAAGCTCCTGGGGGCGCTCGAGACGCGCGCGCCCGGCGTGCAGGTGAAGGTGCTGCGCGTGCCCGAGCGCGGCGCGCGCGAGGCGATGGCCGCGGGCGAGGTGGACATCGCGGTGGGGCTCTTCCCCGAGTTCAAGGCAGGCTTCTTCCAGCAGCGCCTCTACGGCGACGACTTCGTGTGCCTCGCGAGCGCCAACCACCCGCAGCTCTCGCTGATGGGCCAGCCGCGCAAGTTCGCGCAGATGCGCCACGCGGTGGCGACCATGGCGGGCACGGGGCACGAGGCGACGGTGGAGAAGGCCTTCGCCGAGGCGCGAATCCGCCGGCGCGTCGTGCTCGACATCCCGCACTTCATGGCGATGCCGACGATCATCGCGCACACGAACTACATCGTCACGGTGCCGCGGCGCCTCGCGATGGCGGTGGCGGACTACCCGCACGTGTCGATCCTCGAGCCGCCCATCGCGATCCCGCCCTTCGAGATCAAGCAGCACTGGCACGAGCGCTACCACCACGACCCGGCGAGCCGCTGGATGCGCTCGCTCATGGCCGAGCTCTTCCTCGAGTAGCGCCTCAGTCCTTCGCGAGGCCCGCGCGGCGCAGCAGGATCTCCGCGCTGTCGTTCCACACGTCCATCTTCACGATCTTGCCCCGGCGCACGACGAAGCGGTCCAGGTAGCGGTTGCCGGCGAAGGGCTCGCCGTCGGGCCACTCGCCGTAGAGCGTGCCGGTGTTGTAGACGATGGCCTCCTCGGCGGTGCCGCCCGCCACCACGTCCGTGCGCTCGAACTTCTTCTTCACCCACTTGTAGCGCGCGGCGTTGAAGACGGCCGTTCCCTTCGGGTCGTCGAACTTGCGTCCGCCGGTGAAGGTGATGGCGACCTCGGGGGCCATGTAGGTGCGGGCCTTCACGGGGTCCGGGACCATCGAGGCCTCGAGGAACTCCTCGACGATGCGCCTCGCCTCGGTTTCGGCGGTGGGGACGTTCGCGGGCGCGGTCGACATGGCGGTTGCCTCCTGGGGCTCGGGGGTGATGACGACGATGCTAGCAGCACTTCGCCCGGCCGGCGCGCCACGAAATGGGGCGCGAGGCGCCGGAATGGTGCGGGTAATATTCGTTTGACGAATGACAAGAATTGACCCGGACGCAGTGGACGCCACGGGCCGCGTTGCTTATCTTTTGGCAACGCCCTTTCCCATCGCCTTCCCTCCCCTAAGGAGCCTTCCCGTGACCCGTTCCTCCCGCGGCGCCCGCCGCCTCGTCCTGCGTTCGATCGTCGCTTCCGTCGGCCTCATCCTGGCCGGCGGGGTCCAGGCGGCGGATCCGATCAAGATCGGCCTCGTCACCGCGCTCTCCGGCCAGTCCGCGAAGGCGGGCGAGGCGCTCACGCGCGGCCTCACCGTCGCCATCGAGGAAATCAATGCGAAGGGGGGCCTGCTGGGCGGGCGCAAGCTCGAACTCGTGCGCCGCGACGACGAGGCGGTGCCCGCCAAGGGGCAGGTCGCCGCGCGCGAACTGATCTTCAAGGAAAAGGTGGCCGTGCTCTTCGGCGGCCTGGACACGCCCGTCTCGCTCGCCATCGTGCCGATCGCGAACCAGGAGAAGGTGCCCTTCATGGGCCCGTGGGCCGCGGGCACGGGCATCACGCGCAACGGCGCCAACCCCAACTTCGTCTTCCGCGTCTCCGCCGTGGACGAGATCGTCGACAGGGCGATCCTCCAGTACGCGCAGAAGACCTACAAGACGGTGAAGCCCGGCGTGATCGTCGTGAACAACCCGTGGGGCGAATCGAACCAGAAGGGCCTCGCCGCCGCCATGCAGGCGAAGGGCGTGACGGCCGCGGGCGTGGAGAAGTTCGAGGCCAACGACGTCGACGTGACGCCGCACCTGTCGCGCCTGAAGGCCGCGGGCGCCGACACGCTCTTCCTGGTGGGCAACGTGGGCCCGTCCTCGCAGGTGGTGAAGAGCCTGGACCGCATGGGCTGGAAGGTGCCCATCGTCTCGCACTGGGGCCCGGCGGGCGGACGCTTCACCGAGCTGGCGGGGCCGAGCGCGAAGGACGTGGTCTTCGTGCAGACCTACAGCTTCTTCGGGAAGCTCAATCCCGTAGGCCTTCGCGTGATGGACGCGCTCAAGAAGAAGTACCCGGACATCAAGGGCCCCGGCGACGTGACCCCGGCCGTGGGCGTCGCGAACGCCTACGATGCGATGCAACTGGTCGCCCTGGCCATCGAGAAGGCCGGCGGGACGGGCGGGGACGCCATCCGCCAGGGCTTCTACAAGATCGACAAGTACGAGGGGCTCATCAAGACCTACGTGAAGCCCTTCACGCCGGAGAACCACGACGCCCTGGGCGAGAACGACTACGTGTGGACGCGCTTCATCGGCGATTCCATCCTGCCCGTGGAGGTCGCCTCGGCCAAGTGACCGGGACGGCCCGGGGGTCGCCCGACGGTCGGGTTTTGGATATAATGCGCGGTTCCATTAGCGCCCGTAGCTCAGTTGGATAGAGTACCTGGCTACGAACCAGGGGGTCGTGGGTTCGAATCCTGCCGGGCGCGCCAG
>CAZPLW010000264.1:0-5647 GCA_964587315.1 uncultured Lysobacter sp.
CTGGCCGCCGGTCATCGCCACGGCGTCGTTGAAGAGGATCTTGTAGGTGATGTTGACGCCGGCCCCCACCGCCGCGCGGATGGCGAGCAGGCCCGAGTGGAAGTAGGTGCCGTCGCCCAGGTTCGCGAAGACGTGCCTCGTCTCGGTGAAGGGCTGGATGCCGACCCACGGCACGCCTTCGCCGCCCATCTGGGTGAAGGTCATCGTCTCCTCGGGGCGGATCCACGTCGCCATGTAGTGGCAGCCGATCCCCGCGAGCGCCTTCGAGCCCTCCGGCACGCGCGTCGAGGTGTTGTGGGGGCAACCCGAGCAGAAATACGGGATGCGCGCCGCGCGGGCGCGGGGCCTCGCGAGGGCCGCCTCCTTGGCCTCGAGGAACTTGAGGCGGGCCTCGACGATCTTCGAGGTGTAGAACTTGCCGATGCGTTTCGCGATCACGCGCGCGATTATGGCCGGCGTGAGCTCGCCCGCGGCCGGCAGCAGCCACTCCGCGCGGTGCTCTTCCCACTCGCCGTGCTCGTCGTACTTGCCGATGACGCGCGGGCGCACGTCGTCGCGCCAGTTGTAGAGCTGTTCCTTCATCTGGTATTCGATCAGCTGGCGCTTCTCCTCCACCACCAGGATCTCGTCGAGGCCCTGCGCGAACTCGCGGATGCCGTTGGGCTCGAGCGGCCAGGGCAGGCTCACCTTGAAGAGCCGGATGCCGATCTCGGCGGCGTGCCGCTGGTCGATGCCCAGGTCCTCGAGGGCCTGCAGCACGTCGAGGTACGACTTGCCCGAGGCGATGATGCCCAGCCGCGGATGGGGCGAGTCGATGGTGATGCGGTTCAGGCGGTTGGCGCGCGCGTACGCGAGCGCGGCGTAGATCTTGTCGTGCTGCAGCCGCAGTTCCTGCTCGAGCGGCGCGTCGGGCCAGCGGATGTTCAGGCCGCCGGCCGGCACGACGAAGTCCGTCGGCAGCGAGATGAGCGGAAGCGACGGATCCACCTCGATCGAGGCGGAGGAATCGAGTGTCTCGGAAATGGTCTTGAAGGCGACGTAGCAACCGGAATAGCGCGACATCGCGAAGCCGTGCAGGCCCAGCTCGATGATCTCCTGCACGCCCGTCGGATAAAGGACGGGGATCATCGCCGCGTCGAAGGCGTGCTCCGACTGGTGCGGCAGCGTGGACGACTTGCAGGCGTGGTCGTCGCCCGCCACGAGCAGGACGCCGCCGTGCCTCGAGGTGCCCGCGGCGTTCGCGTGCTTGAAGACGTCGCCGGAGCGGTCGACGCCCGGGCCCTTGCCGTACCACATGCCGTAGACGCCGTCGTACTTCGCGCCCGGGAAGAGCCCCACCTGCTGCGAGCCCCACACGGCCGTCGCGGCGAGTTCCTCGTTCACGCCGGGCGTGAAGAAGACGTGGTGCGATTCGAGGTGCTTGCGGGCCTTCCACAGGGCCTGGTCGAAGCCGCCCAACGGAGAGCCGCGGTAGCCCGAGATGAAGCCGGCGGTATTGAGCCCGGCGGCGAGGTCGCGCTCGCGCTGCATCATCGCGAGGCGCACGAGCGCCTGGGTGCCGGTCAGGAAGAGGCGGCCGGAAGCTTGCGTATACTTGTCTTCCAGCGAGAGCGGTGCGGCGGACATCCGGGGCTCCTCAAATGGGGTGCTTTGGGGCACTTCGGCCGGCGCGGAAGATTGTGTCTTCCGGCGGCAAACGGGGCAAGAGAATACCACCCTCCCCCTCGCCCGAGCGGCTCCGGCCGCGTTTATTTCGCTGGTCCCGCCCACCACTCGCCCGCTTGAGTCCGCAGCTCGACCTCTTCGGCCAGGCCGCCGAATCCGACCCGACCGCCGGCACCTCGCCCGCGCAGAGGGACGCGCACCTGGTCGAGCTGGCCGCCCGCCTTCCCGCGCCCATCCGCCTCGGCACGTCGTCGTGGGCCTTCGCGGGCTGGGCCGGCGTGGTGTACGAACGGCCCCTGCCCGCGCCGGTGCTCTCGCGCGAAGGGCTCGCGACCTATGCGCGCCATCCGTTGCTGCGCACCGTCGGGCTCGATCGCACGTTCTACGCGCCGATCGCGGTGGACGACTACCGCCGCCTCGCCGAGCAGGTCCCGGCCGGGTTCACCTTCCTCGTCAAGGCACCGCAGGCTTTCACCGCGCCTTTCAACTACGAGTCGCGCGAGCCGAACGCCGATTATCTCGACCCCGTGCCGGCCGGCGACCAGTTCGTCGTGCCCTGCATCGAGGGGCTCGGCGGGCACGCCGGGCCGCTCGTCTTCCAGTTCCCCCCGCAGGGCCGCGCGATCACGCGCGAGCCCGCCGCCTTCGCCGGACGGCTGGCCGCCTTCCTCTCGCGCCTTCCGCGCGGCCCGCTCTACGCCGTGGAACTGCGCGATCGCGAGCTGCTCGCGCCCGAGGTGATGCGCTCGCTCGAGACGGGCGGCGCGCGGCTGTGCCTGGGCGTCCATGCGCGCATGCCCCCCGTGGGGGTCCAGGCCGCGGCGGCCACGTCGCTGGGTGCGGGGCCCCTCGTCATCCGATGGAACCTTCATGCCGGCTTCGCCTACGAGGAGGCGAAAACCCGCTACGCGCCCTTCGACCGGCTGGTCGACGAGGATCCCGCCACGCGCGTCGCCATCGCGACGCTCGCGCGCGAGGCGGCCGCACGCGGCGACGCGGTCTGGATCATCGCGAACAACAAGGCGGAAGGCTCCGCGCCGCTCACGCTGGAGCGGTTGGCCCGGGCCATCGTCGATCCCGGGGGCGCCTAGAAGAGCCGGCCCTGGCCGGCCGCGGCCGGCGGGACGAACTGCGTGGTGTCGAGCGCCGGCGGGCTCCGGGCGAGCCCGTGTTCCCGCCGCGCCTTCTCGACGCGACGGCGAAGCAGGTCCGCGAAGAGGCCCTCGCCCGTCATTCGCGTGCCGAACCGCGGGTCGTTGTCCTTTCCGCCGCGCATTTCGTGCACCCGCGACATGACGTGCGCCGCCTTGAGCGGCGCGTGCGTCTCCAGCCATTCGCGGAAGAGGTCCTTCACCTCCCAGGGCAGGCGAAGCAGCGTCCAGCTCGCCCACTTCGCGCCCGCACCGGCCGCCGCTTCGACGATCGACTCGACCTCGTGGTCCGTGAGGAACGGGATGACCGGCGCCACGTTCACGCCGACGGGCACGCCGGCCGCGGCGAGACGGCGCACCGCCTCGAGCCGGCGCCGCGGCGCGCTCGCCCGCGGCTCCATCCGGTGCGCGAGGCCGTTGTCGAGCGTCGTGACGGAAATCGAGACGGCCGCCAGCCCCTTCGCCGCCATGGGAGCGAGGAGATCGAGGTCGCGCTCGACGAGCGCGTTCTTGGTCACGATGCCCACCGGATGCGCCGTCTCGTGAAACAGCTCGATGAGGGAGCGCGTGATCCGTCGCTCGCGTTCGACGGGTTGGTAGCCGTCCGTGTTGGAGCCGATGTTGATCGCCTCGCACACGTAGCCGGGCCTTGCGATCTCGGCGCGCAGCAGGTCGGCCGCCCCTTCCTTCGCGAAGAGGCGGGTCTCGAAGTCGAGCCCGGGCGAGAGGCCGAGAAACGCGTGCGAGGGGCGGGCGTAACAGTAGACGCAGCCGTGCTCGCAGCCGCGATAGGGGTTCACGGACTGCGAGAAGTTGAGATCCGGGGAATCGTGGCGCGAGAGGACGGTCTTCGCGCGCTCGATCGTCACCACGGTCTTCGGGCGCGCCGGATCGTCGTCCTGCGCCTGGAACCAGCCGTCCTCGACCGGCTCGCGCTGCGCGTTTTCGAAACGCCCTTCCGGATTGGCCGTCGCGCCCCTTCCCCTGCTCGCCTCGCCGTGGTTGCCTGCCGTTGTCCGCATCGCCATCCGCGCAGTCTACGGGGGGCGCCCCGCGCCCGGAATGGCGGCGTCGGATTGTGGATATCCCCTCGCCACAGTCGGGGCGCCCGCTGGCGATGGCATTATCACCTCGCTACAATGTCAATAACGCCCCTCGCCCGGCGGGCCGCGAAGGCCGATAGTCGCCACTCCTTCAACCCGATGTGGAGTCGCAACATGAAACGCTATGTGATCGAACGCAACGTGCCGGGCGTCGGCCAACTCGACGGCAAGCAGCTCAAGGGCGTGGCCGAGACCTCCAACGGCGCGCTGGCGAAGCTGGCCGGCAAGGTCCAGTGGGAGCACTCGTACGTCGTCGACGACAAGACCTTCTGCGTCTACCTCGCCGACGACGTCGCGGCGGTGCAGGAGCACGCGAAGCTGAGCGGTTTCCCGGCCAACAGGGTCACGGAAGTGCGGGCGGTGATCGATCCGATGAGCGCGAGCTGACAGGCCGGCACGGCGGGGGATTCCTTCGCGATTCCCCGCCGCGCCCCCTGCCGTTCGCGACGATGCGCCCGCCGTTCGCGCCGATCGATCCGGTGGCGCGCTTGCGCGGGCACGGCGCATGAAGGATGGCGAACGATGGCGAATCTCCGCAAGGCAGGACAAGCAGCTCCCTCGATGACGCGAACGGGGCGCGCATCCATCGCGAAGAACGGCCAGGGCATGCTGGACGTGACGGTGCTCCTGCTCGAGGCGGGCTATGCCTCGACCGCGATCGGGCCGATCGAGGTCTTCCACTCCGCGGGACTGTTGTGGAACCGGCTCCGGGGCGAAGCCGCGCAACCCCGGTTCCGCGTGCGCATCGCTTCCGTCGACGGGCGCCCGGTGACCAGCCTGTGTTCCCTCGGGCTCGTGCCCGAATTCTCGATCGGTGACATCGACCGGACGGACATCGTGATCCTGCCGGCATCGGGCCTGGACAACATGCTCCGGATCGCGCGCGAAACCCCGCTGATTCCGTGGCTTCGGGCGATGCACGCCCGCGGAGCGCACGTCGCCAGCATCTGCTCGGGCGCCGGGCTCCTGGCGGAGGCCGGCCTGCTCGACGACCGGGAGGCGACGACGCACTGGGCGGTGGCCGACGGGCTTCGCGATCGCTATCCGAATGTCCGATGGCGTCCCGAGCAGTTCGTGACGGAGGACCGGCGCGTCTACTGCAGCGGCGGCGTCTACGCGTCGATCGACCTGAGCCTGTACCTGGTGGAGAAATTCTGCGGGCACGAGGTGGCGCTCCAGTGCGCCAAGGCGCTTCTCGTGAGCATGCCCCGGAGCCACCAGAGCGGGTACTCGGTGACCCCGCTGTCGCGACCGCATCCCGACGGGCGGATCCGGAAGGCGGAGGAATACCTGCGCCGGCACTTCGACCGCATCGTGCCGATTCCCGAGCTGGCGGATCGCGTCGGCATGAGCCCCCGGAACTTCATCCGCCGGTTCAAGGCCGCGACGGGCAGGCTGCCGGGCGACTACCTGCAGAGGCTGAGGATCTCGGCCGCCCGGGAAATGCTCGAGAGCGGCCGTGAGTCCGTGCAGGACATCGCGTCGAAGGTCGGGTACGAGGACGTCGCCTTCTTCCGCAATGTCTTCCGGCGTCACACCGGCATGACGCCGGCCGAGTACCGCCATGCCTTCGCTCCCATGAGCCTGGAGCGCGGGGAGATCGCCACGGGGACGGCCTGAGAAATCGCTCCCGCAAAAGCCGAAAGCCCAACCTCGTGGGAGGTTGGGCTTTCGGGGGTAAGGCCCTGGCGATGACCTACTTTCTCACGGGCAATCCGCAATATCATC
>CAZPLW010000265.1:0-1387 GCA_964587315.1 uncultured Lysobacter sp.
GGGAGGCCGATCCCCGGCACGAGGTAGAGCGCCTGGCGGCCGGCCGCCAGCGCGTCGGCGATGAGGCGCAGGTACACCTCCGTCTTGCCGCTGCCGGTGACGCCGAAGAGCAGCACGGGGTGGAAGCGCCCGAAGCCCGAGCGCACGAGTTCCACGGCGAGCTCCTGCCGCGGCGTGGCGGTAACGGGCGAGGCGAACGGGCCCGCCGGCGACTCGGTCGCGGCCGGCGCCTTGATGCGCCGCCGCTTCGCCTGGCGAAGGCGCGGCGGCAGGCAGGCGTGGATCACTTCCCCGAGCGGGCGGTGGTAGTAGGACGCGCAGAACTCGAGCAGCCCGAAGTCCGGCTCGGACAGGGGCGCGACGTCGTCGATCACGGCTTCCAGGGGCCGGATGCGGTCCTCGGGGACCTCGGAGCGCGTCTCCCGCGACAGCACGACCCCCACCCTCGCCGTTCGCCCGAAAGGCACGCGGACCAGGGCGCCGCGGGCCGGCTCGAGGCCTTCCGGGACCGCGAAATCGAAGGCCTGCTCGAGGGGCACGTCGAGGGCGACGCGGGCGATTCTCATGGGCGGCGCAAGCCCGGTTCCGGGAGGTGAAAGAGCCTGTGGATAACTCTGTGAATAGACTGCCCGAGACGGCCTTTCTCGACCGTCACTTGCGCGTCACACTTCAAGCGGCCGGGGAAAATGCGCTTCCAAGCTGTTGAATGTCATGCATTTTTTTGAACCCTTCCCCGGAAGGCTCCGGAATGGGCCTCCGCCCAGCGAGAACGAGCCGCGTGTGAATATGCAATCACTTCCGCGAAAATTCTGTGCTTGACAGGCCCTACGATTTCGAGGCCCCGAGGGAATGCCGGTGGACGGCTTCGACGAGGGCTCCCACGTGGTCCGGCGGCGTGAACTGCGAGACCCCGTGGCCGAGGTTGAACACGTGCCCCGGACCCCTTCCGAACGACTCCAGGATGCGCTTCGCCTCGCGCTCGATGGCCTCCGGCGGGGCGAAAAGGGCGCTCGGGTCCATGTTGCCCTGCAGGGCCATCCGGTCGCCCACGCGGGCGCGGGCGGCGCCGATGTCGATCGTCCAGTCGAGGCCCAGCGCGTCGGCCCCGCAGTCGGCCATGGCCTCGAGCCACAGGCCCCCGCCCTTGGTGAAGAAGATGCGCGGCACGGTGCGACCCTCGGCGGTGCGCGTGACGCCCGCGAAGACCTTCCGGGCGTAGGCGAGCGAGAACTCCCGGTAGGCCGCGTCGGAGAGCGCGCCGCCCCAGGTGTCGAACACCATCACCGCCTGGGCCCCCGCGGCGATCTGCGCGTTGAGGTACGCCGTCACGGACTGCGCGTTCTTCTCGAGGAGGACGGGTATTCGGTGGAGCTTTTCGCAGCTGGCC
>CAZPLW010000265.1:1397-5563 GCA_964587315.1 uncultured Lysobacter sp.
CGCTGCCGCCGCCCTCGACCATGTAGCAGGCGAGGGTGAAGGGGCTGCCGGAGAATCCGATGAGGGGCACGCGGCCCGCGAGCGACTTGCGGATGAGCGTGACCGCGTCGAAGACGTACCGGAGCTCGTCCAGGTTCGCGACCGGGAGCTTCCTCACCTCATCCTCGGTGCGCACGGTGCGCTCGAACTTCGGGCCTTCGCCCTCGGCGAAGTAGAGGCCCAGTCCCATCGCGTCCGGGATCGTGAGGATGTCCGAGAAGAGGATGGCGGCGTCGAGCGCGAAGCGCTCGAGGGGCTGCAGCGTCACCTCGCAGGCGAGCTCGGGCGTCTTGGCGAGGGCGAGGAAGCTGCCGGCCTTCTTGCGCGTGGCGTTGTATTCGGGGAGGTAGCGGCCGGCCTGCCGCATGATCCAGACGGGGGTGTGGTCGGTGGGCTGGCGCAGCAGCGCACGGAGGAAATTGTCGTTCTTCATGGGGGGCGATTCTCTCACGGAGGGCGGGACCGGCTCGACGAAACGGTCAAAGGCGCCGGTCGAGGAAGGCGGTGATGGCCGGCGCGTAGAGCGGGTCGAGGGAAATGTCGTTGTGGTCGCGGCGCTCGAGGCGCAGGGCCTGCACGGGCCCGCCCCACGAGGCGGCGAGGCGGTCGGCGTGGGCCGGCGGAACCACCGTGTCGCCGGAGGCCGTCACGACGAGCACGGGCACCTTCAGGCCCGGCGCGAGGGCGATCGAGTCGAACCGGTGGCGCAGGAAGAGGCCGACCGGCGCCCACGGGTAGTGGGACTGCGCCACGGCGGCGAGGCTCTCGAAGGGCGCGGTGAGGACGAGCGCCCTCACGGGGCGCTGCGCGGCGAGGGCGACGGCCACGCCGCTGCCCAGGCTCCGCCCGTGCAGCGCGATGCGGGCGGTGTCGAGATCGGCGCGGGCGAGCACGCGGTCGTAGGCGAGGAGCGCATCGGCGACGAGGGCCGCCTCACCCGGCTTGCCCTGGCTGCGCCCGTAGCCGCGGTAGTTCAGGGCGACGACGGCGCGCGGGCCGTACAGGCGCGCCGCGTCCGTCAGGTGGTGCGTGGCCTCCTCCGCATTGCCGCCGAAGTAGAGGATGACCGGCGGTCGCTCGACGGGCGGCAGCGCGAGGTAGCCCTCGAGCTTCGCGCCGCCCGCCCCCTCGAGGTCGAAGCGCTCGATGCGCCAGCCGGGCGGCGCCGTGGGCGGGGTGTCGGGCGGGGCGCCCAGGAAGATGAGGCGCTCCTGGGCGTACCACAGGAGCGCGCACACGCCGAGGTAGGCGGCGAGGGCCGCGAAGAGGACCGCCTTCATGGCGGCATTCCGCCTAGCGCGGAAGGTCCGAGTGGCCGCCCATGAGGAAGGCATCGACCTCGCGGGCGCACTGGCGTCCTTCGCGGATCGCCCACACCACGAGCGACTGGCCGCGGCGCATGTCGCCGGCGGCGAAGACCTTCGGGACACTGGTGGCGTAGCAGCCGGCGCCGTCCGTCGCGGCCTTCACGTTGCCGCGCGGGTCCTTCTCGACGCCCAGCTCCGCGAGCAGTCCCTCGTGCACGGGATGCACGTAGCCCATCGCGAGAAGCACGAGGTCCGCGGGAATCGTGAACTCGGTGCCCGGCACTTCCTTCATGGACATCGCGCCCTTCGCGTCCTTCACCCACTCCACCTTGCAGGCGGTGAGGCTCTCGACCTTGCCGTTCTTCCCCTGCAGGGATTTCGTGGTGATCGCGAAGTCGCGCTGCGCGCCTTCCTCGTGCGAGGACGAGGTGCGCAGCTTCATCGGCCAGTACGGCCAGGTGAGGGGCTTGTCCTCCTGCTCGGGCGGCTGGGGCATCAGCTCGAAGTTGACGACGCTCTTCGCGCCCTGGCGGATCGAGGTGCCGATGCAGTCGCTGCCCGTGTCGCCGCCGCCGATCACCACCACGTGCTTGCCGGTGGCGACGAGCTGGCCCGCGACCCGGTCGCCGGCGACGACCTTGTTCTGCAGCGGCAGGAATTCCATCGCGAAATGGATGCCCTTCAGCTCGCGGCCGGGAACCGGGAGGTCGCGCGGCTTCTCGCTGCCGCCGGAGAGCACGACCGCGTCGAAGTCCGCGAGGATCTGCCGGGCCGCGATGGTGGCGCCCACGTTCACGCCGGTGCGGAAGGTGACGCCCTCGGCCTGCATCTGCGCCATGCGCCGGTCGATGTGGTGCTTCTCCATCTTGAAGTCGGGAATGCCGTAGCGCAGCAGCCCGCCGATCCGGTCGCTCTTCTCGAAGAGCGTGACCGCGTGCCCGGCGCGCGCGAGCTGCTGCGCGCAGGCGAGGCCCGCGGGCCCGCTGCCGACCACGGCCACCATCCGGCCGGTCTTGCGCGAGGGCGGTTCCGGCTGGATCCAGCCCTCGATCCAGCCCTTGTCGACGATGGCCTGCTCGATCGACTTGATCGCGACCGCGTCGCTGTTGATGTTGAGCGTGCACGCGGCCTCGCACGGCGCGGGGCACACGCGGCCCGTGAACTCCGGGAAGTTGTTGGTCGAGTGCAGCACCTCGAGCGCCGACTGCCAGTTGCCGCGGTAGACGAGGTCGTTCCAGTCCGGGATCACGTTGTTGACCGGGCAGCCCGTCTGGCAGAAGGGGATGCCGCAGTCCATGCAGCGCGCGCCCTGCTGGCTCATCTCGGCGTCGCCCAGGGGGCGGACGAACTCGCGGTAGACCTTGACGCGCTCGGCGACGGGTTCGTACCCGCGGTCCTTGCGCGCGATTTCCATGAAGCCGGTGATCTTTCCCATGACTATCTTTCCTGTTTGACGGCTCGTTCCTCGACCACGGTTTCCTAGTCGTTCGCGCGGACTTCGGCCGCCTTCGCACCGCTGCCCCGGCGGGCCTGCTCCTCGGCCATCTCGCCCAGGGCGCGCTTGTACTCGGTCGGCATCACCTTCACGAACCGCGGCAGGTAGGTGGACCAGTGCTCGAGGATGCGGCGCGCGCGCTCGCTGCCGGTGAAGAGCAGGTGGCGCTGCACGAGGGCCTTGAGCGTGGCCACGTCGTTGCCCGCGAGGTGGTCGATCTGCACCTTGCCGTGCGTCTCGAGCTCGAGGTTGGCGCCGGCGTCGGCGGCGACGCGGTCCTCCTCGGGGATGGGCTCGAGCTCCACCATCGCCAGGTTGCAGCGCTGGGAGAAGTCGCCCTCCTCGTCGAGCACGTAGGCGATGCCGCCGGACATGCCGGCGGCGAAGTTGCGCCCGGTCTGGCCCAGCACCACCACCGTGCCGCCCGTCATGTACTCGCAGCCGTGGTCGCCCACGCCCTCGACGACCGCCGTGGCGCCGGAGTTGCGCACGGCGAAGCGCTCGCCGGCCACGCCGCGGAAATAGCCCTCGCCCTGGATCGCCCCGTACATCACCGTGTTGCCGACGATGATGTTGTCCTCCGGAACGATGGGGCAGTCCTTGTCCGGGAAGACCACGATGCGCCCGCCGCACAGGCCCTTGCCGACGTAGTCGTTGGCGTCGCCCTGCAGCTCGAAGGTGATGCCGTGCGCGAGCCAGCCGCCGAACGTCTGGCCGGCCGTGCCCTTGAACTTCACGTGGATCGAGTCGTCGGGCAGGCCCGCGTGGCCGTAGCGGCGCGCCACCTCGCCCGAGAGCATCGCGCCCACGGTGCGGTTGCGGTTGAAGATCGCGCTCTCGAACTGCACCGGCCGCTTCGCCTCGAGCGCGGGCCGCGCCTTCTCGATGAGCTGGTGGTCGAGCGCCTTCTCGAGGGCGTGGTCCTGGCGGTCGCGCCAGCTGATGCCCACGGAGGCGTCGACGTCCGGGCGGTGGAAGAGGCGCGTGAAGTCGAGGCCCCTCGCCTTCCAGTGCGCGATGCCGCGGCGGATGTCGAGCCGGTCCGCCCGGCCGACCATCTCCTCGAAGGTGCGGAAGCCCAGCTTCGCCATCCACTCGCGCACTTCCTCGGCGACGAAGAAGAAGTAGTTGATGACGTGCTCGGGCTTGCCGGTGAACTTCTTGATGAGCTCCGGATCCTGCGTGGCCACGCCCACCGGGCACGTGTTGAGGTGGCACTTGCGCATCATGATGCAGCCCTCGACGACGAGCGGCGCCGTGGCGAAGCCGAACTCGTCGGCGCCCAGCAGCGCGCCGATCACGACGTCGCGGCCCGTCTTCATCTG
>CAZPLW010000266.1:0-5538 GCA_964587315.1 uncultured Lysobacter sp.
CGGCGCCGGATGCTCGGCCGCTCGCTCGCGATGGCGGGCGCCGCCGGCGTCGCCACGCAGGCGGGCGCCCAGGCGCTGGAGGTGCCGCCGTCGGCCAAGGAGCACGGCCGGCCGATGCCGGCCAACGAGTACGGCCTGCCCTCGAAGTTCGAGGCCCACGTGAAGCGCCGCCGCACGGACGTCTTCGTGAACCGGCAGAACTTCTCGGACTGGAGCATGACGCCGCTGCACCAGCAGCACGGCATCGTGACGCCCAACGGCCTCATCTTCGAGCGCCACCACAACGGCGTGCCGGACATCGACCCGGACAAGCACACGTTCGTGATCCACGGCATGGTGCGCCAGCCGCTCAAGTTCTCGATGGCCGACCTCATGAAGTACCCGTCGGTGTCGCGCTTCTACTTCCACGAGTGCTCCGGCAACGGCCTCACGGACTGGCTCGCGCCCAAGTCGGTGACCGTGCAGCAGACGCACGGCCTGCTCTCGTGCGCGCAGTGGACGGGCGTCCCGGTCGCGGCGCTGCTCGAGGAGGCGGGGGTCCTCAAGGAAGCGCAGTGGGGCCTCGCCGAGGGCGCCGACGGCGCCTCGCACGCGCGCTCGATCCCGATGAAGAAGCTCATGGACGACGCGCTGCTCGTCTACGCGTCCAACGGCGAGATGCTGCGGCCCGAGAACGGCTATCCGCTGCGCCTCTTCACGCCCGGCTGGGAAGGCAACACCAGCGTGAAGTGGCTGCGCCGGCTCAAGCTCGGCGACAAGGCGTGGCACCTGCGCAGCGAAACCGCGCGCTACACGGACCCGATGCCCGACGGCAAGTGGCGCCAGTTCTCCATGGAGATGGAGTGCAAGTCCGTCATCACCTCGCCCTCCGGCGGCATGAAGATCCGCCCCGGCCAGATCGAGATCACGGGCTTCGCGTGGTCCGGCAACGGCAGCGTGCGCGCCGTGGACGTGACGATCGACGGCGGGCGCACCTGGGCGGAGGCGCGCCTGGAGGCGCCGGTGCTCGACAAGACGCTCACCCGCTTCCGCTTCACGCTGCGCTGGGACGGCAGCCCCATGACCATCGCCTCGCGCGCGGTGGATTCCACCGGCTACGTGCAGCCGACGGTGGACGACGTGAAGAAGGTCCGCGCCATCGTGGGCTTCGTGCAGCACAACAACGTCGTGTTCCCGTGGGCCGTCGCCGCGTCGGGGGAGGTGTCCAATGCGATCGGTTAAGGTCCTCGCCGCCGCGCTCGCCGCGGCCCTCGCCGGGTGCGCGGCAGCGCCCCTGTCCTCCACCTCCGGCGCTTCCGTGCCGACGCCCCGGCTGGGCCAGCCCGTCACGGAGGCCCAGCTCGCCCGGTGGAACATCGACGTGCGCACGCCCGACGGCCAGGGCCTGCCTCCCGGCAAGGGAAGCGTCGCCGACGGCAAGAAGGTGTACGACGCCAAGTGCATCGCCTGCCACGGCGAGGGCGCCAAGGGCGGGCCCGTCTTCGGCACGATGGTGGGCGGCATCGGCTCGTTCAAGACCAGCACCCGCGTGCTCACGCCGGGCAGCATGTACCCGTACGCGGGCGTGCTCTTCGACTACGTGCGCCGCGCGATGCCCATGAACGCGCCGCAGTCCCTCACCGACGACGAGGCCTACGCCGTGTCGGCGTACATCCTGCACCTCAACGGGCTCATGCCCGCCAACGCCGTGGGGGACGCGAAGTCGTTCACCGCGCTCGTCATGCCCAATCGCGACAACTTCATCGTGGACGACCGGCCGGACACGCAGGCGACGCGCTGCATGTCGAACTGCCCGCCGATCTCCTCGACGCGCAAGTAGGGGCGGGGAAGGAAGGCAAGGCGCCGGCCCGCGGGCCGGCGCCTTCCTTTTGGGGGGCGCGCTACCGGAGGGCGCGGTAGCGGCCGTCGCGGATCTCGGTGAACCACACCCGGTGCAGGCGATCGCCGTTCGCGTCGAAGGCGAGCTCCTGCTGCAGGCCCGCGTACGGGCCGTGCCGCAGGAGCGCCTGCTGGGGGCTCTCGCCCTCGCGCCGGCGGGAGAGCGCGGTGAAGAGGGCCGTCGCCGCGTCGTACGTCATCACGGTGGGGTAGCCCGGCGCCTTCTGGAAGCGGTTGAAATACGCCTCGCGGAAGGCGAGGTAGCGCGGCGAGTCGTCGTCGCGGTTGAAGTTCTGCACGATGAGCAGGCCTTCGACGACCTTGCCGCCCAGCTCGGCGAGCTGCTCCGACCCCGCCCACTCGGACGTCGTGAGGGGCAGCCTCGGATCGAGCTTGCGCGCCTGCTGCGCCAGGCGCGCCACGTCGAGCGCGCCGGCGATGAAGAGCAGTCCGTCGGGACCGGCCTCGATCATCGCGGTCACGATGCGGCCGAAGTCGGCGTCGGGCGAGGATTCGTAGGGGATCTCGGCGACGACCCGGCCGCCGCGCGCGGTGAAGGCGCGGCGGAATTCCGCGAGCCAGCTCTCGGTGAAGCTCCGGTTGCGCGTGTCGTAGGCGGCCGCCACGCGGCGCTGGCCGCGCTCGTGCAGCACCCGGGCGTAGTCGCTGCCGTTGTCGCGCGTGGTGCGGTTGATGCGCACCACGTTGTCGTCCTTGCCGTGGAAGTCGAGCGAGGAGATCGTCGGGCTGATCATCAGCTTGCCGCCCTTGGCGAGCTCCGGCGCGACGGCCTTCGCCATGCCGCTGGTGTACGGGCCGATCACCGCCTCGACGTCGGAAGCCGCGAGCTCCTGCGCGTTCCTCACGGCCACCTCGCGGCTCTGCGCGTCGTCGCGCGCGACGATCTCCACGTGGCGGCCGTGGATGCCGCCGGCGCGATTGGCCTGCTCGGCGGCGAGCACCAGGCCGTTGTAGCCCGCCTGGCCGACGTCCGAGTTGCGGTCCGAGAGGCCCCCGATGAAGCCGATCCGGATGGGGTCGGCCGGTCCGCAACTCGCGCACAGGAAGACCGCGAGCCCGGCGACCGGCCCTTTGATTCGCATCATGAATGGGTCGCGTCCGAAGGAGGACGCTTGCCTGGTTCCAAAATATCCTATGGTGGGCGGGGAAGATTGCCGTTAATCAGTGTCCGGCATTCATTACGGCAGTTTTCCGGCAAACCTGCGCATGATCGATTCCCCATTCCCGAAGCCCGTTCCCGAAGGCGCCCGCGAGCGAGCGCCCGGCGGCTGGCGCTCGTCCGTGCGGACCCGGCTGCTCACGCTCGCCTTCGCGCCGCTGGTGGTCGCCTTCCCGATCCTGCTCGTGGTGCTCGCCGTGCTGGGCGAGGCGCGCTTCGAGCGGCTGCTCGACGCCACCGCGCTCGGCAACCTCTCCTCGGGCCGCAACTACCTCGAGCAGCTGCGCGGGCACACGGGCGAGCACATCGAGCAGCTCGTGGGCTCGGAGAGGCTGCCCAAGCTCCTCGCGGACCGCACGCCGCCGGAGGTCCTCGGCCCGATCCTCGCCGCGCGCGCCGACGCGGCCAACCTGGATTTCCTGGTCATCGCGCGCCAGGACGGGCGCTTGATCGCCTCGAGCCACGGCATCGCCCCCGGCAGCCCCATTCCCGACCACTTCGTGACCCGGCAGGCCCGCGCCGGGGTGCCCGCCGCCGCGTACGAGTCCTACCCGGCCGACGAGCTCGTCCGGCTCGCGCCGCGCCTGGCGGAGCAGGCGCGCGTCGAGGGCGAGCGCCCGGTGAGGGACGGCCTCGTCATCGCGGCCGCCGCGCACTTTCCCCTGTCGACGGACTACCCGGACGCGATCCTCTACGGCGGCATCCTGCTCAACCGCAACGCGGCGCTCATCGACCGCATCCGCGACGTGGTCTTCCCGGTCACCCGCGCGTCGGGCGAGCGCACGGGCTTCGCGAGCCTTTTCGCCGGCGACGTGCGCGTCGCGACCAACTACGCCGGGCGCGACGGCCGCCGCGCCCTGGGCACCGCGGCCTCCGCCGCCGTGACCGGGCGCGTCCTGCACGAGGGCGGCACGTGGACGGGCAAGGCCGAGGTCCCCGGCGACACGCTCATCGTGGGGTGCGAGGCGATCGCCAACGGCGAGCGCGAGCGCATCGGCATGTTCTGCACGGGCTTCCCCGACGCCGACTTCGCGAGGGAGAAGTGGCTGCAGCTCGCCGTCGTGGCCGCGATCCTCCTCGCGAGCATGGTCGCGCTCTCGCTCGTCTTCGCGCGCGGCTCCGAGGACATCGCGGGGCGCCTCGCGCGCATCACGCGGACGATGGTCCTCGCGCGGCGCGGCGAGAGCGGGGCGCGCGTCGGCGCGGACGGCGAGACGGACGAGATCGCCCAGGTGGCCCGCGAGTTCGACGGCATGCTCGACGAACTGGCGGCGCGCGAGCGCGACCGGGAGAGCGCCGAGGCGGCCCTGCGGCGCAGCGAGGAGCGGCTCAACCGCGCCCAGGCCGTGGCACGCGTGGGCAGCGGCGAGCTGGACCTGCGCACCGGGCGCTGGGAGTACTCCGCCGAGACGCGCCGGCTCTTCGGGTTGCCGGCCACGGGCGGGCTGGGCTTCGGGCCGTTCCGGGAACGCGTGCATCCCGACGACATGCCGCGCGTGCAGGCGGTCTGGCTCCGCGCGCTGCGCGGGCAGCCGCGCTTCGATTGCGAAATGCGCCTGCGGTGCGGCGAAGGCACGCGCTGGGTGCACATGGTGACCGACCTCGACCGCGACGAGACCGGGCGCGTCGTGCTCGCCACGGGCACGGTGCAGGACATCACCGACCGCAAGCGCGCCGAGGCGGAGCTCGACCAGCACCGCAACCACCTCGAGGAACTCGTGGCCGCGCGCACGACCGAGCTCGCCCTCGCCCGCGACGAGGCCGAGGGCGCCAACCGCGCCAAGAGCGCCTTCCTCGCCAACATGAGCCACGAGATCCGCACGCCGATGAACGCGATCATCGGCCTGGCACACCTGCTCGAGGACATGGCGGCCGATCCGGGGACGCGCGACCACGCCGCGCGCATCTCCGCCTCCGCGTGGCACCTGCTCGGACTGCTCAACGACATCCTCGACCTCTCCAAGATCGAGGCCGACCGCATCGAGATCGACGCGATCGACTTCCCGTTCGCCTCCGTGCTCGACCACGCGGAGTCGGGCGTGCGCGACGGCGCCGCGGCCAAGGGCCTCGTCATCGCCCGCGAGGTCGATCCCGCGGTGCCGGTCCTGCTGCGCGGCGACCCGGCGCGGCTGGGGCAGGTGGTGTCGATCCTCCTGGACAACGCGGTGAAGTTCTCGGAGCGCGGCCGCATCGTGCTGGGCGCGGGCGTCGCGCGAGCGGGCCGCGATTCGATGCGGCTGCGGATCGAGGTGAGGGACGAGGGCATCGGCATGGATGCCGCGCTCATGGAGCGGCTCTTCCGCGTCTTCAACCCGGGCGACGATTCCGAGACGCGGCGCTACGGCGGCCTGGGGCTGGGGCTCGCCCTCGCCCGGCGCCTCGTGACGCTCATGGACGGCGAGATCGGCGCGACGAGCCGGCTGGGCGAGGGCAGCACGTTCTGGTTCACGGTGGGTCTCGCGCGCGCGCAGGGCGCCGGC
>CAZPLW010000267.1:0-5522 GCA_964587315.1 uncultured Lysobacter sp.
GGTGCTGTGCCTTGTGGCGCGCGCGCGCCAGCTCGGGCATCCCGCCGATCGCGTCGCCTGGCTCGCCGGGCTGCGCGCGCCGTGGTGCGGGCTTTCGCTCGCCGGCCTGCAGGTCCTGGGCTCCGATCGCTCGCGCACGATCCGCGAGACGATGGCGGACGACGCGGCATGCGAAGCCCTGTCTCCGCCCGAGCGCGAACGGGCCCTGCGCGTGCGCGCCATTCTCGGGCGCGCCATCGCCGGCCGGCTGCGCGGCAGCCTTCGCGCGCGCGTCGAAGCGGCCTGGATCGAGCTGGGCGGCCCGGCCTGCCTCGCGAACGCGGCGCAGCTCGAGGATGCCGAGACGTTCTTCGACCGGCTCGACGAGATCGAGGAAGCCGGCGACATCGCCGACAGCGCGCGCCTCGCGGAGCAGCTCGAGGACCTCTACGGCGCGCCGGACCTCGCCACGCCCGACGCCGTCCAGCTGCTCACCATCCACAAGGCCAAGGGGCTCGAGTTCTCGACGGTGATCGTGCCGGGTCTCGACCGCGTTCCCCGCGCGGGCGACACGCCGCTCTTCCGCTGGAAGACGAAGGCCGACGGGGCGCTGCTCATGGCGCCCGTCGCGGCGGCGGGCGCGAAGGGCGACGCGGCCTACGATTTTCTCAGGACCCTCGATGCGCGCGAGGAGGCGCACGAGGCCGAGCGGCTCTTCTACGTGGCAGCCACGCGCGCCGAGCATCGCCTGCACCTGCTGGCGCGCGTCGTCGTCGACGAGAAGTCGCCCGTGGCCGCGCTGCGCGCGCCGTCCTCGCGTTCGCTGCTCGGCAAGGCCTGGGGCGTCCTCGGGGCCGATTTCGCGGACGCCGCGCGGCGTCCGCGGGAGACGGTCACCGCGGCCGTGACGACGGGCACGCCGGTGCCATCGCTTCGCCGCCTGAAGCCCGCGGCGCTGGACGTCGATTTCGCGAAGCCCCCCGTGGCCGTTCCGGCGCCCGTCGAACCCGCGGGTGAATCGCTCGAATACAGCTGGGCGGGCGAGACGGCGCGCCAGGTGGGCACGGTCGCGCACCGATGGCTGCAGCGCATCGCGCAGCAAGGGCTGTCGGCCTGGAGCGCGCCGCGCATCGCGGCGCTCGGCGGGCGAATCCAGGGCGAGCTCGCCGTGCGGGGCGTGGCCGCGACCGAGCGCGAGGCCGCCGCGCGCCGCGTGCTCGACGTGCTCTCGGGGGCGATCGCGGACGAGCGCGGCCGCTGGATCCTCGCCGAGCGGCCGGACGGCGCGTGCGAAGTGCGCGTGAAGGCGGTCGAGGACGGCCGCATCCGACTGCTCGTGATGGACCGCGTGTTCACGCAGGACGGCGAGCGCTGGGTCGTGGACTACAAGACGAGCCAGCACGAGGGCGCGGGCGTGGAAGCGTTCCTCGATCGGGAACGGGAGCGCCACGGGCCGCAGATGGCGCGCTACGCGCGCGCCTGGCCGGGCGCGAAGCCCCGCCTCGCGCTCTACTTCCCGCTGGTGCCCGGCTGGCGCGAGATCGACTGAACCGGGCTAGAGCCCGGAGATCCAGTGCCGCAGGTTGTGCGTGACGAGCGAGGGCGCCTCGATGGGCGAGAGGTGACCGCTGCCGGGCGCCATCACGAGCCGCGAACCGGCGATGGCGTTCGCCATCTCCTCGTGCAGCGCGGGCGGCGTGAGCGCGTCCTCGGCCCCGCAGAGCACCAGCGTCGGGCAGCGGATGGCGGCCAGGTGGGGACGGCTGTCGATGCGGCCGATGATCGCCTGCTGCTGGCGGCGGTAGGCTTCCTTGCCCGTGGCGCGCGCCATGGCCCGCACGGTGGAGACGATGCCCGCGTCGCGCTGGTGGGCCGGCGCGAGGAGCTTGGGCACGAGCGCGCTCACCACGCGCTCGAAGTCCGTTTCGGCCAGGGCCATCATGCGCCGGCGATCGGCGGTGGCCTGCTCCGAATCGGGCCGCGCGTTCGTGTCGAGCAGCGCGAGTCCCTTCACCCGCGCGGGGGCCTGCCGCATGATCTCGAGCGCCACGTAGCCGCCCATCGAGAGGCCGGCGAGGGCGAAGGGACCCGCGGGCATCTTCGCGAGGGCGCCGCGCGCCATCGCCTCGACGGTGTCGGCGCTGCCGACGTCGGCGACGAAGCACTCCGCGGCGTGCAGCAGCCCGTCGAGCTGGGCCTGCCAGAGGCGCTTGTCGCAGAGGAGGCCGGGCACGAGAAGCAGGTTCGGTTTGCTCATGAAGGTTCTTTCGGCGCGCGCGCCTGGAGGGTGGCGTAGGCGCTTTCGAGCGTCGAGACGATCTCGACCAGCACGGCGCGGAACTGTTCGGGGTCGCAGCCCATGAGCACGGCGTCGTCGAGCGCATCCTGCGACACCTGGCGGATCTCCTCGAGGTTGTGGCGCAGCACCTTGAGCTTCTCGGTGCACGCGATCACGTCGCCGCGGGGCGAAACCCAGCGCGGCACCGGGAGATCGTCCGGGGCCGGATCGCTCACGTGGGCCTCCGGGCCGGCTCGGCGGGGCACCGCCGGGTCAGGCGGACCATTTGGCGATGTCCTCGACCTTCATCGTGAAATCCTGGTTCTTGGGCATGTTCGAGGCGTTCAGCTCGTCGAGCACGCGGTGGAAGGACTGGGAGAGCGCGAAGCTCGCGCGCGCGATGCGTTCGGCATCGGCATGCGCCGTGGGCGAATCGCCTGCCATCACGTCGCGGACCATCTGGGTGAAGATGCGCTCCGCGAGGTCGGTGACTCGCGGGTCGAAAGCGGGGGACGCCATGGGAAGGGATCTTTCGAGGGGGGTTTTACATCCTACCCCGTGGAGCGCCCTCGCGGGGGCGCGCTTC
Source organism: uncultured Lysobacter sp. (assembly GCA_964587315.1). Taxonomy (GTDB): domain Bacteria; phylum Pseudomonadota; class Gammaproteobacteria; order Burkholderiales; family Usitatibacteraceae; genus FEB-7. The sequence goes on from CAZPLW010000267.1 coordinate 2,844, forward strand.
AGGCACCGAGATCCCGCCGGAGCCGTTCCACGGTGGCGTTCAACTCGGCGACCTGCGCCTCGAGGCGATCGACCTGGGCCTTGATCGCGGCGATCTCGCCGAGGGTGACGGCCTCGGAGGCTCCCGCCGCGCCCGCCGGGTCGTACGGCGTGATCTCGGGCTCTCCGGACAGCAGGTGCGCCCAGCGCGTCTCGCGCTCGCCCGGCCGCCGCGGCAATTCGACCACGAGGCGCCCGGCGGGGCGCTCGGCCAGTTCGGCGAGGAAGGCCTCGACCGCCGAGATGTCGCCGAAGTGGTGCAGGCGATCGCTGTTGATGCGCAGTTCGCCCGAGGTCTGCGGGCCGCGGTTGAAGAGCGTCGCGAGCAGCGCCACGGACTGGGGCGGCAATTGCAGGACGCGACCGGCGTTGTGTGCGTAGCGCATCACGCGCCCGCCGCTCGACTCGACGACGAGGGCGAGCGACTTCAGGTGGTCCAGCGCGGATTGCACCTGCGCCTCGCTCGCCTCGAGCACGGGCGAGCGGCTCGTCTTCTGGTTGCAGCCGGCGACCAGCGCGTTGAGCGTGAGCGGGTAGGTGTCGGGGACGGTGTGCTGCTTCTCGACGAGGACGCCGACGACGCGGGTTTCGAGGAGCGACAGGAGCGGGAGAGGGGATGCGGACATGCGGGAAGGGGAGCGATTTCCCCCATGGTACTCCGCCACCGGGGCGGGGCCCGCGCCCCGCCGGAAGTTCAGCGCCGGGTCAGGCGTCGAACGTGAAGACGTTCCGGTGGAACCGCTTCTGCGATCCTTCGCCGACGGAATCGACCAGGGTCATGATCTTCTTCGTGCCGGACGCCAGGCATTCGGCGATCAGGTCGGCGATGAAGACGCTGCGTTCGATCTGGGCGCGGCGGATCTGGTCTCTGACGGCTTCGTACTTGTCCATGTGTTGCCTCCATCGGTTCGGCCTTGTGGGCCGGGGTTTCCCGCTTCCCGCGGGTACGGAACCCACTTTAAGAGGCTTCATGCAATGCCACAAACGATAAGATCTTGCTTTATGAGTAAGAAAAGCTAAACTATCCGCATGTCGGATCGCCTGCCCCCCCTCAATGCCCTGCGCGCTTTCGAAGCGGCCGGCCGGCACCTGAGCTTCAAGAAGGCGGCCGAGGAGCTCTTCGTCACGCCCGCGGCGGTCTCGCAGCAGGTGAAGCTGCTGGAGGACTACCTGGGCACGCCGCTCTTTCGCCGGCTCACGCGCGCGCTCGAGCTCACGGTGCCCGGGGCGGCCATGCTGCCGAGGCTCGGCGAGGGATTCGACTGCTTCGCCGCGGGCCTCGCGGCCGCGCGCCGCACGGAGGAGCGCGGGCGAATCGCGGTCTCGGCGCCGCCCAACTTCGTCGCGCGCTGGCTCCTGCCGCGGCTCACGTCGTTCACCTCGAGCTATCCGCAGTTCGACCTGCGCATCACGGGCACGCTCAAGGCCATCGACAAGCCCGATCGCGATGCGCCGACCGATCCCGGTCGCCACGACGCCGAGGCGCAGGTGGCCGTGCGCTACGGCACCGGGGACTATCCCGGCATGCTGGTCGACCTGCTGTTCCGCCCGGCCTACGTGCCGGTGTGCAGTCCCAAGCTGCTCGCGCGCGGCAACGGCCTGCGCAAGCCCTCGGACCTTCGCTTCCACACCCTGATCCACGACGACTCCTCGCCCGACGACGAGGAAAGGCCGGGCTGGGAGGAGTGGCTGCGGTTCGCGGGCGTGAAGGGCGTCGACTTCGAGCGCGGTCCGCGCCTGTCGAACGCATCGCTCGTGCACGAGGCGGCCATCGACGGCGTCGGCGTCGCCCTGTTGCTGCGCCCGCTGATCGACCTGGACATCGAGAACGGGCGCCTCGTCCTTCCCTTCGCGCAGGCGGCGCCCACGCCCTTCGCGTACTACCTCGTCACGCCCGAGACGATCGCGGACCATCCGGCCGCGGACGCCTTCCGCCTGTGGATGCTGGGGCAGGCGGAGAAGCAGGCGCGGCGGCGCGGCGGAGCCTAGCGCGCGGGAACGAGCGGCGGCTCCTGCATCGCGGCCACCTGTTCCTTCAGCTCGAGCACGCGGTCCTGCCAGTAGCGCTGCGTGTTGAACCAAGGGAAGGCCATCGGGAAGGCGGGGTCGTCCCAGCGCCGCGCGATCCACGCGCTGTAGTGCAGCAGGCGCAGCGTGCGCAGCGCCTCGACGAGCCGCAGCTCGCGATCGTCGAACTCGCGGAAGTCCTCGTAGCCGATCAGCACGTGCCGCAACTGGACCTGCATCGACGCGCGATCGCCGGAGAGCAGCATCCACAGGTCCTGCACCGCGGGCCCCGTCCGCGCATCGTCGAAATCCACGAAGTGCGGGCCCTGCGGCGTCCAGAGCACGTTGCCCGCGTGGCAGTCGCCGTGCAGGCGAAGCCGCGAGGCCCGGGGCACCGCCGCGAACGCCGCGCGCGCGGCCTCGATGGCGAGATCCGCCGCGCCTCGCCAGGCATCGAGCAGGTCGGGCGGGATGAAGCCGTTCGCGAGCAGGTAGTCCTTCGACGCGACACCGAATTCCTCGACGCTCAACTCGGGCCGGTGCGCGAACGCCTGCGTTTCGCCCACGGCGTGGATGCGGGCGATGAAGCGTCCCAGCCATTCGAGCACCGACGGGTCCTCGGGCTCCGGCGCGC
>CAZPLW010000268.1:0-5516 GCA_964587315.1 uncultured Lysobacter sp.
TTGGCACGCTCGGCGTCGTCGCCGGCATCTGGGCCGACAAGTTCGACCAGCTCGCGGCCTTCCAGAACTTCCTCGTGATGCCGCTCACGTTCCTCGCCGGCGTCTTCTACTCGGTGAAGACGCTTCCGCCCTTCTGGCAGGCCGCCTCGCACCTCAACCCGTTCTTCTACGCGATCGACGGCTTCCGCTACGGCTTCTTCGGGCAGTCCGACGTGCCGCCGGCCACGAGCCTCGCGATTGCGACGGGCACGCTCTGTGCCCTATCATGGCTGACCCTGCGGCTGCTACGCTCCGGCTACAAGCTGCGCTCCTGAATCCCACGCCCATGGTCGACCCCCGCTCCATCGAGGACTCCATCCGACTCGGTCTCGATTGCCGCCACCTCGAGGTGAGCGGCGACGGGTCCCATTTCGAGGCGGTCGTCGTGAGCCCCGCGTTCGAGGGGCAAAGCCGCGTGCGCCGGCACCAGCTCGTCTACGGGGCCCTGGGCGAGCGCATGCGCGAGGAGATCCACGCGCTGTCCATGCGCACGCTCACGCCCGAGGAGTGGGCGGCGGGCTGAGTCGCGGGCGGAAGTCCTCAGCCCGCCTCGATCGCGCCACCGAGATCCCCCTGCCGGTGACGCGCCCCCCACGGGGCGCGAGCCGAAACACCATGATCACCATCGCCCTGTCGAAAGGCCGCATCTACGAGGAAACGCTTCCGCTGCTGGAAGCGGCCGGGATCGTGCCGACCGAGGATCCGGAAAAGTCCCGCAAGCTCATCCTCGCCACGAGCCGCCCCGGCGTTCGCGTCATCATCGTCCGCGCCTCGGACGTGCCGACCTACGTGCAGTACGGCGCGGCGGACCTGGGCGTCGCCGGCCTCGACCTGCTGCTCGAGCACGGGGGCAAGGGCCTCTACCAGCCGCTCGACCTCGGGATCGCCCGCTGCCGCCTGATGGTGGCGGTGCCGGAAGGATTCGACTACCCGGCCGCGGTGCGCCGCGGCGCGCGCCTGCGCGTGGCCACGAAGTACCTCGGCGCCGCGCGCGAGCACTTCGCGGCCAAGGGGGTGCACGTCGATCTCATCAAGCTCTACGGCTCGATGGAGCTCGCGCCGCTCGTGGGGCTGGCGGACGTCATCGTGGACCTGGTCGACACCGGCAACACGCTCCGGGCGAACAAGCTCGTCGCGGTCGAGGAAATTCTCGCCATCTCCAGCCGTCTCGTCGTGAACCCGGCCTCGATGAAGGTGAAACGCGCCGAGGTCGTTCCCGTGATCGAGGCCTTCGAAAGGGCGACCCGTGCCTGAGCCCCGCCGGCTTTCGACGCGGGACGCGGACTTCGACGCGAAGCTCGACGCGCTCCTCGCGTTCGAGACCGCCCAGGACGACTCGGTCGACCGGGCCGTCGCCGAGATCCTGGACAACGTGCGGCGGCGCGGCGACGACGCCCTCGTCGAGTACACGCGCCGCTTCGATCGCTGGACGCCGGCCGCGGTGGCGGATCTCGAGGTGGACCTCGCCCGTGCCCGCGCGGCGCTCGATCGCATCGGCCGGGCCGAGCGCACGGCCCTCGAGACGGCTGCCGGGCGCATCCGCCGCTACCACGAGCACCAGCACCTCAAGGGCTGGCGAATCGAGGAGGCGGACGGCACCGTGCTCGGCCAGCAGGTGACGCCGCTCGATCGCGTCGGGCTGTACGTTCCCGGCGGCAAGGCGGCCTATCCCTCGTCGGTGCTCATGAACGCGGTGGCCGCCAAGGTCGCGGGCGTTCCCGAACTCGTGATGGTCGTTCCCACCCCGGACGGCATCGAGAACGACTACGTCTATGCCGCCGCGGCGCTCGCGGGCGTGGACCGCATCTTCCGCGTGGGCGGCGCGCAGGGCGTCGGGGCGCTCGCCTTCGGCACCGCCAGCGTCCCGGCGGTGGACAAGATCGTCGGACCCGGCAACGCGTACGTCGCCGCGGCCAAGCGGCGCGTGTTCGGCCGCGTCGGGATCGACATGGTGGCGGGGCCCTCGGAGATCCTCGTGGTGGCTGACGCCACCGCGAATCCCGACTGGGTCGCGATGGACCTCTTCTCCCAGGCCGAGCACGACGAGATCGCGCAGTCGATCCTCGTCTCGACGGCGCCGGGATTCGCGGACCGCGTGCTCGCGTCGATGCGCCGGCAGGTGCAGGCGCTGCCCCGGCGCGGAATCATCGAGGCTTCCCTGCGCGGGCGCGGTGCGCTCATCGAGGCGCGCGATCTCGACGAGGCCTGCGCGATCGCGAACCGCATCGCCCCGGAGCACCTGGAACTCGCGGTGGCCGACCCGGACGCGCTCCTGCCGAAGATCCGCCACGCCGGCGCGATCTTCATGGGGCATTACGCCTCGGAGTCGCTGGGGGATTACTGCGCGGGTCCCAACCATGTCCTGCCCACGTCGCGGACGGCCCGATTCTCGTCGCCGCTGGGGGTGTACGACTTCCAGAAGCGCTCGAGTCTCATCCGCGTGAGCCGCGAGGCCGCCGTGCGCCTGGGCGACACGGCCCGCATCCTGGCCCGCGCGGAAGGCCTCGAGGCGCACGCGAGGAGCGCGGAGCTGCGGGGCGAGAAGCCGTGAAGGCCGCCGCGGACTGGGTGCGCGAGGACATCCGCGCGCTCAGCGCCTATCACGTGTCGCCCGCGGCCGGCTTCGTGAAGCTGGATGCGATGGAAAGCCCCTACCGCCTCCCCCCCGACGTGGCGGAGGGCCTGGGGCGCGTCCTCTCCGATGTCGCCATCAACCGCTATCCGGATCCCGCGGCTCCCGCGCTCAAGGCGGTCCTTCGCGAATCCATGGGCATCCCGGACCGGTTGGGCATCCTGCTCGGCAACGGCTCCGACGAGATCCTCATGATGATCGCGTTGGCGCTCGCGAAGCCCGGGGCCGTGATGCTCTCGGTCGAGCCCTCGTTCGTCATGTACCGCATGAGCGCCGCCATGGCCGGCATGGGCTACGAGGGCGTCCCGCTGCGCGCGGACTTCTCGCTGGACCTGCCCGCCGTCCTCGAGGCCGTGCGGCGCGTCCGGCCGGCGGTGACCTGGATCGCCTATCCCAACAATCCCACCGGCAATCTCTTCGGGCGGGACGAGGTCCTCGAGATCGTCGCCGCGTCGCCGGGCCTCGTGGTGGTGGACGAGGCGTACTACCCGTACTCGGGCGGCGCCACGCTGCTGGACGAAGTCGGGCGGCACCCGAACCTGGTGCTCGTGCGCACGGTGTCCAAGCTCGGGCTGGCCGGCCTGCGCCTGGGCCTCGTGACCGGGCCCGACGACTGGCTCGCGGAATTCGACAAGCTCCGCCTGCCGTACAACGTGAACGTGCTCACCGACGCCGCGGCGCGGTTCGTCCTCGCCCGGCGCGACATGATCGAGGCCCAGGTGGCGGGCATCAACGCCGAGCGCGCGAGGCTCGAGGCGGCCCTCGACGCGATGCCTCGCCTGCAGCGCTATCCCTCCGCGGCCAACTTCGTGCTGGTGCGCTTTCCCGACGGCGCGCGCGCGTTCGAGGGCCTCAAGTCGCGTGGTATATTGGTCCGCAGCTTTCAAGGCTCCCATCCCCTGCTCGCCGATTGCCTGCGGCTCACGGTCGGGACTCCCGAGGAAAACGGGAAGCTCGTCGAAGCGCTGAGGCAGGCGGCCTGACACCATGCGTACCGCGGAAATCCAGCGCGACACGAAAGAGACGCAGGTCTTCGTCTCCGTGAACCTCGACGGCGAAGGCCGCGCGAGCCTCGACTCGGGCGTGCCGTTCCTCGACCACATGCTCGACCAGATCGCCCGCCATGGCGCCGTGGACCTGACGGTCAAGGCGAGGGGCGACCTGGAGATCGACGCGCACCACACGGTCGAGGACATCGGCATCACCCTCGGCATGGCGGTGGCGAAGGCGCTCGGCGACCGCAAGGGCATCCGCCGCTACGGCCACGCCTACGTTCCCCTCGACGAGGCGCTCTCCCGCGCGGTCATCGACTTCTCGGGCCGTCCCGGCCTCGAGTTCCACGTGGACTTCACCCGCGCCCGAGTGGGCGAGTTCGACGTGGACCTCACGCGCGAGTTCTTTCAGGGCTTCGTGAACCACGCGCTCGCCACGGTGCACCTGGACAACCTGCGCGGCGACAATTCCCACCACCAGTGCGAGACGCTCTTCAAGGCGTTCGCCCGCGCGCTTCGCGTGGCGGTCGAGCCCGACCCCCGCGCCAGCGGCATCATTCCGTCCACCAAGGGCACCCTCTAGCGACCCGCGTTCGGGGGCCCTCGCCCCGACACCCATGGCACAGCGCATCGCGATCGTCGACTACGGGATGGGCAACCTGCGTTCGGTGCAGAAGGCGATCGCGCACGTGGCGCCGGGCGCGGCGGTCGACATCACGTCCGACCCGCAGGCCATCCGCGACGCCGACCGCGTGGTCTTCCCCGGCCAGGGCGCGATGCCGGACTGCATGCGCTGCCTTGCCGAAAGCGGGCTGGGCGAGGCGATCCGCGAGAGCGCCGCGGCCAAGCCCTTTCTCGGCCTGTGCATCGGGCTGCAGATGCTCTTCGAGCACAGCAGCGAGGGCGACACGCCCGGGCTCGCCATCCTGCCGGGCGAGGTGCTCGCCTTCGCACGGGCGCCGGAAACGGTCGCGGCCGGCTTCAAGATCCCGCACATGGGCTGGAACGAGGTCTGGCAGGCGATGTCACACCCCCTCTGGGCGGGCATCCCCGACGGGGCCCGCTTCTACTTCGTGCACAGCTACTTTTGCGTCCCCCGCGACCCCGCCCTGACCGCCGCCCGGTCGAGCTATCCGCACGCCTTTACCTCGGCCATCGCGCGGGATAACATCTTCGCGACGCAGTTCCACCCCGAAAAGAGCAGCGCCGCCGGCTTGAGGCTACTCGAGAACTTCACGCGCTGGAGCCCCTGACCGGGCTCCCATCCCCTACCGGCCCATGCTCATCATCCCCGCGATCGACTTGAAGGACGGACGTTGCGTCCGCCTCGAACAGGGCGACATGGCGACGGCCATGGTCTTTTCGGACGACCCCGGCAAGACGGCCACCCATTGGGCCGGGATGGGCGCCCGGCGCCTGCATGTCGTCGACCTGAACGGCGCCTTCGCCGGCAAGCCGCGCAACGAGCCGGCCATCAAGGCGATCCTCGCGGCCGTCGAATCGGACATTCCCGTGCAGGTGGGCGGCGGCATTCGCGACCTCGAGACGATCGAGCGCTACCTCGACGACGGCGTGTCGTACGTGATCATCGGCACGGCCGCGGTCAAGAACCCCGGCTTCCTGCACGAGGCCTGCGACGCGTTCCCCGGCCACATCATGGTCGGCCTCGACGCGAAGGACGGCAAGGTCGCGACCGACAGCTGGTCGAAGCTCACCGGCCACGATGTGGTCGACCTCGCCAAGCGCTTCCAGGACTACGGCGTCGAGGCCGTCATCTACACCGACATCGGCCGCGACGGCATGCTCACCGGCGTCAACATCGAGGCCACGGTGAAGCTCGCGCAGGCGCTCAG
>CAZPLW010000269.1:0-5506 GCA_964587315.1 uncultured Lysobacter sp.
ACCAGCACCGCACAGCCCTTGTGATCGATGCCGTACTCGGTGTTGTCGTAGCCGATGCGCTTGATCGTGTCGCGCGCGACCTGGATGTAGTCGACGTGCGCGTTGGTCGTGATCTCGCCGGCCATGACGACGAGGCCGGTGTTGCACAGGGTCTCGGCGGCGACTCGGGAGCGCGGGTCCTGCGCTAGAATGGCATCCAGTACGGCGTCGGAGATCTGGTCGGCCACCTTGTCCGGATGGCCCTCGGACACCGATTCCGAGGTGAAGAGGTAGTTCGATTTCATCGGGTTCGCCCCACAGTCGCTGAATGAACCCGATATTTTAGCAAACTTCGGCCCCGCGCCGCCCGCCGACCGGGCGCTCGCCCCCCCGTGAAACTCCTGCTGCGATTTCTCGCCTGGCTGGACCTTCCCGCGAACCACCGCGTGGGCGCCCTGGCCGGCCGCCTCGTCTTCGCGCTCTCGCCGAGATTCCGCCTGCGCACGCTCGAGAACCTGCGCGCGAGCGGCGTGGTGGCCGGAGAGGCGGCGACCCACGACCTCGCCCGTCGCAACGCCGCCGAGATCGGCAAGGGCGCGGCCGAGCTCGCCTGGGCCCTCTTCCGTCCCATCGACCAGGTGACGGCGCTCGTGCGCGAGCTGGACGGCTGGGATGGGGTCGAGCGCCTGCGCGCCGCCGGCCGGCCGATTCTCTTCGTCACCCCCCACCTGGGCGGCTACGACATCGCGGGGCGCTACCTGTGGACGCGACTGCCCATCCTCGCCATGTACCGGCCCCACAAGCTCTCCTGGCTCGACGAGGTGATCCGCGAAGGCCGCAACCGGGGCGCGGCGCCCGACGGCTCGAACGTCGCGCCCGCGACGATGGCGGGCGTTCGCATGCTCCTGCGCCACCTGCGCAAGGGCGGCTCGAGCGTGATCCTCCCGGACCAGGTGCCCGGCGAGGGGGAGGGCGACTGGGTCGAGTTCTTCGGCCGGCCCGCGTACACCATGACGCTCACCGGACGCCTGCAGGAATCGACCGGCGCGGCCCTCGTGTTCTGCTTCGCGCAGCGCCTGCCGGAAGGCCGCGGTTTCCGGCTCGTGCTGCGCGCGCGCGAGGAAGCGCTGCCGGCCGACCGCGCCGCGGCGGCGCGCGCGGTGAACGAGGGCGTCGAGCAGCTCGTGCGCATGGCTCCCGAGCAGTACCTCTGGGGCTACAACCGATACAAGCGTCCGGCCGGCGCGCCCCCGGCCCCGGGAGCCATCCGGTGGTGATCCTCTCGCGCATCGGCTCCTGGGCGGGCTTCGCGTTCCTGTGGGCCATCCATTTCCTGCCCACGCCGTGGCTGGGCGCGATGGGCCGGGCGCTCGGGCGGCTGCTCTACCGTTTCGGGCGCGGCCGCGTCACCGACGTGAACCTCGCCCTGTGCTTCCCGGAGATGCCCGAGGCCGAAAGGCGCGCGCTCGGACTCCGGCATTTCGAGGCCCTGGGCCGCAACGCGATCGAGATGAGCGTCATGTGGTTCGCGAGCGATGCGCGCGTGCTCGATCTCGTCTCGATCAAGGGCCGCGAGCACCTCGACCGGCTCCGGGGAAAGCCGGTCATCCTCCTGGCGCCCCATTTCATCGGGCTCAACATGGGCGGGGCGCGCGTCGCGCAGGAGTATCCCGGCTCGGCCAGCATCTACAGCCGCCAGAAGAACCCCGTGCTCGACCGGCTCTTCCTCAAGGGCCGGCTTCGCTTCGGCAGCCCGCTGCTGCTGTCCCGCCAGGACGGCATGCGCGTCATCGTGAAGACGCTGCGCGAGGGCAAGCTGCTCTACTTCCTGCCGGACATGGACTTCGGGCCGCGCGACGCGATCTTCTCGCCCTTCTTCGGCGTGCCCGCGGCCACCGTCACGGCCCTGCCGCGCCTCGCCCAGCTCGGCCGCGCGACGGTCGTGCCGGCGATCGCGGTGCAGAAGGAACGCGGCTACGAGATGGTGGTCTACCCGCCGTGGGAGAATTACCCCTCCGGCGACCTCGAGGCCGACGTGCGCCGCATGAACGCCTTCATCGAGGAGCGCGTGCGCGAGATCCCGGAGCAGTACTTCTGGGCGCACAAGCGCTTCAAGACGCGCCCGCCGGGCGAGCCTTCGCCCTACCGGCGCAAGTAAGATGGCATCCTGAAACGCAATCACCCGGAACACCGATGCGAATCCGCTTCACGAAGATGCAGGGGCAGGGAAACGACTTCGTCGTGCTGGACGGCGTGCGCCAGCGGCTCGAGTTGCCGTCGGACCTCGTGCGCCGCCTGGCCGACCGCCATTTCGGCATCGGCTGCGACCAGGTGCTGATGGTCGAGGCCCCGCGCGAACCCGGTCACGACTTCCGCTACAGGATCTGGAACGCGGACGGCGGCGAGGTCGAGCAGTGCGGCAACGGCGCCCGCTGCTTCGCGCGCTACGTGCGCGACGAGGGCCTCACGGACAAGGACGAGATCTCGGTGGAGACGGCCCGGGGCGTGATCCGCCCGCGCATCGAGCCCTCGGGCCTCGTGACGGTGGACATGGGAAGCCCGGTGTTCGTCCCGCGCGAGATCCCGTTCGAGGCGAACGAGCAGCGCCTCACGTATCCCATCGAGGTCGAGGGGCGCCTCATCGAGCTGGGCGTGCTCTCCATGGGCAACCCGCACGCGGTCCAGGCGGTTAAGGACGTCGACGCCGCGCCCGTCACGACGCAGGGCCCGCTGATCGAGCGGCACCCGCGCTTTCCGAAGCGCGTGAACGCGGGCTACATGCAGGTGATCGCGCGCGACTTCATCCGCCTGCGCGTGTGGGAGCGCGGCGCCGGCGAGACCCTGGCCTGCGGCACCGGCGCCTGCGCCGCGGTGGTCACCGGCATCCGCCGGGGCCTTCTCGACGCCGACGTGCGCGTGCAGACGCGCGGCGGCGAGCTCGCGATCCGCTGGCCCGGGGGCGAGGCTCCCGTTATGATGACGGGCGATGCCGTACGCGTGTTCCAGGGCGAGATCGACCTGTAGCGCGTCCGCCCCCGGAGAACCCCCCCCTTGCTCACCACGGACCAGGTCGCCGATTTCCTCCGCCAGAATCCCGGCTTCTTCGAGCAGCACGTCGACGTGCTCATGAACCTGCAGATCCCGCACCCGCACGGCGGGCGCGCGGTCTCGATCGGCGAGCGCCAGCTGGTGGCCGAGCGCGAGAAGTCGCGGCTCCTCGAGGACAAGCTGCGCGAGCTCATCCGCTTCGGCGAGGAGAACGACGCGCTCGGGGGAAAGGTGCACGCCTTCGCGTGCCGGCTCATCGAGGCCGCCGGCCTGGAAGCGACGCTCGACACGGCCTACCTCGACCTGCTCGACCATTTCGCGGTGCCGCACGTCGCGGTGCGCCTGTGGAACGTCGCCGAGGCGGACGCGGGAACGAAGGAGTTCGCCGCGGTGCCCGCGGAAATGCGCCAGTTCGTCGACAAGCTGGACGTGCCCTATTGCGGCAATCATGCGGTCTACGAGAGCCAGGCGTGGTTCGGCGAATCGGCCCCGCACCTCAAGTCGTTCGCGCTCGTGGCCCTTCGCCACGGCGAGGGCGCCTTCGGCGTCCTCGCGCTCGCCTCCGAGGACGCGCAGCGCTTCTATCCGGAGATGGGCACGCTGTACCTCGCCCGCATCGGCGACCTCCTGGGCCATGCGCTCCGGCGATCCCTCACCCCGGCCCGCGACGGCGCCCACTAGCGCCCTCGGGCGCTACCTGTCGCACCTGGCGAACGGGCGCCGCCTCGCCGCCCACACCGTGACCGCCTACCGCCGCGACGGCGAGCTGCTCGAGCGCCTCGCGGGCGAGCGCGCGGTGGCCTCGCTCGGGCCCCAAGACATCCGCCGTTTCATCGCGACGCTGCACGCCCGCGGCCTCGCGCCCCGATCGCTCGCTCGCGTCCTTTCCTCCTGGCGCGGCTTCTACGACTGGCTCGCGGGCAATCGCGAGGCCGCCGCGAACCCCTGCGCCGGCATCCGCCCGCCCAAGGCCGCGCGCACGCTGCCGGAAGTGCTCTCGCCCGACGAGGCCGTGCGCCTGGTCACGGTCGAGGACGACTCGCCGACGGGCGTGCGCGACCGCGCCCTCTTCGAGCTCGCCTACTCGTGCGGGCTGCGCGTGTCGGAACTCACCGGTCTCGACGTGGGGTCCGTCGATGCGCGATCGGGCGAGGCGCGCGTGACCGGCAAGGGTTCGAAGACCCGCCTGGTGCCCGTGGGCGGCCCCGCGCTCGAGGCGCTCGCGAACTGGCTCCCGGTGCGCGAGCGCCTGGCCGCGCCGGGCGAGCCGGCCCTCTTCGTCGGGCGCGGCGGCAAGCGCCTTTCTCCCCGCGAGGTGCAACGGCGCATCAAGCGCCGCGCCGCGCTCGCGGGACTTCCCGTGGACGTGCATCCCCACATGCTGCGCCACTCGTTCGCCTCCCACGTGCTGCAGTCCTCGGGGGACCTGCGGGCGGTCCAGGAGATGCTGGGCCATGCGAGCATCGCTTCCACGCAGGTCTACACGCACCTGGACTTCCAGCACCTGGCGAAGGTCTACGACGCGGCCCATCCGCGGGCCCGGCGCAAGGGCGGCGCCTGACGCGCAACCGAATTGCATCTAGGCGCGCCCCCGCCTAGAATGGCGGCATGGCTTCCCCCCGTTCCCGGGCCTCGGCCGCCGAGCGCGCCATCCGCGCCGCCGGCGAGCGGCTCACCGCGCCCCGCGCGGCGGTGCTCGAGACGCTCCTCGCCGCCCGCCAGGCCCTCACGCATCACGAGATCGAGCAGGCGCTCGCGCCGCGCCTCTCCGTGGATCGCGTCACGGTCTACCGCGTGCTCGACTGGCTGGTGGCCCTCGGCCTCGCGCACCGCATCGCCGGCGAGGACCGCACCTGGCGCTTCCTCGCGAGCCACGGCGAGGGCCACGCCGCGCACGCGCATTTCATGTGCTCGCGCTGCGGGCGCACCGTCTGCCTCGACGGCGTCGCCGTCCCGCCCGCGGTCAAGGTGCCGCGCGGATTCGAGCCGAGTCACGTCGAGCTCAACGTGAAGGGCGTGTGCGCGGCCTGCCGCTAGCGCCCGCCTGCGCCCGTCGATGACCGCCACCGTCGTCACGCCCGTCACGCTGCTCACCGGATTCCTCGGCAGCGGCAAGACGACGCTGCTCAACCGCCTGCTGCGCGACCCCGCCGCCGCCGATTCGGCCGTGATCGTGAACGAATTCGGCGCGGTCGCCATCGACCACGCGCTGGTGCGCGAGGCCTCGGAGAACGTGGTGCTCCTGCCGAGCGGGTGCGTCTGCTGCCAGGTGGCGGGCGATCTCGTGCAGGCCCTGCGCGAGCTGTACTTCAAGCGCGCCGCCGGCGAGATCCCGCCCTTCCGCCGCGCGATCGTCGAGACCACCGGGCTCGCGGACCCGGCGCCGCTTCTGCGCACGCTCGTGGAGCTGCCTCTCGTCTCGGCGCGCTACTCGCTCGCGGGCATCGCGACCACCGTGGACGGCGTTCACGGCATGGAC
>CAZPLW010000270.1:0-5396 GCA_964587315.1 uncultured Lysobacter sp.
TTTCGGCGGTAAAGGACATGATTGGGCCCCGGCCTGGCGCCGGGGAGACGGCTATTTCTGGCGGACCTCGCGGATGACGTCCCTGAAATCGTCGACGTCGGAGAAGCTGCGGTAGACGGACGCGAAGCGGATGTAGGCGACCTTGTCGAGCTTCCTCAGCTCCTCCATCACCAGCTCGCCCAGCCGGCGCGAGTCGATCTCGCGCTCGCCCAGGGCGAGGAGCTTCTGCTCGATGCGCTGGATGGCGGCGTCGACGAGTTCCGTGGTCACCGGCCGCTTGTGCAGCGCCCGCTGGAAGCCCGTGCGCAGCTTGCCCGTGGAGAAATCCTCGCGCTGGCCGTTGGTCTTCACGATCTGCGGCATGCGCAACTCGGCCGTCTCGTAGGTGGTGAAGCGCTTGGAGCAGACCTGGCAGCGGCGGCGGCGGCGGATCGAATCGCCCTCCTCGCTCACGCGCGAATCGATGACCTGGGTGTCCTCCGCGCCGCAGAAGGGGCACTTCACGGCGCGCGCTCCCCGGTGCTCACGCGGCGCCGTAGCTCGCGCGCATCGCCGGCCCGTAGACCGGGAAGCGGCGGCAGAGCGCCGTCACCTCGCGGCCGAGCGCCGCGAGCTTCGCGTCGTCCGAACTCGCCTCGAGCGCATCGGCGACGAAGTTCGCCACCTGCACCGCCTCGGCCTTGCCGAAGCCGCGCGTCGTCATCGCGGGCGAGCCGATGCGGATGCCGCTCGTGACGAAGGGCTTTTCCGGGTCGTTCGGGATGGCGTTCTTGTTGACCGTGACGTGCGCCTTGCCCAGCGCCGCCTCCGCGTCCTTGCCCGTCACGCGCTTGGCGCGCAGGTCGACGAGGAAGAGGTGGCTCTCGGTGCGTCCCGACACGATGCGAAGGCCGCGCGAAGCCAGTTGCGCGGCCATGGCCGAGGCGTTCTCCAGCACCTGTGCCTGGTAGGCCTTGAACGCGGGCTCCTGCGCCTCCTTGAACGCGACCGCCTTGGCCGCGATCACGTGCATGAGCGGGCCGCCCTGGATCTGCGGGAAGATGGCGGCGTTCAGCGCCTTCTCGTGCTCGGCGCCCGCGAGGATGAGGCCGCCGCGCGGCCCGCGCAGCGTCTTGTGGGTGGTGCTCGTGACGAAGTCGGCGACCCCGACCGGGCTCGGGTAGAGGCCGGCGGCGACGAGGCCCGCGTAATGCGCCATGTCGACCATCAGGAGCGCGCCCGTCTCGGCGGCGATCTCCTTGAACCGCTTCCAGTCGGCCCGCAGCGCATAGGCCGAGGCGCCGGCCACGATCATCTTCGGCTGGTGCTCGCGGGCCAGGGCGAGCACCTGGTCGTAGTCGATCGCCTCGGCCGCGTCGAGCCCGTAGGTGATCGCGTGGAAGAGCTTGCCGGAGAGGTTCACCGACGCCCCGTGCGTGAGGTGGCCGCCGTGCGCGAGCGACATGCCGAGAATCGTGTCGCCCGGCTTGAGCATCGCCATGTACACCGCTTGGTTCGCCTGCGAGCCCGAGTGGGGCTGGACGTTGGCGTACGGCGCGCCGAAGAGCGCCTTCGCGCGGTCGATCGCCAGCTGCTCGGCCACGTCCACGTACTCGCAGCCGCCGTAGTAGCGCTTGCCGGGGTAGCCCTCGGCGTACTTGTTGGTGAGCACGGTGCCCCCGGCGGCCAGCACCGCGGGGCTCGCGTAGTTCTCGGATGCGATGAGCTCGATGCCGTCCTCCTGGCGACGGAATTCGTCGCGGATGGACTGCCAGAGCGCGGGATCGGTGGCGGCGAGGGTCTGCGAGTCGGCGAACATGGCGGGGGCAGGCGTCGGGTTAGCTCCGCGACGCGGGTGCGAAGTGATTGAAAGCGTGGCGGATTCTAGCACGCGGCCCCCGCCCGCCGCGGGCCGGGAATTGCCACCGTCCTCCCGCGCGACTATCGTTCGGGTGCCCCGTCCGGGCCTCCAGGAGTGCCGCCCTTTTGAACGCCCTGCTTCGATGGGCCCAGGCCATCGACGCGATGAACGACCGCCTCGGCACGGCCGCCAACGCCATGGTGCTGGCGGCCTGCCTGCTGTGCGCGGGCAACGCCGCCATGCGCTACGCCTTCGACCTCTCCTCGAACGCCTGGCTCGAGATCCAGTGGTACCTCTTCGCCGGCGCCGTGATGCTGGGCGCCTCGCAGACATTGCGGCTGAACGAGCACGTGCGCGTGGACATCCTCTACATGCACCTCCCGGAGCGCGGCAAGCAGTGGCTGGACCTGCTGGGCACGGTCTTCTTCCTCATCCCGTCGATGCTCGCCATCGCGTGGCTCGCGTGGCCCTTCTTCCTGCAGTCGTGGTCCGTGCAGGAGGCGAGCGCGAACGCGGGCGGCCTCATCCGCTGGCCGGTGAAGCTGCTCCTGCCCGCCGGCTTCGTCCTCGTGGCGCTGCAGGGCGTCTCGGAGGCGATCAAGCGCGCGGCCGCCCTGCACGGCGATGCGCGCTACGAGACGCGCTACGAAAGGCCCGTGCAGTGATCCCGCTCGAGTGGTTCCCGCCCCTCATGTTCGCGGGGCTCGTGCTGTTCATGCTGCTGGGCTACCCGGTCGCCTTCTCGCTCGCGGCCCTGGGGCTTCTGTCGGGCCTCGCGGCCATCCACCAGGGCTTCTTCGAGCCCGCCTTCCTGCAGGCGATCCCCGGCCGCATCTTCGGCTCGATCCTCGCCAACGAGCTGCTGCTCGCGATCCCCTTCTTCACCTTCATGGGGGCGATCCTCGAGAAGTGCGGCCTCGCCGAGGACATGCTGGACGCGATGGGACAGCTCTTCGGCCCGGTGCGCGGCGGCCTGGGCTACTCGGTGATCCTCGTGGGCTTCATCCTGGGCGCGATCACGGGCACCGTCGCCGCGCAGGTGATCGCCATGGCGCTCATCTCGCTGCCGGTGATGCTGCGCTACAAGTACGACATGCGCTACGCGACGGGCGTGCTGGCGGCCTCGGGGACCATCACGCAGCTCGTGCCGCCCTCGCTCGTGCTGGTGGTGCTCGCCGACCAGCTCGGCAAGAGCGTGGGCGACATGTACCTGGGCGCGTGGGGACCGTCGCTCCTGCAGGTCCTGCTCTTCCTGGGCTACACGTTCGTGCTCTCGATCGTGAAGCCGCACTGGGTGCCGGCCGTGCCGAAGGAGGCGCGCACGCTCGAGGGGCGCGCGCTCGTCGTGAAATGCCTCTGGGGCATCCTGCCGTGCGCGGCCCTCATCTTCCTGGTCCTGGGCACGCTGCTGTTGGGGCTCGCGACGCCCACCGAGAGCGGCGCCATGGGCGCGGTCGGCGCGATCCTGCTCGCCGTGCTGCGCCACCGGGAGCTCGGGACGGCGGGACGGCGCGCCTTCCAGGCGATGATCCTGGCGGGCGGCGTCGCGGCCCTCGCCGGGCTGGTCGCCTTCAAGGGGGCCGCCTTCCAGGTGGCGATCGCGGCGGGCTATGCGGCGGCCGTGTTCCTGGGGCTGCGCGCGGCGAGCATTCCCGACCTGCGCGCCCTCATCAAGCTCGCCTTCGAGGCCACGATGCGCATCACGGCGATGGTGGTGTTCATCCTCATCGGCTCCACCTGCTTCTCCGTGGTCTTCCAGGGCGTGAACGGCGGGCCGTGGCTCGAGCACTGGTTCACGAGCCTGCCCGGCGGGGTGTGGGGGTTCCTCGTGTTCGTGAACCTCTTCGTCTTCTTCCTCGCGTTCTTCCTCGACTTCTTCGAGATCGTCTTCATCATCGTGCCGCTGCTCGCGCCCGTGGCGAAGGCGGTCCTCGCGCCCGTCGTGGGCGAGGACGCCGCGCTCGTGTGGTTCGGCGTGATGCTGTGCGTGAACCTGCAGACCTCGTTCATGCACCCGCCGTTCGGGTTCGCGCTCTTCTACCTGCGGGGCGTCGCGCCCAAGGAGGTGAAGAGTTCGGACATCTACTGGGGCGCCCTGCCCTTCGTCGCGCTGCAGCTCCTGCTGGTCGCGCTCGTGATCGCCTTCCCGAAGCAGGTCACGATGTTCCTCGACACGCCGGGCGCGGTGGACATGGACAAGGTGAAGATCGAGATCCCGGCCGAGGAATCGCCGCGGCAGGGCGACACCGACGAGGAGCTGAGGAAGCTCCTCGAGAAGAAGTAGCCGGCGCCGCGGCGACATCGCGGCGGGCTGCCGTCTTCCGGGAGGCAGCCGTCTTCCGGGAGGCCGCTATTTTCCCGGAGGCTTCGCGGCGGACGCGTCCTTGCGGCCGGTCACCATGAAGTTGTCGAAGGCGCTCTCGGCCACGCGGAACCACAGGATCTGGTCCTCCAGGAACGCGTTCATGTGCCCGAGCACCTTCTTGAAGCGCGGGTTCTTCGCCGAGATCTCCGCGAAGAGTTCCTGCGTCGCCCGGTAGCCCGCCTCCATCACCGGCCGGGGAAACGCGCGCAGCTGCGCGCCCGCGGCGGCCAGGCGCCTGAGCGCCTGCGGGTTGCCCGCGTCGTAGCGCGCGAGCATGAGCGTGTTCGACTCGTGCGCCGCGGCCTCGAAGACCGCCTGGTATTCCTTCGGCAGGCTTTCCCACGCCTTGGTGTTCACGATGAGCGCGAGCGCCGCCCCGCCCTCCCACCAGCCGGGGTAGTAGTAGTACTTCGCGACCTTGACGAAGCCGAGCTTCTCGTCGTCGTACGGGCCCACGAACTCGGCGCCGTCGAGCGTGCCTTTCTCGAGCGCCGAATAGACGTCGCCCGCGGCGAGCTGCTGCGGCACCACCCCCAGCTTCGCGAGCACCTCGCCCGCCATGCCGGCGGTGCGCATCTTGAGGCCCTTCAGGTCCGCGACGGTCTTGATCTCCTTGCGGTACCAGCCGCCCATCTGCGCGCCGGTGTTGCCGGACAGGAATGCGTGGCAGCCGTATTCCTTCAGGAAATCGTTGTAGATCGCCTCGCCGCCGCCCACGTACCACCAGGCGTTGTACTGGCGGCAGTTCATGCCGAAGGGGACCGCGGTGCCAAACGCGAAGGTCGGGTCCTTGCCCACGTAGTAGTAGGGCGCGGTGTGGCAGGCCTGGACCGTACCGTTCTGAACCGCGTCCAGCGCCTGCAGGCCCGGGACGATCTCGCCCGAGGCGAAGAGCTGGATCTGGAACTTGTTGTTGGTGGCCGCGGCGACCCGCTTGGAGATCACCTCGGCGGCGCCATAGATGGTGTCGAGGCTCTTGGGAAAGCTCGACGTGAGGCGCCACTTGATCTCGGGGGCGGCCTGGGCGAAGGCCGGCGCCGCGCCCGCGGCGAGAATGCCCGCCATCCCGGCGCCAGTGGTGTTGATGAGCTTCCTGCGTTTCATATGAGCTCCCTCCCTGGAATTATTGGGGTCAGACTCCAATTGAGTCATTCGAAGAAACGGTGACACTGGCGCGGAGATTAACTCAAT
>CAZPLW010000271.1:0-5371 GCA_964587315.1 uncultured Lysobacter sp.
CCGCTACCGCGCCGCCGGAGCCCTTCCTGGCCCCGACGCGCCCCGCGGTCGTGGTCGAGGCGCCCGCGGAGCCGGGCGAGGCGGCCAAGCCCTTCGAGGCCGGCAAGGACCAGCGCAAGATCAAGGACGACATCGACCGCGACCTGCTGCCGATCTTCCTGGAGGAGGCGCGCGAGCTCGTTCCCGCCGTGAGTGACGGCCTGCGCCGGTGGAAGGCGAGCCCGCACGACCACGGCCCTGCCGCCGACGTGCGCCGCCACCTGCACACGCTCAAGGGAAGCGCCCGCATGACCGGCCTCATGCGCCTGGGCGAGCTCGCCCACCTGCTCGAGACGCGCGTGATCGCGATGGACGCGACGGCCGTGCCGCCGCTCGCGGAGTTCGAGACCGCCGAGGAGCGCATCGACCGCTACTCGGTCGCGATCGACCGGCTCGTGCGCGGCGAGGACTTCCTCGAGGCGGAACCGCCCGAGGTGCCCGTCTCCGCGGTCTTCGAGCAGCAGAAGGACAAGCCCACCTCGATCGCCATGATCGCGGCCGCGGCGGAAGCGGCGGCGCAGCGCGACGCGCTGCCCCCGGAGCTGCGGGAAGCGAAGGAGCTGCGCACGGCGCTGCTGCGCGTGAACGCGGACCTCATCGACGACTTCGTGAACGAGGCCGGCGAGCTCGCCATCGCCCGCTCGCGCATCGAGCTGGAGATCGCGGCCTTCAAGCGCGCCCTCTCGGACCTCTCGGAGAACGTCGCGCGCATGCGCTCGCAGATCCGCGAGATCGAGATCGCCTCCGAGGGCCAGATGCAGAGCCGGCTGCAGGTGCGCGAGGAGACGGGCGCGTCCTTCGACCCGCTCGAGTTCGACCGTTTCACGCGCATGCAGGAGCTCACGCGATTCCTCACCGAGTCCCTGGGCGACGTGATCACGCTGCAGCAGGGCCTCGCGAAGAACCTCGACGAGGCGGAACTCGCGCTGCTCCAGCAGGCGCGGCTCAACCGCGAGCTTCAGCAGGGCCTCATGGGCGTTCGCCTGGTGCCCCTGGGCAACCTCGCCGACCGGTTCTACCGCGTCGTGCGGCAGACGGCCAAGGAGCTCGGCAAGAAGGCGAACCTCGAGTTCAAGGGCGTGCGCGTGGACCTCGACCGCTCCGTGCTCGAGAAGATCACCGCGCCGTTCGAGCACCTGCTGCGCAACGCGGTCGCGCACGGCATCGAGCCCCCGGAGAGGCGCGCGGCCGCCGGCAAGGACGAGATCGGCGAGATCGTGATCGACGCCGTGCAGCGCGGCAACGAGCTGGTGCTCACGGTCGCGGACGACGGCGGCGGCCTCGACCTCGCCCGCATCGAGGCGCGCGCCCGCGAGGCGGGACTGCTCACCGACGCCGGCTCGCCGTCGCCCGCCCAGCTCGCCCCGTACATCTTCCTGCCGGGCTTCTCGACGGCGTCCGAGGTCACGCAGATCGCCGGGCGCGGCGTCGGCATGGACGTCGTGAAGAGCGAGATCACCTCGCTCGGCGGCCGCGTCGAGCTCGAGTCCGTGGCGGGCCGCGGGACGACGTTCACGATCACGCTGCCCCTCACGCTCGCGGTGACGCAGGCGGTGATGCTGCGCGCGGGCCCCACGCTCTACGCCGTGCCCTCGGTGATGATCGAGCAGGTGCAGGAATACAAGGCGGGCGCCTTCGCGGAGCTCGCGTCGAAGGGCGAGATCCGCTGGAAGGACAACACCTACCCGCTGCGCTCGCTGCTCACGCTGCTCGGCGAGATCGACACGCCCGTGCCCGCCCGGCAGATCCCGGTGCTGCTGCTCAAGAGCGGCGTGCAGCGCGCGGCCGTGCGCGTGGACGAGATCCTGGGCAACCGCGAAGTCGTGGTGAAGACCATCGGCCCGCAGCTCGCGCGCCTGCCGGGCGTCTCGGGGGCCACCGTGCTCGGCAACGGCCAGGTGGTGCTCATCCTCAACCCGGTGAGCCTCGTCTACCGCGGCCGGGCGGAGGCGATCGTCTCCGGGGTCGCGCCGCCTCCGGAGCCCGAGCCGCTCGTCGTCGACACGCACTCGGGCGCCCCGCTCGTGATGGTGGTGGACGACTCGCTCACGGTGCGCAAGATCACCAGCCGCATGCTCGTGCGCGAGAACTACGAGGTCGTGACGGCCAAGGACGGCGTGGACGCGCTGCAGCAGCTGCAGGACGTCCGCCCGGACTGCATCCTGCTCGACGTCGAGATGCCGCGCATGGACGGCTTCGAGTTCGCGCGCAACGTGCGCGCCGACGAGTCCACCCGGTCGATCCCGATCATCATGATCACCTCGCGCACGGCGGACAAGCACCGCAACCACGCGCTCGAGCTCGGCGTGAACGAGTACATCGGCAAGCCCTACCAGGAAGACCTGCTGCTCGCCCTCATCAAGCGCTACACGGGCGAGGCCACGCTCGCCTGAGCGCGGGCATGCGGGGTCCGCTCCCCTAGGAGAACCACGCGAGCACCGCCGCGCCGAGCGCGATGCGGTACCACGCGAAGGCGCGGAAGTCGTGGGTCGCCACGAAGCGGATGAGCCCGCGCACCGCGACGAGCGCGGCGACGAAGCTCACCGCGAATCCGACGGCGAAGGGGCCCAGGTCCGTCGCCGCGAGCAGCTCGCGGTACTTCACCACCTGGTAGCCCGAGGCCGCGAACATGATCGGCACGGCCAGGAAGAACGAGAACTCCGTCGCGGCCTGGCGCGACAGCCCCACCACCATGCCGCCCATGATCGTCGCGCCCGAGCGCGAGGTTCCCGGCACGAGCGAGAGGCACTGCGCGAAACCGATGAGCAGGGCGTCGCGCCACGTCATCGCGTCGACGCTCGTCACTCGCGGCGCGCCGCGGCGCGCGTACCAGCGCTCGATCGCGAAGATGGCGATCGCGCCCGCGACGAGCGCCATCGCCACGGCGACGGGATTGAAGAGGTACTGCTTGATCCCCGAGGCGAAGAGGAACCCGAGGGCGGCCGCGGGCACGAAGGCGACGGCGAGGTTGGCCGCGAAGCGCTGCTGCAGCGGGTCGGCGCGGATCCCCGAGAAGGCGAGGGCGAAGCGGGCGCGGTATTCCCAGCACACGGCGAGGATCGCGCCCAGCTGGATCACGATGTCGAAGATCTTGCCCTTCTCGTCGTTGGCGCCGAGCAGGTCCGACACGATGATGAGGTGCCCGGTCGAGGAGACCGGCAGGAATTCGGTGAGGCCTTCGACGACGCCCAGGACGAGCGCGGAGACGAGCGGGGAAATTTCCATCGCCGCGAGTCTATCACCCGCCTTGCGGCGTTCCCGTCGCGCCGGAAACGAAAACGGCGGCCGGAGCCGCCGCGTTCGCGATGCGCGAAGCCGCGCTATTGCACCTCGACCTTGCCCTTCATGCCGGGGTGCAGGCCGCAGATGTAGTCGTAAGTGCCGGGCGCCGTGAACTTGAGCGTCTGGCTCTGGCCCTTGAGGATCACGGCCGTGCGCGTGCCGCCCTCGCCGGCGATCGTCACCTGGTGGGGCGAGTCGTCGGTGTTGGTCCAGGTCACGTACTGGTTGTTCTTCACCGAGAGCTTCTCCGGCCCGAAGAGGAAGCCCGAGATCGCCACGCGGTCCGGGCCCGCCTGCGCCGTCACGGCCCCGCCGCCGCCCTTGCCGGCGAGGCTCGCGAGCGAGATCACGAAGTCCTGCCCGGCGTGGGGCTTGTGGCACTGGAAGCAGGTCTTGAGGTTGGCCTTGTCGTTCACCGCCTTGTTCGGGCCGAACACCTGGTACTCCCATTCGCCGTTGCGAAGGTCCGGCGGGTACTCCCCGCCCCAGCCTGCGCGCTTCTCCATCACGGTGTAGGCGACGAGGTCGCCCTTCCTGAATCGTCCCTTCCCGTCCTTGACGGGCACGCCCTTGTCATCCACGACGGCCTTGTACTGCACGAGGGTGAGCACCGTGCCGCTCGGGGAGGGCTTGCCGGCCTTCACCGCCTCGACGGCGGCGGGGGTCGCCCAGAGCTCGCGGTACTGCTTGATGTCGTGGCGGTCGACGGTGGCGTAGAGCACGCCCTTGTCGTAGTTCGCCGGGAACGCCACCTTGTCGCCGCCGGCGTGCGCGCCGAAGGCGGCCAGCGCCAGCACCGCGCCCAGGGGCGCGGCAAGTCCGATCCGTTGCATGTTGGTCTCCCTGATTTGGCGCCGGCTTCCCACCGGCCCGCCGATCATAACCCCGGCACCCGGAAAAACGGCGGTCCCCGGGAGGGAACCGCCGCTTCGCCCGGTGGGCGGGGCCGCGCTACTTCGAGGCGGTCTTCATCTGCGCGCCGGAGAAGACGAAGTCGGCGTCCTTCATCTTGAGATGGCAGGTGAAGCAGGGCTTCAGGTCGGCCTTCTCGTTCACCTTGCCGTCCGGGGAGAAGGAGCGGTACTCCCACTCGCCGTTCTTCATGTCGGCGCCGTACTCGGAGCCCCATCCGGCCCCCTTCTCCATGACGAAATGGGCGATCGCGTCGCCCTTCTGGAAGCGGCCGTTGGCATCCTTCACGGGCTCGCCCTTGTCGTCCACCTTCGCCTTGAACAGGAGCATGGTGAGCGGGGCGTTGGCGGGGATGGGCTTGCCGGCCTTCACCGCGTCGACGACCGCCTTGGGCGCGTAGAGCTCGCGCACCTGCTTGTTGTCGGCGCGGTCGACGACGCCGTAGAGCACGCCCTTGTCGGTCGGGTAGCTGACCTTCTCGGGCCCGGCGAGGGCGGGGGTGGCCGCGAGCGCGAGGGCCGCGGCGATCGGGGAAAGCGTGCGGAAGGATCGGACCATGGGCGTGTGTCTCCGTCTGTCGGGGTCTGGAAAAGGGGGGTGCCGACCCCCACCCGGGGGCCGTCCGCCTTTATACGCCAAGCGCCCGGATGCGGATGCGGATTATTCCGCACCGGGGTCCGGCCCCGCGCCGGCGCCTCAGGCGCGCTTGTAGATCTCCGCGCCGCCCTTCACGAACTCCACCGACTTCACCTCCATGCCCTTGGCGAGCGCCTCCTGGTCTGAGACGCCGTGCTTCGCCGCGAAGTCGCGCACGTCCTGCGTGATCTTCATCGAGCAGAAATGCGGGCCGCACATCGAGCAGAAGTGGGCCAGCTTGGCGCCTTCCTGCGGCAGCGTCTCGTCGTGGAACTGCTTCGCCTTGTCCGGGTCGAGGCCCAGGTTGAACTGGTCCTCCCAGCGGAACTCGAAGCGCGCCTTCGACAGGGCGTTGTCGCGGATCTGGGCGCCGGGATGGCCCTTGGCGAGGTCCGCGGCATGGGCGGCGATCTTGTAGGTGATGATCCCGTCCTTCACGTCGTTCTTGTCCGGCAGGCCCAGGTGCTCCTTGGGCGTCACGTAGCAGAGCATCGCCGTGCCG
>CAZPLW010000272.1:0-5320 GCA_964587315.1 uncultured Lysobacter sp.
CAACATCACCTACAAGATCCTCTTCAACGACGCCGTGGCGATGACCGGCGGCCAGCCCGTCGACGGCCCGCTCTCCGTGCCCATGATCACGCGGCAGGTCGCGGCCGAGGGGGTGAAGCGCGTGCGGATCGTGACCGACGACACCGCGAAGTACCGGGGCGTCGCCGACCTCGCCGAGGGGGTGAGCGTGCATCCGCGCGAGGACCTGGACGCGGTGCAGCGGGAGCTGCGCGAGGTCCCCGGCGTCACCGTGCTCGTCTACGACCAGACCTGCGCGGCCGAGAAGCGCCGCCGCCGCAAGCGCGGCAAGTTCCCCGACCCGGCCCGGCGCGTGGTCATCAACGAGCTCGTCTGCGAAGGCTGCGGCGACTGCGGGGCGAAGTCCAACTGCCTGTCCGTCGTGCCCGTCGAGACCGAGTTCGGCCGCAAGCGCGCCATCGACCAGAACACGTGCAACAAGGACTACTCCTGCGTGAACGGGTTCTGCCCGAGCTTCGTCACGGTGGAAGGCGGCGCCTTGCGTCGCCGCAGTCCGGTGGCCTCGGGCGCGTGGCCCGTGCTGCCCGAGCCCGCCCTTCCGTCGCTCGAGCGTCCGTGGGGCATCCTCGTCACCGGCGTGGGCGGCACCGGCGTCGTCACGATCGGCGCGCTGCTGGGCGTCGCGGCCCACATCGAGGGCAAGGGCATCGCGATCCTCGACATGACGGGCCTCGCGCAGAAGGGCGGCTCGGTCTACTCCCACATCCGCGTGGCGAAGCGGCCGCAGGACATCCACGCCGTCCGCATCGCCGCCGGCGAGGCGAGCGCCGTGATCGGTTGCGACATGATCGTGGCCGCCTCCGACGAGGCCATCGCCAAGATGCAGTCGGGTTTCACGCGCGCCGTCATCAACTCGGACGTGGCGCCCACGGGCGCGTTCACGAAGGACCCGGACCTGCACATCCCCGGCCGCGAGCTCGCCGACACGATCCGCGAGGCCTGCGGACCGGACGCGGCCGACTTCGTGGCGGGCGGGGAGCTCGCGACGGCCCTCATGGGCGACTCGATCGCGACCAACCTCTTCATGGTCGGCTACGCGTGGCAGAAGGGGCTCGTGCCGATCGGCCGGGAGGCCATCGAGCAGGCGATCGTGCTGAACGGCGCGTCGATCGAGTCCAACAAGGCCGCCTTCGAGTGGGGGCGCCGGGCCGCGGCGGACATCGCGGCGGTGCGCAAGGCGGCCACGCCGTCCGACGCGCTTCCCGACAGCCAGCGGCTTTCCGAAAGCCTCGACGACGCCGTGGCGCGCCGCCGGGCGTTCCTGGTCCGTTACCAGGACGAGGCCTACGCGGCGCGTTACGTCGCGGCGATCGACCGGGTGCGCGCCGCCGAGGCGGCGAAGGCGCCGGGATCGACGGCGCTCGCGCTCGCGGCGGCGCGCTACCTGTTCAAGCTGATGGCCTACAAGGACGAGTACGAGGTGGCGCGGCTGTACACCGACGGCGAGTTCGCGGCGCGCGTGGCCTCGCAGTTCGAGGGCGACTACCGCCTCGTGATGCACCTCGCGCCGCCGATGGTCTCGAAGGCCGATCCCGCCACGGGCGAGCCGCGCAAGAAGGCGTACGGGCCCTGGATGCTGAAGGCGATGCGCGTGCTGGCGGCGTTCAAGGGGCTTCGCGGCACCGCGCTGGATCCGTTCGGGCGCTCCGAGGAGCGGCGCACGGAAAGGGCGCTCGTCGCGCAGTACGAGGCGACGCTGGCGGAGATCGCCGAGCGGCTCACGCCCGAGACGATCGACATCGCCGTCGAGCTCGCGTCGGTGCCCGAGCGCATCCGCGGCTTCGGCCCGGTGAAGGCGCGGCACCTCGCCGAAGCGACGTTGCACCGCGAGGCGCTGCTCGGCCAGTTGCGCGACCCGGCGTCGCGACCGAAGGCGCGGTCCACCATCTCCATCAAGGTCGCCGCCTGAGCGCGATCCGCTCGCCCGGGCGGACTAGCGCCGCGGCAGCCCCGGCCAGGCGAGGGTGTAGCCGGCGCCGTGGATCGTCACGGTGCCCGGCATGCCGAAGGGCAGGGTGAGCTTCCGGGCGACGTGGCCGAAGGGCAGGTGCTCCAGCACCGGGCACCCCGCGATTTCGCGCAGCGTCTGCACCGCCTCGGGCATCGCATACGCATAGCGTTCGGTGTTGGTGGGCGTGCAATCGGTAAAGTCGCCGAGCAGGATTGCGCGCTGGTCGCGCAGGACTCCCGCGTGCGCCAGCTGCAGGAACATGCGCTCCGCCGCGTAGGGCTGCTCGCCGATCTCCTCGAGGTACAGGATTCCGCCCTTCACGCGCGGCAGGTACGGCGTGCCCACCAGGTGCGTGAGGAGGGAGAGATTGCCGCCCCAGAGGGTCCCGGTGATGCGCGCGTTCTTCGCGTGGGGGTCCGTCTCGACCTCGACCGTGTCCCCCGATCCGAAGAGCGCCGCGTCGAAATGGGCCCGCATGAAGGCATCCGGCTCGCCGTCGCCGAAATCCACGCCGAGCATCGGCCCGTGGAAGCTCGCGAGGCCGGCGCGCGCGAGGGCCGCGCAATTGAGCGCCGTGAAGTCGCTGAAGCCCACGAGCGCCTTGCGGGCCGCGCGCACGCGCCTCCAGTCGATGAGCGGCAGGATGCGCGTGAGCCCGTAGCCGCCGCGCGAGGCCATCAGGATGTCGAGCGATGGGTCGTCCAGCAGCCGGTGGAAGGCCTGCGCGCGCACGGCGTCGGTGCCGCCGAAGTAGCGCCACTCGAGGAGCGCCTGGGGGTCCGTGACCACGCGGTGGCCCCTGGCGGCGAGCCATGCGGCGCCGGCGGCGACCTGCCTGGCGTTCGCGCGACCGGAGGGGGAGAAGATGCCGATGCCGGCGCCGCGCTTCGCGGCGGGGGAAGTCGTCTCAGGCACGGGAGCGATGGACCTCTTCGAAGGCGATGCGGTTGCCGTCGGGGTCGCGCACGACGAACTCGCGCGCGCCCTGCGGGTTCTCGCCGGGGGCCGACACGACATGGTCGCCTCCGGGGATGAGCCGGAATCGCCGCTCCACGTCGTGGATGTCGAGGCGCAGCTCGGCGCGCGCATCGGCGCTCTCGCCCCTGGCGCGCTCGGCGAGCACGAGCTTCACCGCCCCGCCGGAGATGACGGCGCAGCGCGGTTCCGACTCGTCACCCCACTGGGCGACGACCGACCACCCCAGCGTGTCCCGGTAGAACACGAGCGAGCGCTCGAAGTCCGTCGGACGGATCACGAGGTGGTCGAAGCGGTCGATCATCGGCCGGTCAGCCGCGCGCCTGGGCGTCGACGACCGCGACCGCCGTCATGTTGATGATGCGGCGCACGGTCGCCGTCGCGGTGAGCACGTGGGCCGCCTTCGACACGCCCAGCAGGATCGGGCCGATGGTGATGCCGTCGCCGGCGGCCGTCTTGAGCAGGTTGAAGGCGATGTTGGCCGCGTCGAGCGTCGGCATGATGAGCAGGTTGGCCTCGCCCTTCAGGCGCGAGTTCGGGAAGGCGGCGAGGCGCACCTCCTCGGAGATCGCGGCGTCGCCGTGCATCTCGCCCTCGATCTCGAGGTTCGGCATGCGCTCGCGGATGAGCGCGAGGGCCGCGCGCATCTTCGCCGCCGAGGGGGCGTCGCTCGTGCCGAAGTTCGAGTGCGAGAGCAGGGCGGCCTTGGGCACCACGCCGAAGCGGCGGATCTCCTCGGCCGCGAGCTGCGTCATCTCCGCGATCTGCTCGGGGTCCGGGTCCGGGTTCACGTAGGTGTCGCAGATGAACACCGTGCGCCGCGGGAGCATGACGATGTTCATCGCGTAGTAGTTCTTCACGCCGGGCTGGTGGCCGAGCACCTGCTCCACGTAGTGCAGGTGCAGGCCGTGCGTGCCGAAGGTGCCGCAGATCATCCCGTCGGCCTCGCCGCGGTGGATCATCATCGCGCCGATGAGCGTGTGGCGGCGGCGCATCTCGATCTTCGCGTACTGCACCGACACGCCGCGGCGCTCGGTGAGGCGGTGGTATTCGGTCCAGTAGTCGCGGTAGCGCGGGTCGTGCTCCGGGTTGACCACGTCGAAATGCTCGCCGAGCTTCAGGCGCAGCCCGAAGCGCTCGATGCGCTTCTCGAGGACGCTCGGCCGGCCCACGAGGATCGGGCGGGCGAGGTTCTCGTCGACCACCAGCTGCACGGCGCGAAGCACGCGCTCGTCCTCGCCCTCGGCGTACACGATGCGCCGGGGGGACGCCTTGGCGGCCGCGATGATGGGCCGCATGAACAGGCCCGAGTGGTAGACGAACTCGTTGAGGCGGTCCGCGTAGGCGCCGAAATCCGCGATGGGGTTGAGCGCGACGCCGCTTCCCATCGCGGCCCTCGCCACGGCCGGCGCGATCTTCACGATGAGGCGCGGGTCGAAGGGCTTCGGGATGAGATAGTCGCGGCCGAAGCTCACCTGGTGCTCGCCGTAGGCCATCGCGACCACGTCGGACTGCTCGGCCATGGCCAGGTCGGCGATGGCCTTCACGGCCGCGAGCTTCATCGGCTCGTTGATGGTCGTGGCGCCCACGTCCAGCGCGCCCCGGAAGATGAACGGGAAGCACAGCACGTTGTTCACTTGGTTGGGATAGTCCGAGCGGCCGGTGGCCATCACGGCGTCGTCGCGCACGGCCTTCACCTCCTCGGGGAGGATCTCGGGCGTGGGGTTGGCGAGCGCGAGGATGAGCGGGTTGGCCGCCATTCGCTTCACCATGTCGGGCTTGAGCACGCCCCCGGCGGACAGGCCCAGGAACACGTCGGCGTCCCCGATGATGTCGCCCAGGGTGCGCGCGGCGGTCCTCTTGGCCTCACGCGCCCTGTTGGCGTCCAGTGTGTCCTTGCGGTCCTCCTCGACGACCCCTGCGATGTCGGGGACCCAGATGTTCGCGATGGGCAGCCCCAGCGCCACGAGCATGTCGAGGCAGGAGAGCGCGGCCGCGCCGGCGCCCGAGACCGCGAGCTTCACCTTCGCGATGTCCTTGCCCACGACGCGCAGGCCGTTCACGACGGCGGCGCCGACGATGATCGCGGTGCCGTGCTGGTCGTCGTGGAAGACGGGGATCTTCAGGCGCTCGCGCAGCTTCCTCTCGATGTAGAAGCACTCGGGCGCCTTGATGTCCTCGAGGTTGATGCCCCCGAAGGTGGGCTCGAGCGCGGCGATCACCTCGATCAGCCGGTCGGGATCGGGCTCGTTCAGTTCCAGGTCGAACACGTCGATGCCGGCGAACTTCTTGAAGAGCACGCCCTTGCCCTCCATCACCGGCTTGGCTGCAAGCGGGCCGATGTCGCCCAGGCCC
>CAZPLW010000273.1:0-5280 GCA_964587315.1 uncultured Lysobacter sp.
GCGGCATGTCCGCGAGCGCGGGGCCGAGGCGGCGCAGGTCGTCGTCGGAGATCGCGTCCACGACGGCGATCGAGACGCCCTCGCGGCGCAGGTCCGCGATGCGCGCGGCGATCGCCGTCGCTCCCGCCGCCACGACGCGGTAGTCGACGAGCCCGACCTTGCCCTTCACCTGCGCCTGCAGCACGCGCACGAGGTTCGGGTCCGTCATCGGCGTGAGCGGGTGGTGCTGCATGCCCGACTCGTTCAGCAGCCCCTCGCCCGCGAAGAGATAGCCCTTGAAGACGGTGCGCTTGTTCTCCGGAAAGGCCGGGCAGGCGATCGTGAAATCCGTGCCGAGCGCGCGCATCAGCGCCTCGGTCACCGGGCCGATGTTTCCGCGCGGCGTCGAGTCGAACGTCGAGCAATACTTGAAATAGACCTGCCGCGCGCCTTGCGCGCGCAGCCACGCGAGGGCCGCGAGCGATTGCGCGACGGCCTCGTCGGCGGGAATGGTGCGCGACTTGAGCGCGACGACGACCGCGTCGACCTCCTCGCCCAGGGGGCCCTGCGGCACGCCGATGGCCTGCACGACCCGCATCCCGCCGCGCACCAGGTTGTTGGCGAGGTCGGTCGCGCCGGTGAAATCGTCGGCGATGGCGCCGAGGAGGACGCCGCTCATGCGCGGCCGGGAAGGTCGATGCCGGGAAATATCTTGATCACCGCCGCGTCGTCCTCCCTTCCGTGGCCGGCGGAGGAAGCCTGCATGAACATCTGGTGCGCGGTGGAAGCCAGGGGCAGCGGGAATCTCGTGGCGCGCGCCGTGTCGAGGACGATCCCCAGGTCCTTCACGAAGATGTCCACGGCCGAGAGCGGCGTGTAGTCGCCCGCGAGCACGTGCGGCATGCGGTTCTCGAACATCCAGCTGTTGCCGGCGCTCGCGGTGATGACCTCGTAGAGCGCCTTCGGCTCGACGCCGGCGCGGATGCCGAGCGCCATCGCTTCCGCCGCCGCGGCGATGTGCACGCCGGCGAGGAGCTGGTTCACGATCTTCACGGTGCTGCCGGGGCCCGCGCGATCGCCCAGCCGGAACACCTTGCCGGCCATCGCGGCGAGAGCCCCCTCGCACTTCGCGTAGGCCTCGGGCCGCCCGGCGGTCATCATCGTGATCTGGCCCGCGGCGGCCTTGGCCGCGCCACCGGAGATCGGCGCATCGAGGTAGGAGAGGCCGAGCGCCTCCAGCCGCGCCTCGAGCGCGACGGACCAGCCCGGATCCACCGTGGAGCACATGACGAACACGGCGCCGGGCCGCATCGCCGCGGCCGCGCCGTGCTCGCCGAAGAGCACCGCCTCGGTCTGCGCGGCGTTCACGACGACCGAGATCACGACGTCGCAGGCGGCGGCGAGGCTCGCCGGCGTCGCGTGCCCGGTCCCGCCCTCGGCCACGAACGCGGCGAGCGCCTCCTGGCGAACGTCGCAGGCGTGCACCGCAAGCCCGCCCCGGCGAAGGGAGGCCGCCATGCCCCGCCCCATCGCCCCCAGCCCGATGAGCCCGACTTCCATGGTCCTACTCCTTGACGGCGCCGGTCATGCCGGACACGTAGTACTCGACGAAGAAGGAGTACATCACCGCCACCGGGAGCGAGCCCAGCAGCGCGCCGGCCATCAGGGCGCCCCAGTGGTAGACGTCTCCCTCGACCAGCTCGGTGATGACGCCCACCGGGACCGTCTTCACTTCCGAGGAGGAGATGAAGGTGAGCGCGTAGATGAACTCGTTCCACGACAGCGTGAAAGCGAAGATGCCCGCCGAGATGAGCCCGGGCACCGCGAGGGGCAGGACGATCTTCACCAGGATCTGCAGCCGCGTCGCCCCGTCGATGAGCGCGCACTCCTCGAGCTCGTACGGGATCGAGCGGAAGTAGCCCATGAGGAGCCACGTGCAGAACGGGATGAGGAAGGTCGGGTAGGTGAGGATCAGCGCCCAGCGCGTGTCGAAGAGTCCGAGCCGGAAGACGATGGCCGCGAGCGGGATGAAGAGGATCGAGGGCGGCACGAGATAGGCGAGGAAGATGGCCAGCCCCACGGGCCGCGAGCCCCGGAACCGCAGCCTCTCCACCGCGTACGCCGCGAGGACGCTCGCGAAGAGCGACGCGAAGGTGGAGACCACCGAGACGACCACCGTGTTCCACATCCATTCCGGGTACGGGGTGTGGAAGAGGAGCTTCTCGAAGTGGGCGAGCGTCGGCTCGATCACCCAGAAGGGATTGCCCTCGCGCGAGAGCAGCTCCGCGTTCGGCTTGATGGACGTGGTGACCATCCAGTAGAAGGGGAAGAGCAGCACGAACAGGAAGATCGCGAGCGGAACGTACAGCGTGACCACCCGCTGGGGAATGGTCTCGAGGTAGTTCATCCCGATGACGTGCTTGTCTTCGTCTTTTGTCATGGCTTGTCGCGACTGCGTCGCGGGAAAGGCATTGGAACCGCAGATGAACGCCGATGAACGCAGATGACTTCTCGAGGGGTTTTGGGGCCCGTCACGGCGCCGTTCAATGGGATGCGATGAAAGGCAATCTTCAAGGTTTCATCCGCTTTCATCCGCGTTCATCTGCGGTTCCAATGCCTTTCGCCTTTCAATCCTTCCCACCCTGCTGCCACGCCCGCCGCTGCAGGCCGAAGTAGCTGAAGAGGATCGCGGAGAGCAGGAAGGGCACCATCAGCGTCGCGAGCGCGGCGCCCTCGCCCAGCGAACCGCCCGGGATCGCCCGCTGGAACGACAGCGTCGCCATGAGGTGCGTCGAGTTGAGCGGCCCGCCGCGGGTGAGCACGTAGATCAGCTGGAAGTCGGTGAAGGTGAAGAGGACCGAGAAGGTCATCCCCACCGCGATGATCGGCGTGAGCAGCGGCAGCGTCACGAAGCGGAAGCGCTGCCAGGGCGTCGCCCCGTCGAGCGCGGCCGCCTCGTAGAGCGAGGGCGGGATGGTCTGCAGCCCCGCGAGCAGGCAGATGGCCACGAACGGGACGCCGCGCCAGATGTTGGCCGCGATCGTGGACAGCCGGGCGAGCCAGGGCTCGCCCAGGAAATCGATGTAGCGCTCGATCCAGCCGAGCTTCACGAGCACCCAGCTCACCACCGAGAACTGCGCGTCGTAGATCCACCAGAACGCGATCGCGGAGAGCGCCGTCGGCACGATGAGCGGCAGGAGCACGATCGCGCGCACGAACGACTTGAACGGCATGTTGCGGTTGAGCAGCACGGCGAGCCACAGGCCGAGCGCGAACTTGATCACGCTCGCCACGGCCGTGTAGAAGAGCGTGTTGAAGAGCGGGAGCTGCGCCACGCTGTCGCCCACCAGGTACCGGAAGTTGTCGAAGCCCACCCAGACGCCGTCCCGCCCGATCTTGGTGTCGGTGAAGCCGAGCCAGGTGCCCAGCCCGAGCGGGTAGGTGAGGAAGACGAGCAGCAGGCCGCCCGCGGGCAGCATGAACAGCAGCCCGAGGA
This sequence comes from uncultured Lysobacter sp., assembly GCA_964587315.1. Taxonomy (GTDB): domain Bacteria; phylum Pseudomonadota; class Gammaproteobacteria; order Burkholderiales; family Usitatibacteraceae; genus FEB-7. The sequence continues at coordinate 3,476 of CAZPLW010000273.1, forward strand.
CGTTGCGGTTGTTGAGCAGTCTCGCGATCACCGGGGGAAAGGGGGCCGGCCGCGCCGGCCCCGCCTCGCCGTCAGACCTTGTAGTACCGCTCCGCGCGCTTCTGGGCGCGCTCGGCGGCTTCCTTGGGGGACTTCGCGCCCGAAGCGGCCTCGGCCACCATGTTGACCATGACGAAATCGGCCATCGTGGCCGCGGAGGCGTAGCCCATCTCCCCGGAATAGCCGTTGGGCAGCATGATCTTCATCGCATCGCGGTACACCGTGTGCTTGGGATCCGAGGTCCAGATGGGGTTCGACTCGTACGCCTTCAGGGGCTGCGTCACGTAGCCGATGGCGGCCTGCTGCCAGGGCTCGTACTGCTCCTTCTCCATCATGAAGGCGAGGTAGGCCTTCGCCGCGTTCGGGAACTTGGAGTGCTTGAAGAGCATCATCGGGAAGAACAGGTTGAGCTCGGTGACGCGGCCGACGGGGCCGATCGGCATCGGGGCGTGCCCGATGTCCCTGGCCATCTCCTTGATCTTCGGGTCCTGGGAATTCTTGGCGGCGTAGTAGACGGAGATGCCGTTGTAGGTGAGACCGATCTGCGAATCCAGGAACGCCTTGTTGTTGTTCGGGTCGAGCCAGGAGAGCGTGCCGGGAACGAAGGTCGCGTAGAGCTGCTTGGCGTACTCGAGCGCCGCGATCGTCTCCGGGCTGTTGATGACGACGTTGTTCTTCTCGTCGACCATCCTGCCGCCATGCGACCACACCAGCCAGTGGGTCCAGGTGTTGCCGTCGCCCGTCGCGTTGCCCAGCGCGAAACCGGGGGGCAGGCCCTTCGCCTTGAGGCCCTGGCAGAGCTTGAGGAAGCCCGCGAGATCCTTGGGGAAAGTCTCGAAGCCGGCGGCCTTCATCGCGCTCTCGCGGTAGACGAGGGCGTTGCCCGCGCAGCCCATGGGCACGGCGATCCACTTGCCCTTGTGCGTGCAGTAGGACTTGCACACGTCGTACCACCCGCCGTACTTGCCGCCCAGGTAGTTCGCGACGTCGGTCACGTCCACGAGCTTCTCGGGATACTGGTGCGCGTCCTCGAAGGTGGAGATGATGATGTCCGGCCCGCTGCCGACGTTGGCGGCCACCGCCGCCTTGGGCCGCACGTCCTCCCAGCCCTCGTGATCGACGCGCACCTCGACGCCCGTCTTCTCGGTGAACTTCTTCGTGTTCGCCATCCACAGGTCCTCGTCGCCCTGCACGAAGCGCTTCCAGCGCAGCACGCGCAGCTTGGCGCCCTTCTCCGGCGCCCACTTCGCCTGGGCGAACGCGTCCTGCGTCCACATCGTGCCGCCCACGCCCAGCGTGCCGGCCGCCGCCGCGCCCGCCGTCGTCCTCAGGAACTCCCGTCTCGTGAACTTGGACATCGCGCACTCCTCCTCGTCATGTGACTCATCGGGCCACGGGGCCCGTCCGGTCCGGCTACTTCTGCATCAGGGACTTGCCCGTTTCGGCGTCGAACAGGTGGGTGCGGGCATGGTCGGGCCGCAGGACCACCGGCTCGCCCGCCGTGAACTCGTGGCGCTCGCGGAAGACCGCCGTCAGTTCCACCTCGCCGAACTTGGCGAAGACCTGCGTGTCCATCCCGGTCGGCTCGACCACCGCCACCCGTGCCGCGAGCGCGTCCGCGCCGCCGGCCGGGTCCAGCGACAGGTGCTCCGGGCGCACGCCGAAGACGATGCGCTGCCCGTCCGCGCCGCCCGCCGCCTGCGGAACCGGCACCGAGCCGCCGCCGTCGAGCTCCACGCGCGCCTGCCCCGGCGGCCGGCGCAGCG
>CAZPLW010000274.1:0-5246 GCA_964587315.1 uncultured Lysobacter sp.
CTCGCGCCGCTAGCGGGCTCTTGAAATGGCGCGTGTTCGGGTGGCAGAGGCCGATCCAGTAGAGCGCGTTCGGCGCGAGGGTGGTCTGCGGATAGTCCTTGAGGAAGGCGCCGAAGGCCTCCGCCGCCGAGACGAAATCGTTCTTGCGGAAGAGATTGGAGGCCGCGTCGTAGGCCTTCATCTCGCGGGCCTGGTCGTCGCGCGTGGCGGGCCGGGCGGCGGGCGCCTCGACCGCGGGGCTCGCGGCAGCGGGCGCCGGCGCGGCCGGCGACGATCCGCCGCCCTCCAGCCGCTTCAGGCGCGAATCGATGTCGAGATAGAAATCGCGCTGGCGCTTCTGCAGTTGCTCGTTCTGGTTGGCGAGGACCTCGAGTTGCCCGCGGATGCGCGCCATCTCGGCGTTCAGCTGCTCGATCTGCCGCAGGAGGTCGACGACGCCGAGATTGCGAACCGACTCCTCGAGCCGGGTCATGCGCTCCGAGACGTCGCGGGCGGACTTCGCCTGCTCCGACCGGATCTCCTCGATGCGCTTGCGGGCCTCGTCGTCGTCGAAGAGGCCCGCCTGCGCGGTGCCGGCGACGGCGAGGAAGACCGCCGCCGCGAGCCGTTTCGCGCTATTCACCCGCGTACTTGATGTCGGCTCGCCGGTTCTGGCCCCAGGCGGCCTCGTCGTGGCCCGGGTTGGCGGGCTTCTCCTCGCCGAAGCTCACGGTCTCGATGCGCGCTTCCGAGACGCCGAGCACGGTCATCGTCTTCTTCACCGCCTCGGCGCGACGCTGCCCCAGGGCGAGGTTGTACTCGCGGCTGCCGCGCTCGTCGCAGTTGCCCTCGATGCGGATCTTCGTGTCCTTCTTGTCGACCATGTACTTCGAGTGCGCCTGCACGATCGGCCGGAACTCGTCCTTCACCGCGTTGGAGTCGAAATCGAAGTACACGCTGCGCTTCGACAGGACGTTGGCGGGATCCGTGAGCGGATTGGCCGCGATCTTCGGCTGCTGCGTGGGCGTCGTCGTCGAGGTCGAGCCCGTCGGCGCGGGCTGTTGCGTGCCGGTCGAGCGGTCTGCGACCGGAACGTCCTTCTTCACTTCCTGGCTTCCGCAAGCGGCAAGCAGGGTGGCCAGGGCGAGGCTCAGCAAGATTTTCTTCACAACGTTCTCCTTCGGATGTTGACGCTCGTTACAGGACGGACTTCCGCGGGGAATTCTGCGCCCCGCTCAATTGGTCGGGAAAGGCCCCCACGCGGGATCGCGCACGTCGCCCGCGGAAGACACGAGGCGCTGGCGCACGCGGCCGTCGCTCGAGACGGCGGCGAGCTGGCCGCGGCCCCCCACCGACGCCTCGTACAGGATGATCTTGCCGTTCGGCGCGAACGTGGGCGAGTCGTCGAGCGTGCCGTCGGTGAGGACGGTGACCTGCCCCGAGGACAGCTCGAGCATCGCGATGCGGAACCGGCCGGCGTCGCGCTGCACGAAGGCGACGGACTTGCCGTCGGGGCTGAAGCGCGGGCGGACGTTGTAGGTGCCCTCGAAGGTGAGGCGCTGGGCCGCGCCGCCCTCGACGGGCATGCGGTAGACCTGCGGGGAGCCGCCGCGGTCCGACGTGAAGGCGATCCACTTGCCGTCGGGCGAGAAGCTCGGCTCCGTGTCGATGGCGGGCGTGGTCGTGAGTCGGCGGGGCTCGCCGCCGGTCGCGGGGATGAGATAGAGCTGCGCGATGTCGTCGCGCGTGAGGGTCACCGCGAGCGTGTTGCCGGCCGGCGACCAGGCCGGGGGGTTGTTGTTGCCGCGGTGATTGGCGACGACGCGCGTGACGCCCTGCGCGAGGTTCTGCACCACGACCACGGGCTTCTTCTGGTCGAACGAGACGTAGGCGATGCGGCTGCCGTCGGGCGACCACGAGGGCGAGATGATCGGCTCGTTCGAGGCGAGCACCGTCTGGGCGTTGGCCCCGTCGGCGTCCGACACCTGCAGTTCGTAGCGCGTACCCTTTTTCACGACGTAGGTGATCTTCGTGGAGAAGACGCCCCTCTCACCCGTGAGCTTCTCGTAGATCACGTCCGCGATTCGGTGCGCTGTCGCACGCAGCTGCGCGGGCGCGACGACGTAGGAGAAGCTGGCGAGCTGGGACTGCTTGGCCACGTCGAAGAGCCGGAAGCGCACCTCCACGCGCCCGTCGGGCTGCGTTGCGATCTTTCCGATGACCAGCGCCTCGGCCGAGCGCGACTGCCAGTCGACGAAGTTGACCTCGGAGGGCTCGGTGGGCAGCGGGCTCACGCCCACGGAATTCACCAGGCGGAACAGGCCCGTGCGGCCCAGGTCCGCGGCGATGACGGGGCTCACCGGCTGCGGCTGGCCGGCCTCTCCCGCGAAGGGCAGGATCGCGATGGGGATCTGCCGTCCTCCCGAGGTCGTGATGTCGATGGTGAGCTGCGCCCGGGCGGCGAGCGCCAAGGCGGCGAGGAGGAGGGCGAGCAGGATTCTTTTCATGGGCGGGCCGGTTCCGGAAGGGGGGTCCGGACTAGCGTTCGTGTTCGATATTTAACTTAAGGTCCCTGAATCGGGGGAAAAGTTCCGAGTTGGCCGGAGGAACGGGCAAGGGCGAGGCACTTCGGATGGCCCGGACGATAGCTTCGTCATAAATTCGGTTGCCGCTGGGCTTTTCGATCTTGATGTCGAGCACTTCCCCCCCAGGCAGGATGGTGATCCGGACCTGGATCTCGGGCCGGCCCGTGACCGTATCCGGCACGTTGGCCCTGCCCCGGATTTTAGCGCGTATGCCTTCAGTGAACTTGCCCAATTCCGCCTGTTGCCTTGAGGCGACGGCCTCGGCAGCGGCTTTCGCTTCCGCGTCCGCCCTCGCCTTCGCGGCCCGGGCCTTGTCCTCCTCTGCCTTGCGCTTCTTCTCGGCTTCCTCGGCCTCGCGTTTCTTCTTCGTGTCTTCCGCCTTCTGCTTCGCCTCCTCGGCCTTCTGCCGGTCGAGCTTTTCCTTCTTCTCGCGCTCGAGGCGCTCGCGCTTTTCCTGCTCCTTCTTCTCCCGCTCGCGCCTTTCCGCGATGGCCGGGTCGGGCCTGGGCGGCTCGACCTTGGCCGGCTCCGGCTTTGGCGGCGCAGGCCTGGGCGGCTCGGGCTTGGGCGGTTCCGGCCTGGGCGGCTCGGGAGGCGGCGGTTGCGGCGCCGGAGGCTCCGGCGAGGGCTCGGCGGATTTCGCCGCCTTCACGGGCGGCAGGTCCTTCCAGAGCTCGGCTTCCAGGGGCGGCGCGGGGCGGTTCTGCCAGGACACGCCGAAGACGATGAGGCCGAAGAAAAGGCCGTGCACGGCGAGGGCGAGCAGGACCGCCCGGATGCGCCCCGGCTGGCGGGGCTTGTCGTGCGGCGGGCCTTCGTCCCTCACGCCGGGCCTATTGCGCCGGACGCGCCAGCAGACCCACGCGCTTCACCTGCCCTTGCTGCAGCAGGTCCATCACCTTGAGGACCTCCTCGTAGCGCACCGCCTTGTCGCCCGCGATGACCACGGCCTGGTCGGGACGGTCCTTCTGCGCCGATCGCACCATCGCGAGCAGGCGCACCCGGTCCACGCGGATCTCGTCCAGGGATTTCGTGCGGTCCACGATCGCGAGGTCGCCGTTGGCGCGAACGCGCACCTCCATCGGCGCCACCGCCGGGTCGAGCTTCGACCCCACCTGCGGCAGGTCGATCTGGCCCGGGTTGATGAGGGGCGCCGCGACCATGAAGATGATGAGCAGCACGAGCATCACGTCGATGTACGGAACGACGTTGATCTCGGCCATCGCGCGGCGTCGCCTGGCCATCTAGCGCTCCGGCTGGTGCGCCTGGCGCTGCAGGATGTTCGAGAGCTCCTCCATGAAGCTCTCGTAGCGGCCCGCGAGCCGGTCGATCTCGTGCGTGAAGCGGTTGTAGGCGATGACCGCGGGGATGGCGGCGAACAGGCCGATGGCCGTGGCCACAAGCGCCTCCGCGATGCCGGGCGCCACCTGCGCGAGCGTCGCCTGCGCGACGTTCGACAGGCCCCGGAACGCATTCATGATCCCCCACACGGTGCCGAAGAGGCCGATGTACGGGCTCACGGAACCGACGGTCGCGAGGAAGGACAGGTGCGATTCGAGCGCGTCCAGCTCCCGCTGCAGCGTGGCCTTCATCGCCCGCCGGGTGCCGTCCATGAGCGAGCTCACGTCCGCTCCCGCCCGGCCCTTGAGCTTCAGGAACTCCTTGAAGCCCGACTCGAAGATGCGCTCCATCCCCGCGGCGACGTAACGGCCGCCGGCGGCGCGCTGGTACAGGCCCACCAGGTCCGTGCCGCTCCAGAACTCCCGCTCGAACTCGTCCGCCTGGCGCTTGGCGCGGCCGATGGCGAAGAGCTTGAGGAAGATGTACGTCCACGAGTAGAGGGAGGCGAGCGCGAGCAGGCCCATGACGACCTTCACGACGATGCTCGCGTTCACGATCATCGCGACGATGGTGAGATCCTGGCTGACGACCATGCGCGCCTTTCCTAGATCGAGGCTTCCATCTTCCGGCGGAGCGCCTCGGGAATCTCCACCGGCTTGAAGTGCTCGCCCGTCACGCAGGCGACCGTGATCCTCGCCTTGACGAGCAGCTCGTCCTCGCGCCGGATTTCCTGGACGAACACGCTTCGGACCTTGCCGAGCGACTCGAGTTGCACGCTGACCGCGAGATTGTCGTCGAGCCGGGCGGCGCGCAGGAACTCCACGCTCGCCGCCGTGACCACGAAGACGACGCGGTGCTGCCGCGCGAGCGCCTGGTGGTCGAAGCCCAGGTGGCGCAGCCACTCCGTGCGGGCCCGCTCCATGAACTTGAGGTACTCCGCGTGGTAGACCACGCCGCCCGCGTCGGTGTTCTCGAAGTACACGCGGACCGGGAACGAATACGTGAAGAGCTCGGGCTGGAGGCGGGGCTTCACCGCGATGCGCGTCATTCGAACAGCCCTCCGGCGGCCGGGGCCGGGCCCCCGGCCAGGCCGAAATGCTTGTAGGCGAGCGCGGTCGCCATGCGGCCGCGCGGCGTGCGGTGCAGGTAGCCCTGCTGGATGAGGTAGGGCTCCAGCACGTCCTCGATCGTGTCGCGCTCCTCGCCGATGGCCGAGGCGAGGTTCTCCACGCCTACCGGCCCGCCGCCGAACTTCCCGACGATGGCGCGCAGCAGCTTGCGGTCGAGCCGGTCGAGGCCCACGGCATCCACGTCCCGCATGCGAAGGGCCCTGTCCCCGCC
>CAZPLW010000275.1:0-5221 GCA_964587315.1 uncultured Lysobacter sp.
AAGGCGCTCGCCGCCCCGGGGCCGTCCGGCAGCGAGAAGGACTGGGAAGAATTCTGACCCGCCGGGTGTTCCCTCGTACGGCCCGCCCTTCGCGGCGGGCCGTTTCGTTTCGGGATCGCGACGTGCCGGCGCGCCGCCCGGCGGTACACTACGGCGGCCCCGGGATACCGGGCGCCGAAAGGTCCTCGCGTCCCGGGCGACCCACCGGCTCAAGAACCCGCCCGAAAGGCCCGCCATGCGATTCCCGATCCTCCTCGCGCTCCTCGCCTTCGCCGGCCTCGCCGCCGCGCAGCCCGCCCCCAAGCCCGCCCTCGAGAAGGCCACCTTCGCCGGCGGCTGCTTCTGGTGCATGGAGCCGCCCTACGACGCGCTGCCGGGCGTGGTGTCGACCGTCTCGGGCTACATGGGCGGGGCCAAGGCGAATCCCACCTACGGCGAGGTCTCCTCGGGAACGACGGGCCACGCGGAGGTGCTGCAGGTGACCTACGATCCGTCGAAGGTCACGTACGAGAAGCTGCTCGAGGTGTTCTGGGTCAACATCGATCCGACGGTGAAGGACCGGCAGTTCTGCGACACCGGCACGCAGTACCGCACGGGGATCTTCTACCACTCGCCCGCGCAGCGGCAGGCGGCCGAGGCTTCGAAGGCGGCGCTCGAGAAGTCCAAGCCGTTCAAGGCGGCGATCGTGACGCCCGTCGAGATGGCCGGCCCGTTCTACCCGGCCGAGGACTACCACCAGGACTACTACGTGAAGAATCCGGTCAAGTACAAGTTCTACCGCAACGGCTGCGGGCGCGACCAGCGCCTCAAGGAGTTGTGGGGCGCGAAGGCGGGCGGTTCGTGAGGGTCCTCGCCGCCTTGCTCGCGCTGGCGGCGCCGGCGGCGTTCGCGGCGCCGGAGGTCTTCACCATCGACCCCGGGCACACGTTCCCGGCGTTCGAGGTTGCGCACCTGGGCATCTCGACGCAGCGCGGCCGCTTCGACCGCACCAGCGGGCGGATCGAGATCGACCGCGAGGCCGGCACCGGGCGCATCGAGCTCGCGATCGAGACTGCGAGCGTGAGCACGGGCAACCGCGCGCTCGACGGCGTGCTGCGGGGCGAGGACTTCTTCGACGTGGAGAAGCATGCGCGCATGACCTTTCGCGCCACGGCGATCGACTTCGAGAGGGACGAGCCGAGGCGCGCGCGCGGCGAGCTCACGATGAACGGCGTGACGCGGCCGGTCGCGCTGACGGTCGAGCGCTTCGCCTGCACCCGGTTGCCGTTCCTGGTGCGCCTCACCTGCGGCGCCGACGTGACCACGACGATCCGGCGCAGCGACTTCGGCCTCACGCGCTTCACGAATTTCGTGGCGGACGAGGTGCGCATCGTCGTGCAGGTGGAGGCCGTGCGCGAGGAGGCGGCCGCCGCGCCGCCGGCTTCCGGCGGCTGAACGCGATGGGAGGGGAGGGATCGATGGAGATGAAGAAGCTGAGCGCGACGGGACTGCGCTCCGCGGGCTACGACGAGCGCAGCAGGACGCTCGTCGTCGAGACCACCGCGGGGACGTTCGAGTACGCGAACATCTCGCCGGAAGTCTACCGGCGGCTGATGACCTCGCCGTCGCCGGGGACCTATTACAAGGAATCGATCGAGGAGGAGTTCACCGGCCGGCGCATCGCGGCGCCGAAGTCCTCGAAGCCGCCGCCGGACATCTTCGGGTAGGGCGGCCGGGCCCGCGCCTACTTCGCCGGCGCGCTGCTCGCCACGGGCGGGCCGCCGTCGCAGCGCACGATGTTGGCGAAGGGGTTGGAGGGATCGATGGACTTGGTCTTGTCCTGGCAGTAGCAGGCCTCCGCCCAGTACCACCGGCCGCTGCGGCCCTGGCGCATGATGTGCTCGCAGGTGAGCGCCGTGTTGAGCGTGCCGGCGATCTTGTGCGGCCGCATCGACAGCGGGGGCATCGCGGGAGGCTGCACGCTGGGCTTGGGCGGCGGGGTCTCGAGCACCGAATCGCACACGGGCATGTGCTTGCAGGCGCCTTCGCCGTTGCACAGCCATTCCCACGTGCAACTGCCGAAAGCCGGGGCCGCGGCGAGCGCGACGGTGGCGGCGAGAGCGGAAGCGATTCTCATGGCATCTCCTAAGGTGGCGCGTCGCGGCCTTTCGAGTCCGGCCATGATCACGCCGCGAAGTGTGCCCCCCGTCCCGGGGCGGGGCAATGCGAACGCGCTTGCTCTTTGTTACTGATTGTCACCCCCGGCGGAGCGGCGTGACGGCGCGTCCCGGGCCCCTGCTAGCATGCCGCGATGAAGACCCTTTCTTTCCGGCGTGCCGCCATTTCGGCGGCCCTCCTGATGGTGTCCCCGGTCCTCGCGCAGGATTTCTCCAGCGAGGCGAACCTGCGTGGCGTGCTGCAGAAGCGCCTCGACGCGGAGGTGCTGCCGACCTGCGCGATCGCAGGGTTCGCGGGCGAGAAGACGGTCGTCGTCCTCGCGTGCACCGAAGGCGCCACGGCGCCGACGCTCTCACCGGATGCGTTCGTCGAGATCGGCTCGGTTTCCAAGGCGCTCACCGGCCTCCTCCTCGCCGACATGGTCGAGCGCGGCGAACTCGCGCTCGACGACAGGGCGTCCGCGCTCGCGCCGAAGGACGCGAAGCTGCCGCGCTCGGGCGATCGCGACATCCGCCTTCGCGATCTCGTCTCGCAGTCCTCCGGCCTGCCGAGGATGCCGCCCGGTTTCAAGCCCGCGGACGCGACGAACCCCTATGCGGATTTCGGCGTCGAGTCGCTCTACGAGGCGCTCGCGCGCACCGAGCTCGCGCGCGCGCCGGGCAGCGGCCACGAGTACTCCAACTTCGGCTTCATGTGGCTCTCGGAGCTGATGGGCCGCCGGGCGGGTCGCGACCTCGAGGCGCTCGCGAAGGAAAGGCTCTTCGGTCCGCTCGGCATGAAGGAAGCCGCGGTGCGACTTTCGCCCGAGGCGATGAAGCGCATGGCGCAGGGTCACGATCCCGCGCGGCGTCCGGCGCGGCCCTGGGACTTCGTCCCGGCACTTTCGGGGGTCGGCGGATTTCGCATCACCCCGAACGAGATGATGCGGCTCGCCGAGGCGCTCGCGGGCCGGCGCGCGAGCCCGCTCGAGGCGGCCATCCGCCGCTCGCAGGAAGCGCTCTTCACGAACGCCCGCGGCGGGGGCGTCGGCTACGCGTGGGCCATCGTCCCGCGGCCCGAGGGCAAGCTGTTCTGGCACAACGGCGGCACGGCGGGCTTCCACACGATGCTCGCCTTCTCGCCCACCGCGCGCCGGGCGGCCTTCGTGGTGGCGGACAGTTCCGCCAACATCGACGACCTCGCGCTCTTCCTGGTCGATCCGGCGATGCCGCTCAAGGCGAAGCGCATCGCGATCGCGCTGGAGGAGGCGGTCATCGACGAATATGTCGGGCGCTACGAGCTGCGGCCGGGATTCGTGCTGGCGCTCACGCGCGACGGAAGCCGGATCGTCACGCAGGCGACGGGGCAGGGTCCCATCGAGGTGTTCGCGGAGGCGAAGGACCGGCTCTTCGCCCGCGCGATGGACGCGCAGCTGGTGATCCGGCGGGACGCGAGCGGCAAGGTCGAGGGGCTCACGCTCGTGCAGGGCGGACGCGAGATGGCGGCGAAGCGCCTGCCCTGACGCGCAGCCCCGGGACCTTCTCCGTGGTTCCCTACGCGGGCTTCGCGACCGGCGCCTCGCGGATCGGCACGTTCACGAGCGCGGCGGCGAAGGCGAGCGCGGCGTCCGCGTACCACATCCAGTCGTAGCTGCCCGTGCGTTCGATCGCGAGGCCGCCCAGCCACGCGCCGAAGAAGGCGCCCACCTGGTGCGACAGCAGCGTGAGGCCGAAGAGCGTCGCGAGGTAGCGCACGCCGAAGAGCTTGCCGACGATGCCCGCGGTCATCGGCACCGTCGCGAGCCACGTGAAGCCGAGCACGATCGCGAAGGCGTAGAGGGTGGCCGCGGTCTTCGGCAGCGCGAGGTAGGCGAGGATCGCCACTGCCCGCCCGCCGTACATGCCGAAGAGAACCCACTTCATGCGCACCGCCTGCCCGAGCCAGCCGGCGGTGAGGCTTCCGGCGATGTTGCCCAGGCCGATGATCGCGAGCGCCGCCGCGGACACGGTGGCGGGAAGCCCGCAGAGGGCGACCTCGCCCGGCAGGTGCGTGGTGAGGAACGCGATGTGGAAGCCGCAGGTGAAGAAGCCCGCGTGCAGGCAGAGGTAGCTCGGGTCGCGCAGGGCTTCGCGCACCTGGCCGCCGAGCGAGATGCCCGGGGCGTGCAAGGGCCTCGCCTCGCCCGGCCTTTCGCGGAAGGTCATCGCCACCGGCATCGTCGCGAGCGCGGTGGCGGCGAGCGACCACAGCGCCACGACCCAGCCGAAGGCCGCGATGAGCGCCTGCGAGAGCGGCGCGAACACGAACTGGCCGATCGAGGCGCCGGTGTTGATGAAGCTCGAGGCCATCGTGCGGCGCTCGGCGGGCAGCCGGTTCGCGGCCGCGGCCATGATGATGGAGAAGCTGCCCGCGCCCGCGCCCGCGGAGGTGAGCAGGCCCAGGAAGAGCACCAGGCCCAGGCTCGTATCGACCAGGGTGGTGCCGACGAGACCCGCGGCCAGCATCACGGCGCCGAAGATCATGACGCGCCAGGAGCCGGCGCGGTCCACGACCAGGCCGAAGAGCGGTTGCGCGACGCCCCAGGCGAATTGCCCCACCGCGAGCGTGAAGCTGATGGTGACGATGCCCAGGCCCGTCGTCGTGTTGAGCGGCGAGACGAAGAGCCCGAGGGACTGGCGGATTCCCTGGGTCACGGCAAGGATGGCGGCGCCCGCGATGGCGAGCAGCAAGAAGGAGCGGGCGGCTTTCATGGCCGCAAGGCTAGCATCCCGCCCCGCGAGCCGGCGCGATCAACGTTCCTTCTGGCCCGATTCCTTCGGCGGCTTGTCTTCCTTCGGCGCGCGTTGCGTCTGCGCCGGCTTCTCGACGGGCTTGGCGGCGGGCGGCGCGCTTTCGGGCCGGGGCGGGCGCGGCTCGCGCGATTCGCGCGGTGCCTCGGGCTTCGGGCGCTGGGCTTCGGGCGCGGCGCTGCGCGGCTGGCGGTATTGCTGCGTTTCCGACGGGCGCGAGGTATCCGCGGGTCTCGGCGTCGCTGCCGAGGAGGGTTCCGGCCGCGGGCTTCCGCGCGGGGAATGCGGCGCCGCAG
>CAZPLW010000276.1:0-5126 GCA_964587315.1 uncultured Lysobacter sp.
AGGATCGACGCCGACGTCCGGCTGCATCACGCAGGCCTGCTTCTCGCCCGGGACGGCGACGCGCTCGCCATCGCGCCCGCGCACGAGGTGCCCGCCGACTGGGCGGTCTCCTGGCAGGGCGAAGCCGTCGTGCCGCTCGGGCCGGCGCGGGGCGAGGTGCGCTTCGAGCTGCGATCGGGCGAGGGCATCGCGGCGAGCCGCGTGCCGGGCGGCGAATGGCGCTTCGGGCCGCGCCGCGGGGGCGAGCGGATCCGCCTCGCCGCCGGCCGGCCCACTCGCACGTTGAGGAACCTGTTCCAGGAGGGGCGCGTCCCGGCCTGGGAAAGGGAGCGCCTGCCCCTGCTTTTCCAGGGCGAGCACCTCGTCTGGGTCCCGGGCGTCGGCATCCGCGCCGACTACCGCGCCGGCCCCGGGGAAGCCGGGCTCGAACCGCGCTGGAGCCCCGCCGGCCGGCCGGAACCGGGCCTGCGCCCCTAGTCCGGCCGGCCCCGCCTGTGCTAGAATGAAAAGCTAAACTTTTCATTCAGTTAGCGGAGATTTTCATGGCGGTCGAACGCACCCTTTCCATCATCAAGCCCGATGCCGTGGCCAAGAACGTCATCGGCAAGATCTATTCGCGTTTCGAGACGAACGGCCTCAAGGTCATCGCCGCGCGCATGGCCCACCTGTCCCGCCAGGAGGCCGAGGGCTTCTACGCGGTCCACCGGGCCCGCCCGTTCTTCAAGGACCTCGTCGATTTCATGATCTCCGGCCCGGTGATGATCCAGGTGCTCGAGGGCGAGAGCGCCATCGCGAAGAACCGCGAGCTCATGGGCGCCACGGACCCGAAGAAGGCCGAAAAGGGCACGATCCGCGCCGACTTCGCCGCTTCCATCGACGCGAACGCGGTGCACGGCTCGGACGCCCCGGAGACGGCCGCGATCGAGATCGCGTACTTCTTCCCGGCGAGCCAGGTCTTCTCCCGCTAGGCCGAGCGAGCGCCGAGCGCGCCGATGCGCACGAACCTCCTCGACTTCACGCTGCCCGCCCTCACCGAGTGGTTCTCGGCGATGGGCGAGAAGCCGTTTCGCGCGAAGCAGGTCTTCCGCTGGGTGCACCAGCGCGGCGAGTCCGACTTCGACGCGATGACGGACCTCGCGAAGAGCCTTCGCGAGAAGCTGAAGGAAGTCGCCGAGGTCGTTCCGCCCGCCATCCTCTCCGAGCACCGCTCCGCGGACGGCACGGTCAAGTGGCTCTTCGACGTGGGCGTGGGCAACGGCGTCGAGACGGTGTTCATCCCCGAGGACGACCGCGGCACGCTGTGCGTCTCCTCGCAGGTGGGCTGCGCGCTCGACTGCGGCTTCTGCTCCACCGGGCGGCAGGGATTCAACCGCGACCTCTCGGTGGCCGAGATCCTCGGCCAGCTCTGGGTGGCCAACCGTCGCCTGATGGAGATGGCGAAGGACGGGCTGCCCTACCGCCTCGAGGCCGCCTCCGAGGGCCTCACGCCGAAGCCGGTCACGAACGTCGTGATGATGGGCATGGGCGAGCCGCTCAACAATTTCGAGCACGTCGTCGCCGCGATGTCCGTGATGCTCGATGACCACGGCTACGGCCTGTCGCGCCGGCGCGTGACGCTCTCCACCTCCGGCGTCGTCCCGATGATCGCGAAGCTCGGCGAGCGCCTGCCGGTCGCCCTGGCGGTGAGCCTGCACGCGCCCGACGACGAGTTGCGCTCGCGGCTCATGCCGATCAACCGCACCTACCCCATCGAGGAGCTGCTCGCGGCCTGCCGCGCGTACCTCGCGGTGGCCCCGCGCGACTTCATCACCTTCGAGTACATCCTGCTCGCCGGCGTGAACGATTCGCCGATGCAGGCCCGGGCTCTCGCGAAATTGCTCGCTTCGGTCCCGAGCAAGGTGAACCTGATCCCGTTCAACCCGTTCCCGGATTCCGGCTTCGGCCGCCCGGAGCAGGAGGCGGTCCTTCGCTTCCGCGACATCCTGGTCGAGGCGGGCTTCGTCGCGACGATCCGCAAGACGCGCGGCGACGACATCGACGCCGCCTGCGGGCAGCTCGCGGGACAGGTGGTGAACCGCATGAAGCGCAGGGTGATCGACATCCGGGAGGTCGCATGAGAATCGCCGCCGTGATCGGGACCGCGCTCGCGCTCGCGGGCTGCGTCGCCCAGACGACGATCGAGACGCGCTCGGTCCAGGACGCGCAGGCCATCGACGCGCGCCGCCGCGCCGAGATCCGGACCAACCTCGCCGTGGAGTACTACCAGCGCGGCAACATGGTGGTGGCCCTCGAGGAGGCCCGCAATTCCATCAAGGCCGACCCGACCTACACCGCGGCCTACAACGTGCAGGGCCTCGTGTTCATGGAGCTGCGCGAGGACGCGCAGGCCCGCCAGTCATTCGAGACGGCGCTGCGCTACACGCCGAACGACCCGGAGATCCTGAACAATTACGGGTGGTTCCTCTGCCTGCGCAACGAGCACACCCGCGCGATGGAGTACTTCACGCGCGTGCAGGCCAACCCGCTCTACGCGACGCCGGAGAAGCCGCTGCTCAACGCCGGGCTGTGCTCGCGGATCGCGGGCAAGAACCGCGAGGCGGAGGACTACCTGCGCCGCGCCCTGCTCATCCGCCCGGACCTGATCGGCGCGTTGCTCACGCTCGCCGAGCTCACCTTCGAGAAGGGCAGCCTCAAGGAGTCCGAGGCCTATTTCTCCCGGTACACGCGGCTGGTGGGCGAGCCGAACCTGAACGCGCTGGTGTTCGGCGTGAAGCTCGCGCGCGCCATGGGCGACCGGGCGGCGGAGGACAGCATGATGCAGCAGCTGCGCCGCCGATTCCCCGACGCGCCGCAGGTGCGCGAGCTCCTGGAAGCCAAGCGCTAGGAAGGCCAGGCGAGCGTGGACAACGGGGCCGACCAGGCCGTGCCGCAGGAAGGCGCTCCCTCGCCGGGAGCCGTCCTCGCCGCCGAGCGCGAGCGCCAGGGCCTTTCGCGCGCCGACATCGCGCAGCGCCTGCACATGAGCGTCATGCAGGTCGAGGCGCTCGAGATCGGCGACTACGAGCGGCTGCCGCGCGGCCCTTTCCTGCGGGGCTTCGCGCGCAACTACGCCCGGGCGCTCGGCCTGGATGCCGAGGCCGTGGTCGGCCTCATCTCGGCCAACGCGCCGCCCGAGACGGCGCCGCGCATCGTCGTGCCCACGCAGAACATCCGCTTCGATCCGCTGGGCGCCCGCCTCTCGAGTCCGTACGTGAAGGCCGCCGGCTACGCCGCGGTCGCGATCGTCCTGGGCTTCGCCGGCATGTACTGGTGGCTCTTCGTGCGTACGCAGGGCCAGGTCACGACGAGCGTGCGCAAGCCGCCGGCGGCGTCCGCGCCGGCCGTCCCGGCGCCGGCCCCCGGGCTTCCGCCCGTGTCCGTCGTGCCCGAGTCGTCGCCCGTGCCGCCTCCCTCGACGCTGTCCACGCCCGCCGTGTCGCTCTCGGCGCCGCCGGTGGCCCCGCTGCCGCCCGCTGCCGCGCCGGTGTTGCCGTACCCGGAACCCGCGCCCATCCGACAGGCCTCCCGGACCGGGAGCGCCACGCCGGCGGCGAGCGGGACCGCCGCGAACGCCGCACCGGCCCCGGCGAAGCCCGCAACCCAGATCGCCATCGCATCGCCCGTGTCCGTCCCGGCCGCGGCGCCGGCCCCGCGCCTCGCCGAGCCGCCGGCCGACGCGGAAGGCGGCGGCGTGATCCGCATGAAGTTCCGCGGGGCCGCCTGGGTGGAGGTGAAGGACGCCCGCGGCAGGACCCTGCTCTCGCGCAACCAGCCCGGCGGCTCCGACGCCGAGGTGACGGGCAAGCCGCCGCTCACCGTCGTGATCGGCAACGCCGCCGACGTCCGCCTCATCTACAACGATCGCGAGGTCGACCTGGAGCCGCACACGCGGGTCTCGGTGGCCCGCCTCACCCTGCCGTGACCGACGAACGCTCTCCCGTGAATCGCCGTGCCTCCCGCGCCGTGCGCATCGCCGGCCTGCCGGTCGGCGGCGGCGCGCCCATCCTCGTGCAGTCCATGACGAACACGGACACCGAGGACGCCGAATCCACCGCGCGCCAGGTCGCCGCGCTCGCGCGCGCCGGCAGCGAAGCGGTCCGCATCACCGTGAACACGCTGGAGGCCGCGCGCCAGGTGCCGGCCATCCGCTCGCGCCTGGTGGCGATGGGCGTGGCGGTTCCCCTCATCGGCGACTTCCATTTCAACGGCCACAAGCTCCTCGCGCAGGTGCCCGAGTGCGCCGAGGTGCTCGACAAGTACCGCATCAACCCGGGCAACGTGGGCCACGGCACGAAGCGCGACGACCAGTTCGGGACGATGATCGAGACGGCGATCCGGTACGGCAAGCCCGTGCGCGTCGGCGTGAACTGGGGCTCGCTCGACCCGGAGCTGCTCGCGCGCCTGATGGACGCGAACGCCGCGCTCGCGAGCCCGAAGGAAGCCGACGAGGTGATGCGCGAGGCGCTCATCGTCTCCGCCCTCGAGAGCGCCGCCAAGGCCGAGGAGATCGGGCTGCCGGGCGATCGCATCATCCTGTCCTGCAAGGTGTCGGCCGTGCAGGACCTGATCCGCGTCTACCGCAGCCTCGCCGCCCGCTGCGACTACCCGCTGCACCTGGGCCTCACCGAGGCCGGCATGGGCTCGAAGGGCATCGTCGCCTCGACGGCCGCCATGGGCGTGCTGCTGCAGGAGGGCATCGGCGACACGATCCGCGTCTCGCTCACCCCCGAGCCCGGCGGCGACCGCACGCGCGAGGTGATCGTGGCGCAGGAGATCCTGCAGACGATGGGACTGCGCTCGTTCACGCCGCAGGTGTCGGCGTGCCCGGGTTGCGGGCGCACGACGAGCACGTTCTTCCAGGAGCTCGCCGACAAGATCCAGACGTACCTGCGCGAGCAGATGCCCGTGTGGCGCGCGCAGTATCCCGGCGTGGAGGCGATGCACGTGGCCGTGATGGGCTGCGTGGTGAACGGCCCGGGCGAGTCGAAGCTCGCCGACATCGGCATCTCGCTGCCGGGCTCGGGCGAGAAGCCCGTGGCGCCCGTGTTCGTGGACGGCGAGAAGACGGTGACGCTCAAGGGCGAGCG
>CAZPLW010000277.1:0-5124 GCA_964587315.1 uncultured Lysobacter sp.
GCCTCCCTGAAGCAGTACCGCTGGGAGAACACCAAGCCGCAGGTGGACCACGTCATCTTTCCGGACGGCAAGCGCATCATCCTGCTGGCCGAAGGCCGCCTGGTGAACCTGGGCTGCGGCACGGGCCACCCGAGCTACGTGATGAGCTCCTCCTTCGCGAACCAGACCATCGCGCAGATCGAGCTCTTCTCCAACACCGAGAAGTACCCGGTGGGCGTCTACGTGCTGCCCAAGCACCTGGACGAGAAGGTGGCGCGCCTGCAGCTCAGGAAGCTCAATGCGCAGCTCTCCGAGCTCTCCGACGCCCAGGCGCGCTACATCGGCGTCGCGAAGGAAGGGCCCTACAAGCCCGACGCCTACCGCTACTAGATGCGCACCCAACGGGACAAGCCCCGGAATTTCAGCTTCGAGTTCTTCCCCCCCCGCACGCCGGAGGGGGAGGAGAAGCTCCGGGCGACGCGCCGCCAGCTGGCGCAATTGAAGCCCGCGTTCATGTCGTGCACCTTCGGCGCCGGCGGCTCGACGCAGGAGGGCACGATACGCACCGTGTTCGAGATCCAGTCGGAAGGCCACGTGGCCGCGCCGCACATCTCGTGCATCGGATCGGATCGCGAGGCCATCGAGGCGATGCTCCAGCGCTACCGCGAGGCGGGCATCCGCCGCCTCGTGTGCCTTCGCGGCGACCTGCCTTCGGGCATGGCGGCGGGCGGCGAGTTCCGGCACGCGACGGACCTCGTGCGCTTCGTCCGGGAGTGCACGGGTGACTGGTTCCACATCGAGGTGGCGGCGTACCCGGAGTTCCACCCGCAGGCGAGGCGCCCTTCCGCGGACCTCCAGCATTTCAAGGAGAAGGTCGACGCGGGCGCCAACTCGGCGATCACGCAGTACTTCTACAACGCCGACGCCTATTCGCACTTCGTGGACTCGGTGGAGGCGATGGGCGTGGACCTTCCGATCGTTCCCGGGATCATGCCGATCACCAACAGCACCCAGCTCGCGCGTTTCTCGGACGCCTGCGGCGCGGAGATCCCGCGCTGGATCCGGTTGCGGCTCGAGAACTTCGGCGACGACGCCGTCTCCATCAAGGCCTTCGGCCTCGACGTGGTGACGGAACTTTGCGAGCGCCTGCTCGCCCAGGGCGCGCCCGGGCTGCATTTCTACACGCTGAACCAGGCCGGTCCCACCTCCACCATCTGGCAGCGCCTGGGCCTCTGACGGCCTTCGCCTCGCGGGGCGCCGGGTAGAATCCCGGCACCCCCGCGATCCGGAGCCCGCCGTGACCCCCGAATCCGCCGTTCCCGACACGCCCCCGCTCGCGACGCGCCTCAAGGCGTGCCCGCCGAAGGAAGCCGCGCGCTTGCTCGCGGCCGAACCGCCCGCCGCGGCGGTGTCCGCGCTCCTCGAGTTGAATCCCGGCGTCGCGCAGGACCTGCTGGCCGAACTGCCGCAGGCCGCGCTCGACGCGATCGCGCGCGCGGCGGCGCCGGAGGTGGCGCGGCAATGGCAGCGCAACGCCCGCTATCCCGACGGGGCCATCGGCCGCCTCATGGAGCCGGCCTACGCGAGGTTCGCGCCGGAGATCACCGTCGGAGAGGCGATCGAGCAGCTGCGCGGCGTCGTGCGCACCGCGTTCGTCACCTACGGCTACGTCGCCGACGGGCAAGGCCGGCTCCTCGGCCTGGTCACGATGCGCGACCTGCTCTTCGCGGCGAAGGACGAGCGCCTGGACGCCGTGATGCTGAAGGACGTCTTCTCGTTCAGGCCCGACATGACGGTGCGCGACGGCATGAAGCTCACGCTCAACCGCCACTACCCGGTCTACCCGGTCTGCGACGCCGAAGGCCGCCTCCTGGGCCTCGTGCGCGGCGCCGCGCTCTTCGAGGAGGAGGCCTTCGAGATCACCGCGCAGCCCGGCGCGATGGTCGGCGTCGAGAAGGAGGAGCGCGTCACGACCTCGCTCCTTCGCGCATTCATGTTCCGGCATCCCTGGCTGCAGCTGAACCTGCTCACCGCCTTCGCCGCGGGCGGCGTCGTGGCGATGTTCCAGGGGACGGTCGACCGCCTCGTCATCCTGGCGACCTTCCTGCCCGTGCTCGCCGGCCAGTCGGGCAACACCGGCTGCCAGGCGCTCGCGGTGACGGTGCGCGGCATCACGCTCGGCGACATCCGGCCCGGCGGCGGCAAGGCGCTCGTCGCCAAGGAGGCACTGCTCGGGCTCGCGAACGGTGCCGTGACGGGCCTGCTGTGCGGCCTGGCGATGTATTTCCTCGCGCGTTCGCAGGATTCTCCCCATGCCCTCTGGCTGGGCGTCGCGGTCTGCCTCGCCATGATGGGCAGCTGCGCGGTGAGCGGCGTCTCGGGCGCCGTCGTCCCGCTGGCGCTCAAGCGCCTGGGCGCCGATCCGGCCACGGCCTCGAGCATCATCGTGACCACCGCGACGGACGTGGCCAGCATGGGGCTCCTGCTGGGGCTCGCGGCGGCGCTCGTCCGCTGAATATTCGATTGTCGGCGGCGGCGCATCGCCCTATCATCGGCCCCATGATTCGCGCCCTCGCCACCCTGCTCCTCGCCTTCGGCCTCTCGCTGGCCGGCGTCGTCTCGGCGCAGGAGCAAGCGTTCGCCAACCGCGCCACGGAACTCAAGGACCGCCCGGCATTCGAGGGGCGCACGATCGCCCCGGTGCCCGACGGCACGCCCGTCAAGGTGATCTCGCGCCAGGGCGGCTGGACGCAGGTCGAGGTGGGCGCGAACAAGGGATACATCCGCGTCTTCCACCTGCGCTTCCCCTCGACGGTCGAGCAGACCTCGAGCGGCGGCGGCGCGCTGGGCGGGCTCACCTCCATCTTCGGTTTCGGCGGCAGCAAGAAGGGGCCGGAAACGTCGAAGGTGGCCACGATCGGCATCCGCGGCCTCACGCCGGAGGACTTCCAGTCCTCCGCGCCGGACCCGGCCGCCCTGCGCAAGCTGCAGTCCTTCCGCTCGGACAAGGCGTCGGCCGAGCGATTCGCCAGGGAAGCGAAGCTCGCGCCCGTCCGCGTGGACTACGCCGACGCCGGGAAGTCCCGATGAAACGCGCCATCGTCCTGTCGCTCGCCCTCGCGGCCGCCGCCTCGCTGCCCGCCCATGCGCAGCTCGGCAACATCGGCAACATCCTGGACCTCGGCAAGAAGGCCGTCGACATCGGCTCGAAGGTGCAGGAGGCGAGCCGTGAATACACGGTCGAGGAGGAGATCGCGCTGGGCGAGGGCATCGCGTCGGGGTTCCTCGGCGCGACGAAGCTGCACCCGGACGAGCGCCTGCAACGCTACGTGAACCGCGTGGGTCGCTGGCTCGCCTCGCAGACGGAGAAGCCCGACCTGCCCTGGACCTTCGGCGTCATCGACACCGCGACCATCAACGCCTTCGCGATGCCCGGCGGCACGGTCATCGTTTCGCACGGTCTCGTGACGCGGCTCTCGAGCGAATCGGAGTTGGCCGGCGTCCTCGCGCACGAGATCGCGCACGTGCTCAAGCGCCACCAGATCTCCGCCATCCAGTCGGGAGCCTGGGGCGACGTCGGCAAGTCCGTGGGCTCGGAGCTCATCGCGCAGAGCAGGCTCGGCCGGAACGACGTCATGGGCCTCAAGGCGAAGGCCGCGGAAATGGGCGTCAATCTCGTGAAGGACGGATTCTTCCTGAAGCCGCTCGACCGGGGCCTCGAGTACGAGGCGGACCGCATCGGCGTCGTGATCGCCACGCGCGGCGGCTACGACCCGTACGGCCTCGTCGCGGTGCTCTCGATGCTCGCCTCGGTGAAACCCGAGGACTCCGGCGCCTCCATCACCTTCTCCACCCATCCTTCGCCGGCGGACCGCATCGCGGAACTGGAGAAGGTGGTGCCCGCGACGCTCGACCAGTACGCCCGCCAGCCGCAGGTGGACGGGCGCTTCCGGCAGGCCATCGGCGCCAGGTAGCGCGCCTTCGGGTGCCGGAAGCGAAAAGGGCGCCGCGAGGCGCCCTTTCGCATGGCCACTGGCGCGGGCGGGCTACTTGATGTTCGCCACCTTCTTGCCGCGCGCGTGCAGCGCCTCCTGCGCGTGGATCTGCGCGTACGCGTGGTGCGCCGCGGCCTCGGCCTCGCCCACCTTCACCGGCAGGCCCATGTCGGAGAGCACCGAGCCCAGCGCCGAGAGGCAGAGCATCACGTTCTCGGGCTTGCACGAGTAGCCCATGATGCCGATGCGCCAGATCTTGCCGGCGAGCGGCCCCAGGCCCGCGCCGATCTCGAGGTTGAACTCGTGCAGCAGCGTCTTGCGCACTTCCGCCTCGCGCGCCTGCACGGCCTCGGGGATGTGCACCGCGTTCATCTGGGGCAGCCGGGCGCCTTCCTTCACGAGGTACCTGAGGCCCATCGCCTCCAGGCCCGCCTTGAGGGCGAGGTGGTGGCGGTGGTGGCGGGCCCAGCAGTTCTCGAGCCCTTCTTCCTTGATGAGCAGGAGCGCCTCGTGCAGCGCGTACAGGCTGTTGGTGGGCGCCGTGTGGTGGTAGGTGCGCGTGGTGGCGCCCCAGTAGCCCAGCAGCAGGTTCATGTCCATGAACCAGGAGTGGATCTTGTCCTTGCGCGCCTTGACGTGATCGACCACGCGGTCGCTGAACGACACCGGCGACAGGCCCGGCGTGCACGACAGGCACTTCTGGCTGGCTGAGTAGATGGCGTCGATTTTCCACTCGTCCACCAGCACCGGCGTGCCGCCGAGGGAGGTCACGGCGTCGACGATGGTGAGCGCGTGGTGCTTGTGCGCGATTCCGACCAGGGTCTTGGCGTCGGACTGCACGCCGGTCGAGGTTTCGGCGTGCACGAACGCCACCAGGCGCGCGTCCGGGTTCTGTTTCAGCGCGTCTTCCAGCTTCTGCGGATCGACCTGCTCGCCCCAGGCATCCTCGACGAGGATAGGCGTTCCGCCGGCGCGCTCCACGTTTTCGATCATGCGCCCGCCGAACACGCCGTTCCTGCAGACGATGACCTTGTCTCCGGGTGCGACCAGATTGACGAAGCAATACTCCATGCCGACCGAGCCCGGGCCGGAGACCGGAAAGGTCAGCGCATGCTTGGTCTGAAACGCGTAGCGCAGCAGCGACTTCAGC
>CAZPLW010000278.1:0-5098 GCA_964587315.1 uncultured Lysobacter sp.
CGCGACGGGCAGGCGCACGCTGGCCTGCGTGTCGAAGGAGCCGGGGCTGGTGACCCCCACGGTGTACTGCCACGGCCCCTGGATGCTGAGGACGACGCGCTCCGCGACGTAGACGCCCGAGGCGTCGCGCGTCAGCGGGACCTCGTTCGTGCCGAGGTCGGCGCCGACGTACTGGACGGCGAGTGTGACGCTGCCCGTGCCCTTCGTACGCAACCGCGCCACCGGCAAGGGCTTGGGCGCGAACCGCGGGGAGATGGCGAAGGCGGGGACGATCCCCCGGGAGGCGCAGGACCGGCTTGCGTACGAGTCCCGCGCGCGCTCGGTGAAGGCGCTCGCCTCGGGTTTCTTCGACGATCTCGTGATCCCGGCGGGCGAGGCGGCGCGAGACGGCATCCCGCGCGCCGACACGACGCCCGAGAAGCTGGCGAAGCTGCGGCCCGCGTTCGACCGCGCGGCGGGCACGATCACCGCGGGCAACGCCTCGCCCCTCACGGACGGCGCGGCCGCGATCTGGGTCTCGACCGGGGCGGGCCTCGCGCGGTTGCCCGCCGGAAGCACGAAGGCGCGCCTCGTCGACTGGGAGATCGCGGCCGTGGATCTCTCCACCGAGGGGCTGCTCATGGCGCCGGCCTATGCGATCCCGCGCCTGCTCGCGCGGCACGGGCTCGCGCTCGGCGACATCGACCTCTGGGAAATCCACGAGGCCTTCGCCGCGCAGGTGCTGTGCAACGTCGCGGCCCTCGAGAGCGAGCCGTTCGTGCGCGAGAAGGCCGGCGTCGCCGCCTCGCTCGGCCGCTTCCCCTGGGACCGCCTCAACCCGAACGGCGGCAGCGTCGCCATCGGGCACCCCTTCGGCGCGACGGGCGCGCGCATCCTCTCGCAGGCGGTGAAGGAACTCGCGGCGATGGGGCCGGGCAAGCGGGCGATCGTCTCCATCTGCGCCGACGGGGGGCTCGGCACCGTGGCGCTGCTCGAGTCGGCCTGATGCGGGCATGGGTAGAATGACGGGGTGAATGCGCGGCCCACGCCGCCCAAGTCGGAGACCCTCCCCCTTGCAAATCGTCTGCCTCGACCTCGAGGGCGTCCTCGTCCCCGAGATCTGGATCGAGTTCTCGAAGCGAACCGGCATCCCGGAGCTCTCGCGCACCACGCGCGAGGAGCCGGACTACGACAAGCTGATGCGCTTCCGGCTGGCGATCCTGGAGGAGCGCCAGCTCGGCCTGCCGGACATCCAGGCCGTGATCGCGGACATGGGGCCGATGCCCGGCGCCCGCGCGTTCCTCGACGAGCTGCGCACGCGCTTCCAGGTCGTGATCCTCTCGGACACCTTCTACGAGTTCGCGCGGCCGCTCATGGCGCAGCTGGGCGAGCCCACGCTCTTCTGCCATCGCCTCGAGGTGGACGACTCGGGATTCGTGCGCGGTTACCGGCTGCGCATGCCCGACCAGAAGCGCGCGGCGGTGAACGCCTTCCGGGCGCTGGGCTTCCAGGTGATCGCCGCGGGCGATTCCTACAACGACACCGCCATGCTGGGCGCGGCGCACGCGGGCATCTTCTTCCGGCCGCCCGAGGGGATCCTCGCGCAGTTCCCGCAGTTTCCCGTGGTGCGCGACTACGCCGCGCTGCGCGAGGCCATCGGCGAGGCGAGCGCGAGGCTCTAGGGCTTGGCGCCGCCGCCGGCGCGCGCGCTCACGGCGGTGAGGATGCCTTCGAGGATCGCGAGCGGCGTCGGCGGGCATCCCGGCACGGCGACGTCGACCGGGATCACGTTCGAGACCGCGCCGCAGCTCGCGTAGCTCTCGCCGAAGAGGCCGCCGGTGCAGCCGCAATCGCCCACGGCGACCACGAGCTTGGGGTCGGGCGTGGCCCGCCAGGCGATGCGCAGCGCCTCTTCCATGTTCTTCGACACCGGCCCCGTGACGAGCAGCATGTCCGCGTGGCGCGGGCTCGCGACGAACTTGATCCCCAGGCCCTCGACGTTGTAGTAGGCGTTGTTGAGGGCGTGGATCTCGAGCTCGCAGCCGTTGCAGGAGCCCGCGTCCACCTGCCGGATGGCGAGCGCGCGGCCGAGCAGGCGCAGCACCTCGTCCTGGATCTCGGGGGCGCGCCGGCGCAGGGCCTCGACGGCCTGCGGGGGCGCCTCGCTCACCAAGCCCGTCTTCACGATCTGTCGGAGGATGCGGATCACTAGAGGTCGTGTCCCGAGTAGCTGAGGTTGAAGCTCTTGTTGATGAGCGGGAAGTCGGGAACGATGTTCCCGATCACCGCGTGCTCGATCACCGGCCAGTTCTGCCACGAGGGGTCGTGCACGTGGCAGCGCCGGATGCGCCCGCCTTCGCCGGCCTCGAGCGCGACGAAGGATTCGCCGCGCCAGCCCTCGACCCAGCCCGCGCCGAACGCCCCGGGCACGGGCTGCGGGAGCGGCGCGAGGCATTCGCCCGGGGGCGTGCCCACCGCGATGGCGCGCACCAGGCGCAACGATTCCAGCAGCTCCTCGAAGCGCACGTGCACGCGCGCGGCGACGTCGCCCATCGAGTGGCCGGCCTTCTTCACGCCCACTTCCTGCCACGGGACCGCCGGGTAGTCCGCCCGCAGGTCGTTCGCCTGCCCGCTCGCCCGCGCGGCGAGCCCGGTGAGCCCGAGCAGGCGGGCCAGGTCCGGCGTCACGCGGCCGGTGGTGAGGAAGCGGTCCTGCAGTCCCGCGTGCTCCTCGAAGATCTGGCGCAGCTCGATCACCTCGGTCTCGACCGCGTGCGACAGGCCCACCATCCGCTCGGCCTGCGCGGCGTTGAAATCGGCGGCGACTCCCCCGGGGACGATGCGGTCCATGAGCAGGCGATGGCCGAAGACCTCGGCGCCCAGGCGCAGCCAGTCCTCCTTGAGGCGCATGAACTGGGCGAGCGCGAAGGCGAGGGCCGCATCGTTGCCGAGCGCGCCCAGGTCGCCCAGGTGGTTCGCGACGCGCTCGCGCTCGAGCAGCAGCGCGCGGATCCAGCGCGCCCGCAGCGGCGGCTCGACGCCGAGCAGCGACTCGGCGGCCTGCGCGTAGGCCCAGGCGAACGCCACCGTGGAATCGCCCGAGACGCGGCCGGCCAGCCGGTAGCCCTCGGCGACCGTGAAGTCCTCCAGACGCTTCTCGATGCCCTTGTGCACGTAGCCCAGGCGCTCCTCGAGCCGCAGGACCTTCTCGCCGACGATCGAGAAGCGGAAGTGGCCGGGCTCGATGATGCCCGCGTGGATGGGGCCCACCGGGATCTCGTGCACGCCGTCTCCCTCGACGCGGACGAAGGCGTAGTCGGTGAGGGTATTGGGCGGGAGCACGGCGGCATCGAAGTCGCGGCGCAGGGGAAACACCCCCTCGGGCCAGGCGCCGTGGCGAAGCCAGGGACGCGTGTCGGAGGCGCCCGTGGCGGCGACGCCCAGCAGGTCGAAGAGCGCGCGCTGCATCCGGCCGGCGGGGGCGAAGAGACCGGAGAGATCGGGATAGGCGGGCTTCGACCCGGGCACCACCAGTTCCACGATGCAAAGCCCCGCGCGCACGGCGTAGGCCGCGTAGACGGAATACCCGGGGTCCTCGTCGTCCTCGGTCTGCTCGCGGTGGTCCGCGCCCCAGAGGGCGACGAGGCGCCCGCCGCCGTCGCGCACGAGGCGCGCGGCTTCCGTCCACTGCCATTCGCCCACCTCGGCGATCGCCATGGGCGCATCGCCCGCGAGGGGGCGCCAGGACAGCTGCAGGCCGGGAATGCGACTCGTGAGCGGCATGGTGGTTGGCCTATCCCAACAGCTTCGCCGCCTGCGCGTACCAGGCGGCGAGGTAGGGGGGGATGTACAGGCCCAGCATCAGGCCCAGGCCCAGGTGCACGAACACCGGCACCAGCGCGGGCTCGTGCGGCAGCGGCTTCAGGTGCGTGTCGCCGAACACCATGGGCTGCACGCGGCTGAACACGGCGGCGAAGGCGACGCCCAGGGCGAGCAGCAGGAAGGGCGTGGCCCAGGCGTGCTCGCGCATCGCCGTGGTGAGGATGAGGAACTCGCTCGCGAACACGCCGAAGGGCGGCATCCCCAGGATCGCGAGGGTGCCGATCATGAGGCCCCAGCCCACCGTGGGGCTCACCTTCATGAGGCCGCGGATGTCCTCCATCACCTGCGTGCCGGCCTTCTGGGTGGCGTGGCCGACGGCGTAGAAGATGGCGCTCTTCACGAGCGAGTGCACCGTCATGTGCAACAGTCCCGCGAAGTTGGCGATGGGCCCGCCCATGCCGAAGGCGAAGGTGACGAGGCCCATGTGCTCGATGGACGAGTAGGCGAACATGCGCTTCACGTCGCGCTGGCGCGACAGGAAGAAGGCCGCCACCACCACCGAGAGCAGGCCGAAGCCCATCATCATGTTGCCGGCGAAGCGCGAGTCGAGCGCGCCGTCGGCCAGCACCTTGCAGCGCAACACGCTGTAGAGGGCGACGTTGAGCAGCAGCCCGGAGAGCACCGCGGAGATGGGCGTGGGGCCCTCGGCGTGCGCGTCGGGCAGCCAGTTGTGCAGCGGCACCAGGCCGATCTTGGTGCCGTAGCCCACGAGCAGGAACACGAAGGCGAGCGACATGATGGCCGGCTCCAGCTCGCCCTTCACCAGGTTCAGGTGCGTCCACAGCAGCGCGTTGCCCTCGGCGCCCAGCACGCGCTCGGCGGCGAAGTAGAGCAGGATCGTGCCGAAGAGCGCCTGGGCGATGCCGACGCCGCACAGGATGAAATACTTCCACGCCGCCTCCAGGCTCGCGGCGGTGCGGTACACGGAGACGAGCAGCACGGTGGCGAGCGTGGCGGCCTCCATGGCCACCCAGAGGATGCCCATGTTGTTCGTGGTGAGCGCGAGCAGCATGGTGAACATGAACGCCTGGTACATGCTGTGGTACAGGCGCAGCCGCGGACCCGTCATCTTTCCCTTGTCGCGCTCGATGCGCATGTAGGGCCGCGAGAAGAGCGAGGTGGTGAAGCCCACGAAGGCGGTGAGCGCCACCAGGAACACGTTGAGCGCGTCGACGTGGAACTGCTCGCTCCAGGCGGTGACCGGCCCGTCGGAGATGACGCGCGCCGTGAGCCAGGC
>CAZPLW010000279.1:0-5067 GCA_964587315.1 uncultured Lysobacter sp.
GTTTTCCTGGCCTGGTGCTTGTGCCCCCCCGCTTGGAGGTTCCACCAGTCCCCGTACTCCCACTTCGGGTGGTCGCAGGTGACGAATTGACCCAGGCCCGGGTGGAAGGGGGCGACGTGGTAGTCCTCGAGGTAGACCTCGATGAAGGTCTTCCAGTTGAAGTCGTAATCGACCACGTCCACGCGGTCGAGGATGTGGTCGGAGAAGTCGAGGTCCTTGGCCGCGACCATGCCCGCGAGGTCCTTCGCGATGTCGCGCGGGCCGTCGAAGAGCATGCCGTGCCACTGCTGCAGGTTCTTCTTCGGCAGGTCCAGGCAGGGGTGGTCCGGGAAGTGCGGCGCGCCGATGTGCCGGCCCTGGCTGTCGTAGGCCCAGCGGTGGATGGGGCAGGTGATCGGGCCGCCCGGCAGCCTGCCGGCGCCTTCGAGCATGACGGCCTGGCGGTGGCGGCAGACGTTCGAGACCATGTCGTGGCGCCCGTCGTTGTTGACGAGCACCCAGCCGGGACCGCTTTCGCGCCAGTCGAGCACGCGATAGCTGCCGGGTTCGGCCGCCATGAGGGCGTGGCCGACGTACCCGGGACCGCGGTCGAAGAGGACTTTTCGTTCGATTTCCGCCACTTCCGGGTCGAAATACCACGAAAGCGGCAGATGGGTGGGCGTGCGCGTCAGCGCAAGCTGGCTCGCGAGGTCCGACATTATCCCTACCTCCAAGGTGCCGAAGATAAAAACAACACCGGGCTAATCGAGTCAGCTAGCTTTTAACTCTGCAGCTCCGTCCCGAGAACTATCGAGAATCCGACCCGGAAGTCTGCCCCAAGTTCCCCCCCGAGGCAAGGGCTAAGGGTTTGATACTTGAGGGGAATCAACCGCAATGCCCCCCGGGCTGGCCGCGGCATCGCGGCAGGCGGAAAATGACGCCATCCCCCAATTGCGATAAGGTGCCGCCCATGCCGAAGACCGCACCCGCCGGCGGGGAGATCCCGTTCGAAAAGGCCCTCGAGGAGCTCGAGACCCTCGTCGCGAAGATGGAGGACGGCAAGCTCCCGCTGGAGGAATCCATCGCCGCCTACCAGAGAGGGGCGGAGCTGCTCAAGTACTGCGAGGGCAAGCTCTCCTCCGCCCAGGCGCGGGTCGCCGTCCTCGAGGGCGAGCTGCTCAAGGACCTCCCCGAAGCCGACTCGTGAGCACCCCCGACTTCGCGACCTGGTCGCGCGAGGTGGCCGGCCGGATGGAGGCCGTCATCGCGGACCTCCTGCCCCCGAACCGCGCCGCGCCCGCGCGCCTGCACGATTCCATGCGCTACGCAAGCCTGGGCGGCGGCAAGCGCGTGCGCCCCATGCTGGTGTTCGGCGCCGGCCTCGTCACGGGCGCCGACCCGAAGCGCCTGGAGGTCGTGGCCGCGGCCGTGGAGCTCATCCACGCGTACTCGCTCGTGCACGACGACCTGCCCTGCATGGACGACGACACGCTGCGCCGGGGCAAGCCCACGCTGCACGTCGAGTTCGACGAGGCCACGGCCCTGCTCGCGGGCGACGCGCTGCAGAGCCACGCCTTCCAGCTCCTGGCCGAGCACCGCCTCGCCGACGACCCGCAGGTGCAGCTCGAGATGATCCGGCACTTCGCCCTCGCCTGCGGCTCGCGCGGCATGGCCGGCGGGCAGGCCATCGACCTCGAGTCCGTGGGCAAGGCGCTCACGCTGCCCGAGCTCGAGAACATGCACATCCACAAGACGGGCGCGCTCATCCGCGCTTCGGTGCTGCTGGGCGCGCGCTGCGGCGCGCCCCTCGCGAAGGAGGACCTGGAGCGCCTGGACCGCTACGCCAAGTGCGTGGGCCTCGCCTTCCAGGTGGTCGACGACATCCTCGACGAGGAAGGCGACTCGGCCACCCTGGGCAAGACGGCCGGCAAGGACCGGGAGGCCGGAAAGCCCACCTACACCAGCCTCCTGGGCGTCGCCGGCGCGAAGCGTTTCGCGAGGGAATTGCTGGACGACGCCTGGGCCGCCATCGCCGGATTCGGGCCCCGCGCCGGCCGCCTGGCCGAGCTCGCCGACTTCATCGTGAAGCGCAAACGCTAGAGATACGGTACATTTTCCGGGCGAGCCCCCCGCCGGACCCGCCCCCGCCATGAGCGACTACCCCCTCCTCGAACGCATCAACGACCCCGCGGACCTGCGCGCGCTGCCCCGCGAGGAACTGCCCGCGCTCGCCGTCGAGCTGCGCCGCTTCATCGTGGAGTCGGTGGCGGCCACGGGCGGGCACTTCTCCTCGAACCTGGGCACCGTCGAGCTCACCATCGCCCTGCACTACGTCTTCTCGACGCCCGGCGACCGGATCATCTGGGACGTGGGCCACCAGACGTACGGCCACAAGATCCTCACCGGACGGCGCGAGGGCATGGCAACGCTTCGCCAGCGCCACGGCATCGCCGGCTTCCCGCGTCGCGACGAGTCGCCCTACGACGCCTTCGGCACCGCGCATTCCTCGACCTCCATCTCCGCGGCCATCGGGATGGCCGTGGCGGCGCGGGCCCGGGGCGAGGACCGCCACGCCATCGCCGTGATCGGCGACGGCGCCATGTCGGCCGGCATGGCCTTCGAGGCGCTCAACAACGTGAAGCACTCGGGCACCAACGTGATCGTGGTGCTCAACGACAACGAGATGTCGATCTCGGAGCCCGTGGGGGCGCTCAACAACTACCTCGCCAAGCTCATGTCGGGGCGCTTCTACGCCGCGACGAAGGCGACGGCCGACAAGATCCTCTCGGTCTCGCCCACGGCCAAGGAGTTCGCCAAGCGCATCGAGGGCCACGCGAAGGGCATGATCACGCCCTCCACGCTCTTCGAGGAGTTCGGCCTCAACTACACCGGGCCCATCGACGGCCACAACCTCGACGTGCTCATCGACACGCTCACCAACGTGAAGCGCCTCGAGCACTCGCCGCAGTTCCTGCACGTGGTCACGAAGAAGGGCCAGGGCTACGCGCTCGCCGAGGACGACCCGATCAACTACCACGGCCCGGGCAAGTTCGACCCGAGCGTGGGCCTGGTGAAGGCGAAGCCCGCCCCCGACGCGAAGCCGCGCCCGACCTACACCCAGGTCTTCGGCGAGTGGCTGTGCGACATGGCCCGCGCCGACCCGCGCCTCGTGGGCATCACGCCCGCCATGCGCGAGGGCTCCGGGATGGTGGCCTTCTCGCGGGAATTCCCCGACCGCTACTTCGACGTGGGCATCGCCGAGCAGCACGCCGTCACCTTCGCCGCCGGCCTCGCCTGCGAGGGCATGAAACCGGTGGTGGCGATCTACTCCACCTTCCTGCAGCGCGCCTACGACCAGCTCATCCACGACGTGGCGCTGCAGAACCTGCCCGTGGTGTTCGCCCTGGATCGCGGCGGCCTCGTGGGCGCCGACGGCCCCACGCACCACGGCTCGTTCGACCTGTCGTTCGTGCGCGCCATCCCGAACCTGGTGGTGATGGCGCCCTCCGACGAGAACGAGTGCCGCCAGATGCTCTACACCGCCTTCACGATCGACGGGCCCGCTTGCGTGCGCTACCCGCGCGGCACCGGCTCGGGCGTGGAGGTGCAGTCGGCGATGACTGCCCTGCCGGTCGGCCGCGGCGAGGTGCGCCGCGAAGGTCGCCGCATCGCCATCCTCGCCTTCGGATCGATGCTCCAGCCCGCGCTCAAGGCCGGGGAGGAGCTCGAGGCCACCGTGGCCAACATGCGCTTCGTGAAACCGCTGGACGACGCGCTCGTCCTTCGCCTCGCCACCACGCACGACCTCGTCGTCACCGTCGAGGAGAACGCGGTGCAGGGCGGCGCGGGCTCCGCGGTGCTCGAATCGCTGGCCGCGCAAGGTGTCGCGGTGCCCGTCCTGCAGCTCGGGCTCCCCGACCAATTCGTCGAACACGGCGATCCCGCCGGGCTGCTGGCCGAATGCGGCCTGGACGCAGCGGGCATCGTCCGTTCGGTTCGAGAAAGGCTCACCCAGAACCATGCATCCCGACGTCCCGGCATGGCGGCGTAGCGCCGCCCTCCTCTCCCTCTGCCTCGCCTTCGCGGCTCCCGCGATCGCCCAGAAGACCTGCACCAAGGCCGACGAGGCCACCGCCGAGAAGGCGATCGACCGCGTGCTCGTGTGGTCCGCGATGCACAAGACGTGGAAGGACTACGGCCACTGCGACAAGGGCCCGGTGTCCGACCTGTTCACGGAGGCGCTGCTTCGCCTGATCGTCGGCAGCTGGCCCAAGATCGCGGAGCTCGAGCCCACCTTCACCAACGACATCCCGTACCGCGAGTGGATCCTCGCGCGCCTTTCGTCGGGCGCGCTGCCCAAGGGCGACCTGGACGACGTCCACGACCTCACCCAGAACAACTGCCCGAAGGCCCAGAAGCGCCTGTGCGACATGCTGCACGAGGCGGCCGAGAAGGGGCAGGGCAAGGGCGCGCCGAAACCCGCGGCCCCCGCTCCCGCCGCCCCGCCCGCGCCCGCCGCGCCGCCCAAGCCCGCTTCCTGACCCCGGCGCGTTCCCGCCGGGGCGGCCGCGCTAAAATATCGCCATCGACTTCCGAAGAGGAATTGCCCCATGAAGCACGCCGCCCTCGCGTTCGCCGCCGCGTTCGCCTCCTCCGCCGCGCTGGCCCAGGCGCCCGCCGCGGCACCGGCCGCCCCCGCGGCCCCGACCGTCGACATGCCCAAGCCCAAGTGCGACCCGAAGCCCGAGTATCCCGGCCGGCTCGCGATGTCGGTGGAACCCAAGCGCCGCGGCTTCGAGCGCGACATGAAGAACTACGAGACCTGCATGAAGGCCTTCCTCGAGGAGCGCAAGGCCGTCATCAAGGCGAACGAGCTGGGCGCCAACGCGGCCATCGACGAGTACAACGGGACGATGAAGAAGATCCGCGAGGAACAGGAAGCGGCCCGCCAGTAGGCCCCGGAACCGACGAACGAAAAGGGCGGCCTCGGCCGCCCTTTTCGCTTTCCGCCCCGCCCCTTCGGTCAGTCGGGGATGGTGAGCGTGGCGTTCGCGAACGTGATCGCTTTTCCGGCCGCGGGCGTCGCCG
>CAZPLW010000280.1:0-5040 GCA_964587315.1 uncultured Lysobacter sp.
TGGCCCGAAATTCCGGGGCACCCGTCCCGCAAGAGGCCGATGAAGCGCCGCCCTGGAAAGTTGACGAGTCACCCGCCATCGGCCCGACTGCCGCCCATCGTGAAAGCTACTGGACGCCGCTCCTTGCCGAGAGGATGGCATCCGCCAGCTCGGCGAATCCCGCCGACCCCTCCGAAGGCGTCACGTAGCGCGGCAGGGTCGTCATGAGGTCCGCCATCTTGCGCACGTTCGCCACGCCCACCGCGTTCGGGAAGGCGGCGAACATCGGCTGGTCGTTGGGCGAGTCGCCGGCGAAGACGAGATGGTCCTTCGCGGTGCCCAGGTCGATGCCGAAATCCTCCGCCAGCATGAGGCGGCTCGTCGAGAGCTTGTCGTAGCCGCCGAACCAGCCGTTCACGTGGATCGAGCTCACCTTGGCGGTGAGGCCCTCCGATTCCATGATGGCGACGATGCGCGCCACGGCCTCGCGCGGCAGGGCGGGCACGTCCTCGCAGAAGTCGATGGCGAGGTCGGCCTCGCGATAGGGCTGGTCCGACGCGATGGCAGTGCCGGGCACCTCGGCGAGGATGCGCCGGGCGATGCCTTCGAGCCTCCCGGCGCGGCGGGCCCGCTCCGCGTCCCCGATCACGTAGCGCTTCACCAGGCGGCGCGCGGCGGCGTCGTGGCGGAACCAGAAGGCGCCGTTCTCGCCCACCACCGCGTCCACCGGCCACATCCGCGCGATGTGGTCGCACCATCCGGCGGGGCGGCCCGTCACGGGGATCACGAGGAGGCCGGCCGCGCGCAGGCGCTCGAGCGCCGAGTACGCGACCGCCTGCAAGCGGCCGTGCGTGGTGAGCGTGTCGTCGATGTCGGCCAGAACCGCCCGCACGGCCCGCCGCGCCTCGAGCGGAAAATCCGCCAGGGGCTTCACGGCGCGCCGGTCACCGGCGCGAGAGCAGGTAGGCGTCCACCGCCGCGCGCTGCGGGCCGTCCATGTGCAGGCCGCACTTGGTGCGCCGCCAGAGGATGTCCTCGGACGTCTCGGCCCACTCCTCCGCGATGAGGAACTCGATCTCGCGCGCGGTGAGCCCGGCGCCGAAGTTCATGCCGAGGTCCTCCGTCTTCTTCGCGTTGCCCAGGATCTCGCGGGCGCGCGTGCCGTGGCGGCGCGCGAGCGCCTCGAGCAGCTCGCGCGGGAAGCCCTTGTGCTTCTCGTGCAGCTCGTCGCGGAAGGCGTTGAAGTTCGGCATGTCGCCGCCGGGCAGCGCCTCGCGCACCGTCCAGGTCGGGCCCATCGACGGGAAGTGCGACGCGAGCTTAGCGAGCGCCGATTCGGCCAGGCACCGGTAGGTGGTGAGCTTGCCGCCGTAGATGGACAGCAGCGGCGCCTTCCCGCCCTCCTCGTCCAGCTCCATCACGTAGTCGCGCGTGATGGAGGACGGGTCGGACTTGCCGTCGTCGTAGAGCGGTCGGATGCCGGCGAAGCTCCAGACGACATCCTTCTCGGTGATCGGATTGGCGAGGTAGCGGTTGGCGTTCCTGACGAGGTAGCGCGTCTCCTCGGGGGTGATGTTGGCGCCGTCCTCGACGCGCTCCAGGGGCACGTCCGTGGTGCCCACGAGGCTGTACTTCCCCTCGAAGGGGATCACGAACGTGACGCGCTTGTCCTCGTTCTGCAGGATGTACGAGTGGCCCAGCGAGTGGACCTTGGGCACGACGATGTGGCTGCCCTTCACGAGCCGCACCTTCGCGCCGGTGGGCTTGGCCGGCAGGCCCTCGAGCACCCGGGCGACCCACGGGCCGCCGACGTTCACGATGGCGGTGGCGCCCACCGCGCGGCGCTCGCCCGTGCGGACGTCCTCGACATGCGCCTCCCAGCGGCCGCCTTCGCGGCGCGCCGAGACGAAGCGCGTGCGCGTGAGCACCGTGGCGCCCTTCTGCCGGGCCGCGACGGCGTTGAGGATGGTGAGGCGCGCGTCGTCCACGCGGCAGTCGGCGTAGACGAAGCCGTCGCGCAGGTCGGGCTTGAGGCCGGCGCTGTACTCGACGTGCGGGAACTTCACCGCCTTGGAGCCCGGCAGCGACACGCGCTTGCCCAGGTGGTCGTACATCCACAGGCCGATGCGCACCATCCACACCGGCCGCATGCTGCGCTCGTGCGGCAGGACGAAGAGCATCGGGCGCACCAGGTGCGGAGCGATCGAGAGGAGCACCTCGCGCTCGGCGAGGGCCTCGCGCACCAGGCGGAACTCGTAGTATTCGAGGTAGCGCAGCCCCCCGTGGATGAGCTTGGAGCTCCAGCCGCTGGTGGCCGAGGCGAGGTCGGATTGCTCGACGAGGAGGACCTTGAGTCCGCGGCCGGCCGCGTCGCGCGCGATCCCGGTGCCGTTGATTCCGCCGCCGATGACGAGAAGGTCGTAGGTGTCCATGGCGAACTCTTCTTGTTGTGAACCTTGATTCTACGGCGTTCCGGCCCCGGCGGCGGCGCGCCCGAATCGATCCCACCACAGAATCGCGAAGGTGGTCTTGGTGTCGGTCAACAAACCCTCGCGAATCCACCCGAGGACGTCGTCGATGCGCGCCGGAAAGACCTCGAGATGCTCGCCCGGATCGAGCTGCGCCCCCACGAAGGAGAGGTCGCGGGCCCCGTAGAGCTCGATGACCTCGTCGGAGTAGCCGATGCAGGGGTGGAGCGTGGCGATGTGCCACCAGTCGGCGGCCTCGTAGCCGCATTCCTCCACCAGCTCCCGCCGGGCCGTCTCGAGCGGCGGCTCGCCCTGCTCCATCTTGCCGGCGGGCAGCTCGATGAAGTGCCGGTGCTGCGGGTAGCGGAACTGGCGCTCGAGGAGCACCGTGTCGTCGTCCAGGAAGGCGAGCATCATGACGGCGCCGGGGTGCAGGACGTATTCCCGCCAGGCCGGCGCGCCGCCGGGCAGCCGGACCTCGTCGCGACGCAACTTGAGCAGGCCGCCGTCGTAGGCGAGCTCGCTCGAGACCTCCGACTCGGTGAAGTCGCCGCGGGGCTCGGGCGGGCGCTTCGGTTCGGGCACGTCGGCGCCTACAGCGAGGCGGTAATCGCCCGCGCGCACAGGTTCATGAGCGGCGCGGGCACGATGCCGAGGAGCAGCACGGCGAGCGCGTTGACCGAGAGCACGACGCGCATGTCGCGCCGGCCCGCGAGGGCGGGCTCGCTGCCCGTGGGCTCGTCCATGTACATGAGCTTCACGACGCGCAGGTAGTAGAAGGCGCCGATCACGCTCATCAGCACCGCGAAGACGACGAGCCACGTCCAGCCGGCCTCGAGGGCCGCCTGCAGCACGGCGAGCTTGGCGAGGAAGCCGACGGCGGGCGGGATGCCGGCCAGCGAGAACATCACCACCAGCATCACGAAGGCGAACCACTTCGAGCGCTTGCCCAGGCCGCGGAAATCCTCGAGGTTCTCCGCCTCGAACCCCGCGCGCGAGAGCAGCAGGATCATGCCGAAGGCGGCGAGGGTCATGAGCGCGTAGGTGACCACGTAGAACATCGCCGACGAGTAGCCGTTGTCGGTGCCCGAGAGGATGCCCAGCAGCAGGAAACCCATGTGCGAGATCGTCGAGTACGCGAGCATGCGCTTCAGGTTCGTCTGCGCGATCGCCACGAGGTTGCCGACGGCGAGCGAGGCCGCCGCCAGGATCGCGAGCATCACGCCCCAGTCGGCCGCCATGCCGGCGAGGCCGTGCGCCAGCAGCCGCATGACGAAGGCGAACGCGGCGATCTTGGGCGCGGCGCCGATGAGGAGCGTGGCGGGCGTGTACGCGCCCTGGTAGACGTCCGGCACCCACATGTGGAAGGGCACCGCGCCCAGCTTGAAGGCGAGGCCGGCCACCACGAAGACCAGGCCGAAGGCGGCGAGCGTCGGGTTGGCCTGCGAGTGCGAGATCGCGTAGGCGACGCGGTTCAGCTCCAGCGATCCCGTGGCGCCGTAAAGCATGGACAAGCCGTAGAGCAGCATGCCCGAGGCGAGCGCGCCCAGCACGAAGTACTTCATGGCCGCTTCCGTCGCGCGCACGCTGTCGCGCTGCAGGGCGACCAGCGCGTAGAGCGAGAGCGCGAGGAGCTCGAGGCCGAGGTAGAGCGTGAGGAAGTGATTGGCCGAGACCATCACCAGCATCCCCAGCGACGCGAAGAGCGAGAGGGTCACGAACTCGCCGGACAGCAGCCCCCGGGCCTCGAGGTACTCGCGGCTGTACAGGAGCGTCGTGGCGACGCTCCCGAGCAGGGCCACCTTGAGCACCTGCGACATCGGGTCGGCCACGAACATGCCCTGGAAGGTGACCGCCGAGGGCCGGCCGATGGTGATCGCGGCGAGCACCGCCACGCCGGCCAGGGCGACGATGCCCAGCCAGTAGGTGACGTAGCGGTCGCGCTCGGCGAGGAACAGGTCCACGAGCAGCAGCGTGCACGCCAGGGCGAGCAGGACGATCTCGGGAATCGCCGGGACGAGCGTCGCAGCGGAGAAGGTGGCGGTGTTCATTGGAGCTTGGACTCCGCGACGTGGCCCAGGAGCTGCTGGATCGTCGGGTTCATCACGTCGGCGAGGGGCTTGGGATAGACGCCCATGGCGAGGACGCAGGCGGCGAGCAGGACGAGGAAGACGAGCTCGCGCCGCCCGACGTCCTTGAGCGCGGCGACGCGCTCGTTGGCGACCTCGCCGTAGAGGACGCGCTTCACCATCCACAGGGTGTAGGCCGCGCCGAAGACGAGCGTGGTGGCCGCGAGGAAGGCGTACCAGAAGTTGACCTTCACCGCGCCCATCACGACCAGGAACTCGCCGATGAAGCCGCTCGTCGCCGGCAGGCCCGAATTGGCCATCGCGAAGAGCACGAAGAAGGCCGCGAAGACCGGCATGGTGTTCGCCACCCCGCCGTAGTCCGCGATGTTCCGGGAATGCACCCGGTCGTAGAGCACGCCCACGCACAGGAACACGGCCGCCGAGATGAAGGCGTGCCAAACCAACTGGACGAGGCCCCCCAGCAAGCCGGCGCCGTGGAAGGGGCAGAGACCCAACGTCACGAA
>CAZPLW010000281.1:0-4946 GCA_964587315.1 uncultured Lysobacter sp.
GCGTTCACGCGCGTGGTGAACTTCCCGCCGCGCGGCATCGGCGCGCGCTCCATCGAGCAGCTGCAGGAGGCGGCGCAGGCCGGCCTGGGCAGCCTCGCGCACGCGGCCAAGGTGAACGCGGTGCCCGGCCGCGGCGGCGCGGCCATCGCCCAGTTCATGACGCTGGTGGAGCGCCTGCGGGCGGCCTCCGAGCACCTCACGCTGCCCGAGCTCATCGAGGAGGCCCTCGAGGCCTCGAAGCTCAAGGACCACTACGCCGCCGAGCGCGACGGCCAGGACCGCGTCGAGAACCTGAACGAGCTGATCAATGCCGCGACGCTCTTCCACGACGAGTTCGAGTCGGGCGTGGAGCCGGCCGGCGAATCGCAGCCGGACGTGGCGGCCGTGGCGGGCACGCACCAGCAGCAGGTGCTCGCGGCCTTCCTCTCGCACGCGAGCCTGGAGGCCGGCGAGCACGAGGCCGCCGCGGGCCAGGACGCGCTGCAACTCATGACGGTGCACGCCTCGAAGGGCCTCGAGTTCGACGCCGTGTTCCTCTCGGGACTGGAGGAAGGGCTCTTCCCGCACGACAACAGCCTCAACGAGGAGGGCGGCATCGAGGAGGAGCGGCGCCTCATGTACGTGGCGATCACGCGCGCCCGCAAGCGCCTGTACCTCGCCTACGCCGGCAGCCGCATGCTGCACGGCCAGCCGCGCTACGGCATCGTCTCGCGCTTCGTGGAGGAGATCCCGGCGGAGCTGTGCAAGTGGATCGTGCTGCCGGAGCGCCAGGTGCCCGCCTGGGGACGGAGCCCGAATTCCCCGGGATTCCCGGGAAGCGGAAATCGGGCTCCGTCCCCATTTCTTTCTTCCGGCGGCGGCCGCGCCCCGGGGCCGGACCCGAACCGCTATCCGAACGCGCCGCGCGCGGGTTTCGAGACGAAGCGCCCGGACGAGCATCCCTTCTCCGTGGGCCAGAGCGTGATGCACGCCAAGTTCGGCGAGGGGACGGTGATCAACTTCGAGGGCCGCGGGCTCGACGCTCGCGTGCAGGTGAAGTTCCGCACGGAGGGCACCAAGTGGCTGGCCCTGCAGTACGCCAAGCTCACGGCCTGCTGATCGGCAAGGGGCGGCCTCCTCTGATCACCGGGGCGACTTGCGCGACGTCGTGTCGGCCGCGGCCACCTGCGCCTTGCCGCCGATCCCCTAAAGGGGCCCCTCGTCGGGTGGCTGGGTGGCCTCCTCGAACACCTCCCGGTAGCCGGCGTACGTGCTCGCGACCATGACCGGGATCATGAGCATGAGTCCCAGCCCCCACGGCAGGATGGCCGCCGCCATCGCGACGGTGAGCGCGAGGCCGTAGAGGACCATCGCGCCCAGGTTGGACAGGGCGGCGTAAATGCTCCAGCGGATGGCGTGCGTGGTCGTGAGGTCGTGGAAGGCGAGCACGGCCGGCGCAAACCACAGCGCGCCCTTCACGATCGCGGTGAGGACGAGGCCCACGAGCAGGATCCACTCCTTGCCCTGCAGCTCGCGCGCGAAGTCGACCATCGAGACCGAGCCCTGGTCGTCGGCGGTGAGGCCGGGCAGGCCGAACAGCGCGAGCAGCGCGAAGATGGCGAGCTCCGCGGCCAGCAGGATCACGCCCAGGTTGGCGAGCGGCACCAGCGGCCGGCGAAAGCCCGAGAAGAGCTCGGCCATCTCGATGGTCTCGCCGCGCTCCTGCTTGCGCGCGGCGAGCGCGAAGCTCGCGAAGAAGACGGGCTGCAGCACGTTCGCCACGACGCCGCCGATGAACGGCACCATCACGAGGCCGACGGTGATCACCACCCAGCCCGCGCCCATGCCCATCCACACCAGGGGGCGGACGCGCAGGATCGACCAGCCGCCCACGAGCCAGCCGGGGCCGTGACGGGCGGGCACGTCCCGCGTGCGGATCGGCGCGCTCACCGGGGGCTAGCCGAGTTCGGCCTCGAGGGGCCGGGCGGCGGCGATGTGGTGCTCGAGCAGCCTGCGCGACCCCTCGTGGTCCTTCGGGATCGTCATCTGCGAGTCCTGCGGGAAGTGCGAGTAGCCCAGGCGCCCGAGCCACGTGCGCAGCGCCGCGCGCCGCAGCATCACGGGCCAGAGCTCGCGCTCCAGGTCCGTGAGCGGGCGAAGCCGGTCGTAGCCGGCCAGGAACGCCGCCGCGCGCTCGGGGACCAGGGTCGAGAGCGAATCCAGGCACCAGTCGTTCACGCCGATCGCCACGTCGTAGAGCAGGGCGTCGTCGCAGGCGAAGTAGAAGTCGATGACGCCGCCCTCGCCTTCCTCGTCCCACAGCACGTTGTCGCGGAAGAAGTCGCCGTGGATCACGCCGCGCGGCAGCACCGTGTCGTCGTGCAGCCCCTGGTAGCGGTTCTCGCTCTCGATGAGCGCGTTCTCGGCGGCCGAGAGCTTCGGGGCGAGCTGGCGCGCGAAGCGCTCGCGCCACTCGCGGCCGCGCCAGTTGTCGAGGCCGGCGTCGTAGTCGAGCGCCTCCTCGTGGATCGTCGCGAGGATCTCGCCGGCGCGGTGGCAGTCCTCCGGCGTGGGGTGCATGCGCGGCGCGCCCGCGAGGCGCGTCACGATGCACGCGGGCTTGCCGTTCAGGTCGGCCAGGTACCCGCCTTCGTCCAGCGGCATCGGCGCGGGGCAGCGCACGTCACGCTCGGCGAGGTGGTGCATGAGGTTCACGTAGAAGGGCAGGTCGTCGCGCGGGATCTTCTCGAAGAGCGTGAGGACGTACCGGCCCGTCGTGGTGTCGAGGAAGTAGTTGGTGTTCTCGATGCCCTGGGCGATGCCCTCGAGCGATTCGAGCTCGCCCAGCGTGTAATGCGCGAGGAAGGCGGTCGCCTCGTCGGGGGTGACCGGGGTGAAGACGGACATGGCGGCGGCTTTCGGCTAGAACTCGAGCAGGACCCACTGCGGCACGCGCAGGCCCGAGTCCAGATTGTCCTGCTTCCTGAACTGCCCGTCGCCCTTGTGGTCGATCATCACGTAGGCGACGCCGTGGGCGGGCGTGACCCGCACCATGTAGAGCTTGCCGCGCAGGCGGTACTCCTGGATGGTGTTCTCGCCGTCCTTGCGGACGGTGACCTGGGGCTCGAGCGCGGGGTCGCCCTGCACGATGGGCGGAGGCGGCGGTTCCTCAAGCGGCGTGGAGCCGGGCGGGACCGGTCGGGGCGGGGATTGCGCGGCTGCCGTGGCCGCGAAAACGAGGGCGATGACGGCAAGCGGGATGCGCATGATTTTCACCGTGGATGTCGAATCCAGTTTAGCACTTCGCCTTTGCGGTTAGAGCGCGAATTCCGCCTCGCGTTCCGAGGGCGAGAGCTCGAAGCCGCGCGCGTGGTAGTGGGAGAAGATGGCCTCGACCACGGCGGCCGGATCGTCGATCACCTGCAGCATCTCCACGTCGCCCGGGCTCACCATGCCCTCGGCCTCGAGCTTCGCCTTCGCCCAGTCGACCAGCCCGCGCCAGTAGTCCGAGCCCACGAGGATGAGCGGCACGCGCCGCACCTTGCCCGTCTGCACGAGCGTGAGCACCTCGAAGAGCTCGTCGAGGGTGCCGAAGCCGCCCGGCAGCATCACGAACGCGCAGGAGAGCTTCACGAACATCACCTTGCGCGCGAAGAAGTGCTGGAAGGTGTGCGACACGTCCTGGTAGGCGTTGGCGCTCTGCTCGTGCGGCAGCTGGATGTTGAGGCCCACGCTGGGGCTCGGGCCCGCGAAGGCGCCCTTGTTGGCCGCTTCCATGATGCCGGGCCCGCCGCCGGAGATGACCGAGAAGCCGGCCTCCGAGAGGCGGCGCGCGATGTCCTCGGTGAGCGCGTACCATCGGTCGCCCGGCTTCACGCGCGCGCTGCCGAAGACCGTCACGGCCGGATGGACCGAGTGCAGCCTTTCGGTCGCCGTGACGAACTCTGCGATAATTTCGAACATGCGCCACGCCTCGCGCGCCGAGGACTGCGTGCGCTGCACGAGCTGCGGGTCGGAGGGCTTGGGAACCTTGGGATACATGGCGGCACCTGCCGGGTGAGATGAACGATCCGAAGAAACGACTGCTGCTCGTCGACGCCTCGAGCTACCTGTTCCGCGCGTTCCACGCGATCCAGGAACTCAGGAGCCCCTCGGGCGAGCCCACCAACGCCATCTTCGGCGTGGTGAACATGCTGAGGAAGCTCAAGCAGGACTTTCCGTCCGATTATATCGCCGCGGTCTTCGACCCCAAGGGCAAGACCTTCCGCGACGCGATCTATCCCGAGTACAAGGCCACGCGCCAGGCCATGCCCGAGGACCTCGCGGCGCAGATCGAGCCGCTCTTCGAGACGATCCGCGCGCTGGGCTGGCCGCTCGTGGTGGTGGACGGCGTCGAGGCCGACGACGTGATCGGCACCCTCGCGCGCCACGCCGAGCGCGTGCACGGCTGGGACACGCTCATCTCCACGGGCGACAAGGACCTCACGCAGCTGGTGAGCGAGCGCATCCTCTGGATGAACACGATGTCGAACGAGACGCTCGATCCCGCTCGCGTGGAGGCCAAGTTCGGCGTGCCCCCGGAGCGCATCATCGACTACCTCGCGCCCATGGGCGACGCGGTGGACACCGTGCCGGGCGTGGACAAGGTGGGCCCCAAGACGGCCGCGAAGCTCATCCAGCAGTACGGCTCGCTCGAGGGCGTGATGGCGCACGCGGGCGAGGTGAAGGGCGTGGTGGGAGAGAACCTGCGGAAGGCGCTCGACTGGCTTCCCACCGGCCGCACGCTCGTCACGGTGAAGTGCGACGTGGCGCTGCCCTTCGAGATCGAGTCGCTCGTCCAGGGCGAGCCGGACAAGGAGAAGCTCGCCGCCCTATACGAGCGTTTCGGCTTCCGGGGATTGCGCGAGGCGGTGCTGAAGGGCGAGAACGGCGCGGCCCCGTCCCTGCCGGCCGAGCCCCGTGCCGCG
>CAZPLW010000282.1:0-4937 GCA_964587315.1 uncultured Lysobacter sp.
GGTCGAGATGCATTTCCTGCCCGACGTGTACGTTCCCTGCGACGTGTGCCACGGGCGGCGCTACAACCGCGAGACGCTTGAGGTCACCTACCGCGGCCGGAACGTGATCCAGGTGCTCGACATGACGGTGGAAGCCGCGCTCGAGCTCTTCGCCGCCGTGCCGGCCATCGCGAGAAAGCTCCAGACGCTCATGGAAGTCGGGCTCGGCTACGTCCGGCTGGGCCAGAGCGCCACCACGCTCTCCGGCGGCGAGGCGCAGCGCGTGAAGCTCGCGCTCGAGCTCTCCAAGCGGGACACCGGCCGCACCCTCTTCATCCTCGACGAGCCCACGACGGGCCTTCACTTCCACGACATCGACATGCTGCTGCGCGTACTGCACCGCCTCCGGGATCACGGCAACACGGTCGTCGTGATCGAGCACAACCTGGACGTCATCAAGACCGCCGACTGGGTGATCGACCTGGGCCCCGAGGGAGGCGACGGCGGCGGCACGATCATCGGGCAGGGAACGCCCGAGGACATCGTCGCGACGCGCGAGAGCTTCACGGGGCGCTTCCTCGCCCCGGTGCTCGGGCCCTCGGGACGCCGCACGGTGGTGGCGCGATGAGCCCGCGCGAGCTGTTGCTCGGGAGCTTCCGCGCCGCGGTCGCCGAGGCCGACCCCCTCGTCATCGTGACGGCGCACCTGCCCCAGCCGCCCGCCGGGCGCACGCTGGTCGTGGGCGCGGGCAAGGCCGGCGCTTCCATGGCCGCCGCGGTCGAGGCCCACTGGCCCGCCGACGCGCCCCTCGAGGGCGTCGTGATCACCCGCCACGGTCACGGCCTGCCGACGAAGCGCATCCGCGTCGTCGAGGCCGGGCACCCCGTGCCGGACGAGGCCGGAGAGTGCGCGGCGGCGGAGATCCTCGAGCGGGCGCGCGGCCTGGGCGAGGACGACCTCCTGCTGGTGCTCGTCTCCGGCGGCGGATCGGCCTTGCTGTCGCTCCCCGTCGAAGGCGTGCCGATGGCCGACCTCAAGGCCCTCACGCGCTCGCTCCTGGCTTCCGGGGCGCCCATCCAGGACATGAACACGCTGAGAAAGCACCTCTCGCGCATCCAGGGCGGGCGCCTCGCCCTCGCGAC
The DNA here is from genome assembly GCA_964587315.1 of uncultured Lysobacter sp. Lineage (GTDB taxonomy): Bacteria > Pseudomonadota > Gammaproteobacteria > Burkholderiales > Usitatibacteraceae > FEB-7. Next base: position 1,122 of record CAZPLW010000282.1, read on the forward strand.
GCGCGCCCGGGTGCTCGCCCTCGTGATCTCGGACGTGACCGGGGACGATCCCACCCACATCGCCTCGGGGCCCTGTTCCCCCGACCCGACGACCTTTGCCGACTGCCTCGACATCCTCGCCCGGTTCGACGTGACGCCTCCGGCTTCCGTGGCGGCCTACCTGGAGCGTGGGAGGCGGGGCGAGGAACCCGAATCGGCGAAACCGGGGGACGCGGGGTTCTCGCGCACGGAGGTGCGCGTGATCGCGACGGCCCATCGCTGCCTGCTGGCGGCGGCCGACTTCCTCGCGAGGAACGGCATCCGGGCCCTCGTCCTGGGGGACAGCGTGACCGGGGAATCGCGGGACGTCGCCGGCGTGCACGCCTCGATCGCCCGCGAGCTGCGGCAGTATGGGCACCCGTGGCCCGCCCCGGCAGCCATCATCTCGGGCGGCGAGACGACGGTCACGATCCGCGGCGACGGCAAGGGCGGACGGTGCAGCGAATTCCTGCTGTCGCTCGCCATCGACCTCGCGGGCCTGCCGGGGACCTGGGCGCTCGCGGCGGACACCGACGGCATCGACGGCGCGGAAACCAACGCCGGCGCGATCGCGACGCCGGACACCCTCGCCCGCGCGCGAGCGGCCGGGCTGGACCCGAAGGGCTGCCTCGCGAACAACGACGGCTTCGGGTTCTTCTCGCCGCTGGGCGACCTCGTGACGACCGGGCCCACGCTGACCAACGTCAACGACTTCCGCGTGATTCTCGTTCTCTAGCGCACGGGACCCCAAAAGAAAAAGCCGGCCCAGCAGGCCGGCTTTCGACTCGGGACGGAGGCTCGCCTAGGCGGCCTTCGCCTCGCCTTCCTTGCCCTCGGCGGGCGCCGGGCGGTCCATCAGCTCGACCAGCGCCATCGGCGCGTTGTCGCCGATGCGAAAGCCCCACTTCAGGATGCGCAGGTAGCCGCCGTTGCGGTTCTTGTAGCGCGGGCCCAGCTCGGCGAAGAGCTTCACGACCATGTCGCGGTCGCGCAGGCGGTCGAACGCCAGGCGCTTGTTGGCGAGGGTCGGGTTCTTGCCCAGCGTGATGATGGGCTCGGCGACCCGGCGAAGCTCCTTCGCCTTCGGCAGCGTGGTGCGGATGGCCTCGTGCTTGAGGAGCGAGACGGTCATGTTGCGCAGCATCGCGAGGCGATGGCTGCTGGTCTTGTTGAGCTTTCGAAGCCCGTGGCGGTGACGCATGATTCGTTTCCTTGTCGGTCTCTTGGCCTATCCGGCCTTGTTGTTGTTATGGGGTTGGGAAAAAATGCCTACTTCGTGAGGCCGGCGACCGGCCAGTTCTCCAGCTTCATGCCCAGGGTGAGGCCCTTGGACGCGAGCACTTCCTTGATCTCGTTGAGCGACTTGCGGCCCAGGTTCGGGGTCTTCAAGAGCTCGGTTTCGGTGCGCTGGATCAGATCGCCGATGTAGTAGATGTTCTCGGCCTTGAGGCAGTTGGCCGAGCGCACGGTGAGCTCCAGGTCGTCGACGGGCTGCAGCAGGATCGGGTCGACCTGGGGCTGCGCGCTCTCGATGCGCTCCTCGCTCGTGGACTGCAGCGAGGCGAAGACCGACAGCTGGTCGACCAGGACGCTCGCCGCGTAGCGGACGGCTTCCTCCGGCTCGATCACGCCGTTGGTCTCGATGTCGATCACCAGGCGGTCGAGGTCGGTGCGCTGCTCGACGCGGGCGCTTTCGACCTGGTAGCTCACGCGGCGGATCGGGCTGAACGAGGCGTCCAGCAGGATCGAGCCGATGGCGCGGGTGTCGTCGGCGCGGCGCGAGGTGGCCGGCACGTAGCCGCGGCCCTTCTCGACCTTCACCGTCATCTCGAGCTTTCCGCCCTGCGTGATGTGCGCGATCACGTGGTCGGGGTTGATGATCTCGATGTCGTGCGTCTGCTCGATGTCGGCGGCCGTGACCGGGCCCGGCACCGCCTTCTTGAGCTTGAGGCTCACCTCGGCGCGGCCGTGCAGCTTCATCACGATGCCCTTGAGGTTGAGCAGGACGTCGACGACGTCCTCCTGCACGCCCTCGATGGTCGAGTACTCGTGCAGCACGCCCGTGATCTTGACCTCGGTCGCGGCATAGCCGGGCATGGAGGAGAGCAGGATGCGGCGCAGGGCGTTGCCGAGCGTGTGGCCGTAGCCGCGCTCGAAGGGCTCCATCACCACCTTCGCGTGCGTGGGGGAGATGTTCTGCACGTCGATGATGCGGGGCTTCAGGAAATTCGTGGCGTTGCTTTGCATGCGGGGGGGCCTCTGCCAGATGGTTGAGGGAGCGAGCCTACTCGACCGCGTCAACCGCGTTTACTTCGAGTAGAGCTCGACCACCAGCTGTTCGTTCACGTCGGAGGCGAACTCCGAGCGATCGGGCAAGCTCTTGAACACGCCCTTGAAATTCTTCGGATCGACCTCGACCCAGCTCGGGAAGCCATTCGCCTCGGCCAGGTCAAGCGAGCTCTTGATGCGAAGCTGTGCCCGGGACTTCTCGCGCACCGCGACCGTGTCGGTGGCGCGCACGAGGTACGAGGGGATGTTGACCGGCTTGCCGTTCACCTCGATCGCCTTGTGCGAGACGAGCTGGCGGGCCTCGGCGCGCGTGGAGGCGAATCCCATGCGGTAGACGACGTTGTCGAGACGGCTTTCGAGCAGCTGCAGCAGCGTCTCGCCGGTGGCGCCCTTCTTCTGGGCGGCCTTCTCGAAGTAGTTGCGGAACTGGCGCTCGAGCACGCCGTACATCCGGCGGATCTTCTGCTTCTCGCGCAGCTGGTGGCCGTATTCGGACACGCGCGTCATCTTCGCGCCGTGCTGCCCGGGGCGCACGTCGAGCTTGCATTTCGTGTCGAGGCCGCGACGGGCGCTCTTCAGGAAAAGGTCGGTGCCCTCGCGACGGGAGAGCTTGCACTTCGGGCCGGTATAGCGTGCCATGGTGTCTTCCTGTGTCTTCTCGTTCTCGCGCCGTTACATCCGGCGGCGCTTCGGCGGACGGCAGCCGTTGTGCGGCACCGGCGTCACGTCGGCGATCGAAAGGATCTTGAGGCCGAGCGCGTTCAGGGCGCGCACGGCGGACTCGCGCCCGGGGCCGGGGCCCTTGATGCGCACTTCGAGGTTCTTCACGCCGCATTCCATCGCGGCGCGGCCGGCGGCCTCCGCCGCGACCTGCGCGGCGAACGGCGTCGACTTGCGCGAGCCCTTGAAGCCCGCGCCGCCGGAGGTGGCCCAGGAAAGGGCGTTGCCCTGGCGATCCGTGATCGTCACGATGGTGTTGTTGAAGGACGCATGCACGTGGGCGATGCCCTCGGACACGTTCTTCTTGACCTTCTTGCGGACGCGAGTGGCGGCGGGTTTGGCCATGCTGTGTATTCCTCGATTCGTCTAGTGCTGGTCAGGCCGACTTCGACAGGCGGACGGCCTTGCGCGGGCCCTTGCGGGTGCGCGCGTTGGTGCGGGTGCGCTGGCCACGGACCGGCAGGCCCTTCTTGTGGCGCATCCCGCGGTAGCAGCCCAGGTCCATGAGGCGCTTGATGTTCATGGACGTCTCGCGGCGAAGGTCGCCCTCGACGCTGAAGCGGCCGATCTGCTCGCGCAGCTTGTCCATCTCGCCGTCGGTGAGATCCTTGATCTTCGCGGAGTGCTTCACGCCCGCGGCGTCGCAGATCGACCGGGCGCGGGCGCGTCCGATGCCGTAGATCGCGGTGAGCGCGATCGCGGCGTGCTGGTGGTTCGGGATGTTGACGCCTGCAATACGGGCCATGATCAGTCCTTAATTCGTGTGTCCGGGCGGGAGGCGGGCTCAGC
>CAZPLW010000283.1:0-4933 GCA_964587315.1 uncultured Lysobacter sp.
GGGCGCCGGCTGCGGCGGACCGGGCGGCGAGGGACGTGTCGTTCATGGAGGCTCCCGAGCGCCGGGCTACTTGAGCGGCCAGACGGTCGACAGGTACTTCCAGTTCACGAAGTAGTACAGGACGAACGACGTGAGGAAGACCATGGCCAGGACGAACGTGCCCGGCGCGACGAAGCCGCCCGCGCCGATCGCGCCGTGGCCCGCGGGGGCGACGGCGCTCTCCGGCGGACGCGCCGGCGCCATGCCTTCCCTCACCGGCACGCGCTTGAAGTCCGGCGTGACGATCTTCTTCCCGAAGAACACCGAGCCCACGGTGTTGACGAGGTACATCGCGCCGCCCACCGTCGCGAGGACGCCCGAGACGGCCATGAGGCCCATCATCAGGTAGGCCGTGCCCGGGAATTCGTGCGGCAGCGCCGCGCCCGAGAAGCCCATGTCCCAGTGCCGGCGCGGCACGCCGAGGGTGCCGGCGCCCATCATGAACACCGAGAAGCCCATCATGCCCAGGCCGTAGATGTAGGTCTGCCACTTCGCCATGCCGGGGAACATGAGCTCGCGGCGGAAGAGCGTCGGGATGAGGAAGTAGGTGAGCGCCATGAACGCGAGCGTGGTCCCCACGACGACCGTCGCGTGGAAGTGGCCGGGCACGTAGATGGTGTTGTGGATGATGAGGTTCAGCTGCTCGGTGCCCATCATCACGCCCGAGATGCCGCCCAGGAAGCCGAAGCCCACGAGCGACATGAACATCCCCGAGAAGCACGGGTTGCCCCAGGGCGCCTTGCGAAGCCACTCGAACAGGCCCTTGTTGAAGCCCTTGCCGCGCTGGGCCACCTCGATGGCGCCGGGAACGGTGAGGCCGTGCACCATCGAGGCGAGCACCGCGAGGTACATCGCGTAGCTGGTGTTGAAGATCTTCCAGTTGGAGGTGAGGCCCGGGTCGGCGAGCAGGTGGTGCGCGCTCGCGAGCTGCAGGAACAGGATGTAGAGCACGAACGCCCCGCGGCTCACCTTCTCGCTCATGGGCTTCGCGCCGAACACGATGGCGGCGATCGCGTACCAGACGGACACGTGCGCCGCCACGTTGATCTGCTGCGAGGAGTGGCCGAAGGCCCACCAGACCGTGCGGTACATGAGCGAGTCGATGTGGCTCACCAGCCCCACGGACCACAGGAAGGTCGGGATGAGGATGATCGCGCCCGCGGCGATGGTGAAGACGGCGATGATCGCGGCCGTCACGGCGCCGAAGGTCACCAGCGGGATCGAGCCGTTGTAGGTCTTCTCCGCCTTGCCGACGACCAGCGTGCCGAAGAAGACGAAGCACGCGACGAGCGCGCCCACGGCGAAGAGGATGAGCCCCAGGTAGAAGAGCGGGTGCGCCCCCATGGGAACGTACGAGGTGAACATCACGCTCGAGTCGCCCTTGAACACGGCGATGTTGTTCGTGATCGCGCCCACGATCATCAGCCAGAAGGCCACCCAGGCCACCTTCGGCGTCGCGAGCCGGCACTTGAGCAGCGTCGAGGCGGCGAAGTAGAGCACCGCGATCTCGAAGAAGATGATCCAGAAGACGAGCATGTCCAGCCCGTGCGCGGTGAGCACCAGGTAGAACCAGTCCGGCGGCAGGAGCTTCACGGCCGGCCAGCGCGTGAGCGTGACCAGGAGCGCGAGGACGCCGCCCACCAGCAGCGAGACGACGCCCGCGACGGCGTTCCAGCGGATGAGCTTCTCGGCCGGCTCGTGGTAGACGAGGCCGGTGGACGGGCAGGTGCGGAAGTTGCGGTTGACGGCCATGGCGCTCTCCCTAGCTCTTCTTCGGTTTCACGACGTAGAGCTTGCTCGCCATCGTGTGGTGGTTGATCCCGCAGTACTCGTTGCAGATGATCGAGTACGTCCCCTCCTTCGTCGGCGTGAGCGTCACCACGTGCTCGTAGCCGGGGTGCACCTGGATGTTGATGTTCTCGGGCTGCAGCGAGAAGCCGTGCAGCCAGTCGGTCGACATGATGTGCAGGCGGTAGGTCTGGCCTTCCTCGAGCTCGAGGACGGGCCACCACTGCCACAGCTGCGCCACCAGGTAGACGTCGGACCCGGGCACGGGGTGCACGACGGGGATGTTCTGCTCGGTGACCGTGCGCACCGTGTGCTTGTCCACCATGGCCTGCGCCTTGGCGCGGAAGGCTTCCGGCGAGGAGCGGTAGGCCTCGTTCGAGAGGTTCTGCTTACCGTAGACGTGCCAGTACGGCATCATGAAGAACATCACCATGCACCACACGAAGGCGATGACGATCCACGTGCCTTCGACGCGGTCGAGGGGTTGCTTCCACCAGACGCGCTGGGCGGGGGGTTCGATGGCGCTCATGTCGGGCTCTCCGGTCGGGTCATTTCGCGAGGGGGATGCCCACGATCTCCATCACGCCCCAGACGATGTAGAGCACCGTCGGCATCGCCACGCCCAGGAAGAGAAGGAGGAAGGGGTTGTCGATGAGCTGCTGCATCATCGGGATGGGCTCGTCGTGAACGTCGTCTTCGGCCGCTCCGGGGGTGGCGGGTGCCTGGCTCATGGGGTCGTCCTCCTGGGGATGGGAAAGGTCCCGCGGCCGTTGTGGCCCGGCACGTCGGTCAGGGGATGCTAGGAGGGCGGGTTCCGAAAAAACTTGAACGGGTTCAAGAATTCGGCGGTTGGCCCGTGTGCGCATGGCCGGAGCGTCCCGCCCCCGCTACCATGGCAACCGTGAACGCCTTCGCCTCCCCCCTTCCGGCGGCCGATGCCGGGCCCGCCCCCGGTTCGCGCCGCGCCGTCGCGGCGTGGCTCCTCGCCTGCTGCGCGCTCGTCTTCGCCATGGTCGTGGTGGGCGGGGTGACCCGGCTCACCCATTCGGGATTGTCGATCGTGGAGTGGCAGCCCTTCATCGGCACGATCCCGCCGCTCGACGACGCCGACTGGGCCGCGCAGTTCGAGAAGTACAAGCTCACGCCGGAGTTCAGGCAGCGAAACCACGACATGACCGTCGAGGGGTTCAAGGGCATCTTCTGGTGGGAGTACTTCCACCGGCTCCTCGGGCGCTTCATCGGCATCGCGTTCCTCGTGCCGTTCCTCTATTTCTGGGTGCGGGGCCGGCTGGACGGCCCGCTCGTGCGGCGCCTGGGCGGCATCTTCGTGCTGGGCGGCCTGCAAGGGGCCATGGGCTGGTACATGGTGAAGAGCGGCCTCGTCGACGACCCGCGCGTCAGCCAGTTCCGGCTCACCGCGCACCTGGGGCTCGCGCTCCTCATCCACGCCGCGATGCTGTGGGTCGCCACGGGCCTGCTGCTGCGCGACCGCCCGCCCGCGCGCTCGCGCTTCGCCGGCGCGGCGCTCGCGTTCGCCGTGCTCGTCTTCGCCATGGCGCTCACGGGCGGGCTCGTCGCCGGGATCCGCGCGGGATTCGCCTACAACACCTGGCCCCTCATGAACGGGCATCTCGTGCCGCCCGAGGTCTGGATGATCGAGCCGTGGTGGCGCAACTTCGGTTGGAACATGGCCATGGTGCAGTTCGTCCACCGCACCCTCGCGCTCGTCGTCCTGGCCGGCGCCTGGATCGTCGCGTGGGGCGTGCTGCGCGACGCGGCGGCCGCGCGTCCCGCGCGCCTCGCGGCCGGCACGCTCGCCGTCGCGACCTTCGCGCAGGTGGTGCTCGGGATCGCGACGCTGCTCGCCGTCGTGCCCGTCCCGCTCGGAGCTGCCCACCAGGGCGGCGCCGTCGTGGTCCTCAGCGCGGCGGTCTGGCTCGCGCGCGCGCTTCGCTAGCGGACGGCTCCGCGGGCGCTTCGCACTCGTAGCAGTGGGTGCGCTCCCAGGTGAGCGCGAGGGCGCGCACGTCGGGGCTCGCCGGCGCCCGGATGAGTTCGGCCAGCGCGCCATGCTTCCAGTCGACGTCCCACGCGAGCACGCCCGCCGCGAGGCCCGCGGCCAGGGCGATGACGGCGGCCCGGGCGGATGCGCTCACGACCCGCGTCCCTTGCGGGGGCAGCAGTCGGCCGCGATCTGGTGCCGGCGCGCGATCGATACGGCCACCTGTTCCAGGCGCTCGCGCGGAATCTGCCGCGCGAGGTCGCCGAGCTCGCGCTCCTCGCGGTCGATGTGGCGGCGGCACAGGTCGAGGAAGCGGCGCGCGGTGAACTCGGGAAAGGGCAGCGCGACGCCGCCGCCCAGCGCGCCGAGCGAGACGCGAAGCCGCGTCCACAACTCGGCCATCTCGCGGTGGTCGACGAGCAGCGAGGACACCAGCTCGAAGGCCTGCGCGCGCCGCGCCGGCGATTCGGCCGCGGCGAGGATCGCCGGGAAGACGTCGTCTTCCTCGTCGTCCAGGTGCACGTGCAGCGCGCAGTCGAATCCCGAGAGGATGTCGCGGGCGACCGCCTCGCGCGCGGCCGGGTCGCGCAGGCCTTCGGCCAGGAGGTCCTCGAGGTGGACGAGCAGGTGGCCGATGCACTCGTGGTAGGCGGCCAGGAGCGCGAGCGCCGCGCCGGCGGGCGACGGGGAAGGCGCGGGGCGGATCGGCGGGATCGGGACCATGGAAGGCCCGAGACTACGATCGCGGTCGGCCGCCCGGATTGAACCAGTTCAAGAAACTCGAAGGCCGGCGCTAGCCCAGGTGCATGCCCCCGTCCATGCGCAGCACCTCGCCGGTCACGTAGCCGGCCAGCGGCGAGACGAGGTAGCGCACCGCGTGGCCGAATTCCTCCGGCTCGCCGAAGCGCGCCGCCGGGATGCCCGCGAGCGCCTGGCGCCGCTGCGCCTCCGTGAGCGCGTCGGTGTCGGCCGGCGAGCGGATGAAGGCCGGTGCGACGGTGTTCACCGTGACGCCGCGCGCGGCGCATTCCCGCGCGAGGCTCGCCGCGAGGGACGCGAGCGCGCCGTCGGCCGCGGCATCGGCGGCGCTGCGATCGTGCGCCG
>CAZPLW010000284.1:0-4920 GCA_964587315.1 uncultured Lysobacter sp.
ACTCGATCGCGTCCTCGAGGGGCAGGTCGTGCGCCACGACCTCGAGGGCGAGAAGGGTGACGTCCTGGTCGTAGAAGAACACGAGCCGCGTGCGCGCCACCGCGAGGTCGAACTTCGCGTCGTCCGCCCGCAGCCGGACGCGGGCGGTCGCGATGTCGTCGCGGCGGAACATGTGCAGGCTCGAGGGCGTGTGCGCGTCGACCTCGCCGAAGCCGTAGAGGAAGCGCTGCACGTAGGGCAGGAAGTAGACGAACTCGCGATAGCCCTGCTGGCACGAATCGTCGTCGACCAGCAGGTTGTCCTTGACCTCCTTCCACGGCCCGGGATGGGCGCGCAGGACCTCCCAGTAGCTCGCCGCGCCCTTCTCCTGGCGAAGGCGGCGCAGCTGGACGGGCCAGAGCAGGATGTGGCGGAACTCTCGGGCGAGCGGGGTATTCATCGGGCGAGGGAGGTCAGGGGCCAGGGCTCTTCGGCCCCGACGCGACTATGGCCGATTTGCCCCGGTCTTGTCGACGGTTCCGCCCGCCCTCAAGGGCAGTTGTAGTGCGGGCAGCGATGGATCTCGATGGACGCGTGCGCGACCGCCCTCACCGGCCGCAGCCGCGCGTGGTACTTGGCCGGATCCAGCGGGTCGCGCGCGACGACGGTGAGGGCGCAGGCGTAGCGGTCGCGGCCCACGCGCCACACGTGCAGGTCCGCGATCTCCGCGTCGCCGTCGCACTCGATGGCGCGGCGCACGTCGGCCACGACCGGCGAGTCCATCTCGCGGTCGAGCAGCACGCGGGCCGATTCGGTCGTGAGGCCCTTGGCCCACCAGCCGATGACGACGGCCCCCACGATCCCCATCGCCGGGTCCAGCCAGCTCCAGCCCGCGTAGAGCCCGGCCGCGAGCGCGGCGATCGCGAGCACCGACGTGAAGGCGTCCGCCAGCACGTGCACGTAGGCCGAGCGCAGGTTGAGGTCGCCGTGGCGATGGGGCGAATCGTGGCCGTGATCGTGCGCGCCGCCGTGGCCGTGATCGTGCGAGCTGCCGTGCTCGTGACCATGGTCATGCCCGCCCAGCAGCAGCGCCGAGGCGAGGTTCACCGCGAGGCCCACGACGGCGACCACGAGCGCCGGCACGTAGTCGATGGGCTCGGGGCTCACCAGCCGCCGCACGGACTCGACCACCATCGCGAGCGCCACGACGCCCAGCAGCAGGGCGCTCGAGAAGGCGCCCAGCACCTCGATCTTCCAGGTGCCGAAGGCGAAGCGCGAGTCGGCGGACCAGCGCCGCGCGAGGCGGTAGGACACCGCGGCGATGCCGAGCGCCGCGACGTGCGTGCCCATGTGCCAGCCGTCGGCCGTGAGCGCCATCGAGCCGGTGATCCAGCCGCCCACGATCTCGGCCACCATCGTGGCCGCGGTGATGGCCACGACGATCCACAGCCGCCGCTCGCCCGCGACGTTGCCCTCGTCGAACGCGTGGTCGTGGCGGAACTCGGAGAGGTCGTGGCGCGCCATGGCCGGCGGCGCGGGGTTCAGGTCGGGCTCGCGATCGCGGGCGTGAAACCGGCGCGCTCGATGGCGGCGCGAAGACGCTCAGCCGGGAAGGCGCTCTCGATGCGCACGCGATGGGCGGCCAGGTCGATGTCGCACGTGGCCGCGGGATCGAGGGCCTTCACGGCCCCGGTGATGGTGGCGGCGCAGTGGCCGCAGGTCATGTCCTGCACGGTCATCTCGATCATGGCGGTCGTTCCGGTGGCGAATCCAACCGGAATTATGCCCTGCCGCGACCGGGCGCCACGCGGGGCTAGTCGGTGAGGTCCGGCGTGATCACCGCGCGAAGCAACGTCTCGCCCGTGCCGTGGCCGCCTTCGATGCGGCTCGAGAACCACCAGATCGAGCCTTTCTTCACGGCGAGATCGCCGTGGTGGCCGCTCACCAGGCGCGCGGCGACGCGGCCGAGGGTCGGCTGGTGGCCGACGACGATCACGTTCTCCTCGGCGTCGGGCCAGCCGGCCTCGCGCAGGAGGGCGTTCTCGGTCTCCAGCGTTCCCAGCGTGAGGCACACCTCGACCTTCGTCCCCAGCGCCTCGGCCGTCTGCCTCGCGCGGGCGGCAGGACTCGAGATCACGCGCCACTTGCCGTCCAGCCGGGGCTCGAGCCACTTCGCCACGCGCGCCGCCTGCCGCCGGCCCTTGTCCGTGAGCTTGCGTTCGAGGTCGGGATGGCCGACTTCGGCATCGGCGTGCCGCCAGAGAATGAGTTCCATGATCCGTTCCGTTCGAGAAGGGGGGCGCTCGGGAAACCGGGGACGCTTCCCCGTTTCCCATTTTCGTACGGATGGCCTCCCGGAGGCGCGGATTGTGACAGCCGCGCTTCAGGGAACGGGCTGGAAGGCCGCGACGCCGAAGCGCCAGAGGAGGAACGAATAGATGTCCGCCAGCTCCTCCTCGCGTTGCGCGCGCGTCGCGCCCTGCCCGTGCCCGCCCTCGCGCTCGACGCGCAGGAGCACCGGCTTCGCGCCGCCGGCCGCCTGCAGCCGGGCCGCCATCTTGGCGGCCTGCCAGGGATCGACGCGCGGGTCGTTGAGGCCGGTGGTGAGGAGCACCGCCGGGTAGTCGGTCCCGTCCTTCACCCAGTGGTACGCCGACATGCCGAACAGCGCGTCGAAGCCCTCGCGCGTGGCGACGGAACCGAACTCCGGGATGTTGGCCTGGCCGTTCTGCGAGAACTCGGCGCGCAGCATGTCGAGCACCGCGACGCGCGGCACGACGGCGGCGAAGAGTTCCGGCCGGCGCACCATCGCCCCGGCGGCGGGAATGCCGCCCGCGCTCGAGCCCTGGATGGCGAGGTGGCGCGGGGTCGTGAAGCCGTACTGGATGAGGAATTCGGCCACCGCGATGAAGTCGAGGATCGTGTTCTGCTTGGTGGCCTTGTAGCCGCCGCGGTGCCATTCCTCGCCGTACTCGCCGCCGCCGCGCAGGTGGGCGATGGCGATGATGCCGCCGCGCTCGAGCCAGGCGAGGCGCGTGGGATCGAACGAGGGCGCCATCGAGATGCCGTAGGCGCCGTAGCCGATGAGAAGCGTCGGGTTGTCCGCCGAGAGCATCGTCGTCTTGCGGTACAGGAGCGTCACCGGGATCTTCACGCCGTCGTGGCTCTTCGCGTACAGGCGCACCTCGTCCATGCTGCCGAAGTCCGCGGCCGGCGCGGGCTGCAGGCCCGTGTTCTTCAGGTTGCCGGTGCGCGCCTCGACCGCGATCACCGCGGGCGCCTCGATGAAGCCCTGCGTGCGCAGGATCGCGCCCGGCCGCCTCGGGTGCGTCACGATCTGCGCCATCGCCACGTCGAAGGCCGTCTTCACGAACTCCGGCGTCTTCGAGGCGCCGAGCCCCAGGTTGAGCCGCTCGAGCCGCTCCAGCCCGCCGACCGTGGTGCGCAGGTAGAGCGCGTCGGCCGCGAGCGACATCGCGACGATGACGGAGTCGCCCTGCGGCACGACGACCCTCGCCCGGGCCATCTCCGGCTTCGAGGCCCTGAGGGCGACGACCTTGTGGCGCGGCGCCCCCTGGTGCGTGAGGAGGTAGACGTCGTCCTTCCAGGCGACCATCGCGGTGACGCCGTCCGCGTACGCGACGATGCGCGTCCACTTCGGCAGGCCCGCGGCGAGGTCCTTCACCGGGCTCTGGTACACCGCGATCTCGCGGGCGACGCCGTGGCGCGCGATGGCGTAGGCGTAATTCGAATCCTCCGGCACGACGATCGACGGATAGACGAACTCCGGCACCTCCCTCGCCCCGCCGATGCCGGAGGCGAACACGATCTCGTCCTGCGCCGCCGGGCGGCCCAGCACGTGGCGATAGACGCGCAGGCCCGCGTTGCGCTTCGAGACATCGCGCTGGCCTTCCGGGATGCGCGCGTAGTAGAACGCGTTGCTGTCGTGGTGCCAGCCCATCTGCGAGTTGAAACGGGCGCGCTCGAGGCCGACGCCCATGTCCTTCGCGCCCGCGACCTCGAGCACCCGCAGCGTCGCGTCCTCCGTGCCCGCGAGCGCCACGCCGTAGGCCACGCGGCGGCCGTCGGGCGAGGCGTGGTACCACGAGATCGCGGCGCGCCGCGGGGGCGCGTCGAACCTCGACGGGTCCACGAGCACGCGCTCGGCGCCCGCGAAGCCCTCGCGCACGCAAAGCACCGGCGTCGCGCGGCCCGGCGCGAACTTCAGGTAGAACACCCGGCCCTCCGCCATCGAGATCGCCGTGACGGCGACGGTGCCCGCGGAGAGCTCGCGGATGCGCGCGAGCATCGCCTCGCGGCCGGGAATGCGCGCGAGCTGGGAACGGGCGTGCTCGTCCTGGGCCTCGAGGTGCGCGCGCGCCTCGGGGGAAGCCGCGTCCTCCATCCAGCGATAGCGGTCCGTCACTTCCACCCCGTGATGCGTCTCGCGCACCTCGCGCACGGGCGCGATCGGCGGGCCGGCACGCGGAAACGGGACCGGCGTCGCCGCAGGCTGGGGGGAGGGGTCCGGCTGCGCCGGCGCCGGCTGCGCCGGCTCCGTCTGGGCGAGCGCGGACGCGGCCGCGAGCGTGGCGAGAAACGCGGCAAGGCGGGCGATGCTCATGGGATGAGGTCCTCGGATCGGGCGGCGAACTGCAGCGAGGCCAGGCGCGCGTACAGGCCGGCCTCGCGGACCAGCTCGTCGTGGGTGCCGATGGCCACGATCTTCCCGTGGTCCATGACGACGATGCGGTCCGCGGATTTTACCGTGGCCAGGCGGTGCGCGATGATGAGCGTCGTGCGCCCCTTCATGAGCCCCTCGAGCGCGAGCTGCACGGCCCGTTCGCTCTCGGCGTCCAGGGAGCTGGTGGCCTCGTCGAGCAGCAGGATCGAGCGGTCCGCGAGGATGGCGCGCGCGATGGCCACGCGCTGGCGCTGGCC
>CAZPLW010000285.1:0-4912 GCA_964587315.1 uncultured Lysobacter sp.
GCGAGGAATCCCGCGAGCACGACGACGGCCGGCGCCACGAGCGCGAGCGCCTCGCCGGATCGAAGTCCCGCGAACAGCAGCGGCGTGAGGTAGAGCAGCGGCAGGAGGGTGTGCAGGATCGCGCGCGGGTCCCGCGCGATGAGCCGCCATTCCTTCACGAGCACCGCGCGCGCGATCGAGTCGCCGAATCGCGCCGATCCCGCCTGCGCGTTCCCCTTGCGCCCGCGTCCGCCCGGCATCGCCTCGAGCGCACCGCGCGCCTGGGCCCGCCCGGCCGCGCGGACCGCGACGGCGAACCCGGCGCCCGCCAGCACGAGGAGTCCCGCCAGGGGAATCGCCTCGCCCAGGAGCGCGCGCGCCGGCCACCACAGCGGGCTCGCATCGCCGATCCAGGCCCGTCCGGCGTCCGAGGCGAACCAGGCGGCCATGTCGGCTCGCCGCGATTCCGGCAGGAAGGAGCGGGCCTGGAAACCGAGGAAGATCGCCGCGCCGACCAGCGCGCCCAGCACCTGCGCGAGGACCCGGGCTCGCCTCGGTCCCGCGACGCGCGCGAGGGCGAGGGTCGCCAGGAGCGCGACGGACGCCGAGAGCAGCGCGAACGCCGCGAGGGCGGGATAGGCCGCGAGCGCGCTCGCCGAACCGCGCCACGCCGCGGCGTGGGCGAAGGGCAGCCAGAAGTACGCCGGGAACGCCACCACGCTCGCGGCGATCGCCAGCGTCCGCGCCGCCCAGACGGTGCGCGCGGGCACCGGCGCGGAAAACACGAGGTCGAGATCGCGCCGCTCGAAGAGGCCGTGCACCGCGAGCCCGAACGACGTCGCGACGATCGTGAGCAGCGCGAAGAGCGTCATCGTCCCCGCGAGCTTCAGGGGCGCGCCACGCAGGCTCTCGAGGCGCTCGCCGCGAAGCAAGGCATGGGCCGCCCCATGCAGGGCAGCCCAGAAGAGAATCAGGGCGACGATCGCGAGCCACCGCCGCTCGCCCGCGACGCGCCGCCACGCGAGCCGCACCTCGAAGGCGACGAGAAAGCCCGGCGAGGCCGGCCGGAAGCTCAAGCGCCCTCGCGCGTGAGCTCGAGGAAGATGTCCTCCAGCGTCCGGTCCGAGCCCGCGCGCAGGTCCGCCATGGAACCCTGCGCCACGACGCGGCCCTTCGCGACGATGGCGAGCCGCGTCGCGACTCGCTCGGCCACCTCGAGGATGTGCGTGCTGAGGATGACGGTGCGGCCCGAGGCCGCGCGCGCGGCCAGCAGGTCCTTCACGAGCCGCGCCGCGGCGGCGTCGAGCCCCGTGAGCGGCTCGTCCAGGATCATCACGGCCGGGTCGTGCAGCAGCGCGCCCGCGAGCACGAGCTTCTGCCTCATGCCGCGCGAATGGGTCTCGACGTAGTCGGCCTGCGTGCCCTCGAGGCCGAGCATCGAGAGCAGCTCGCGCGCGCGCGCCTCGGCCGCCTTCGGGTCGAGGCCCCACAGGCCCGCGACGAAGGCGAGGTACTCGAGCGGGCGCAGCTTCGCGTAGAGCTGCGGCTCGTCCGGCAGGAACGCGAGCGCGCGCTTGGCCGCCAGCGGGTCGGCCGCCACGTCGTGGCCCGCGACGCGGATCGATCCGGCGTCGGGCGCGAGGAGGCCCGCCACGAGCCGCAGCGTCGTCGTCTTGCCCGCGCCATTGGGGCCGAGCAGCGCGAAGAGCTCGCCCTCGGGCACCACCAGGTCCAGGCCGTCGACGGCGCGCGTGGATCCGAAGCGCTTCTCGAGGCCGCGGATCTCGAGCGCCGGGATCACGGGGCCGCAGCGATGGACGAAGCCGGCGGTCCCTTGAGCTCGACCGTGTTGCCCTCGGGGTCGGCCAGGTAGATCGACGGGCCCTCGCCCTCGGCGCCGTAGCGCGATTCGATGTCGCCGGGCGTGGCGCCCTTCGCGCGCAGGAACGCGAGGATGGCCGCGCCGTCGAACGGCTCGACGCGCAGGCAGAGGTGATCGAGGTTGCGCCCCTGCGCTCCCGGCGCCGCGCCGCCCGCGCGGCCGAGCTTGCCGTCCACGGGAACGAGGTCGATGAGCGAGCGTCCCGCGCGCAGCTGCAGCAGGCCGATGTCGTCGCGCCGGCGCTCCACGGTGCAGCCGATGACCTCGACGTAGAAGGCGATCATGGCCTCGGGGTCGCGCACGCGCAGGACCAGGTGGTCGATCTCGCGCGGGCGGATGGGGTGGGTCACGGCAGCACCGCCGTGGCGACGAGGGCGAGGGCCGCCAGGCGCGCGAGGCGCTTGGGCCCGAAGAACGCGCGCGGCTTCGCCTCCGCGTCGACGATGCCCAGCACCTCCCGCGAGTCGCTCACCAGCGGCAGGCACGCCTCCGACTGCACCTCGTCGTCGCAGACGTAGAACGCTCCGCCCGACTCGACGTGCTGCTTCACGTCGTCGATCACCAGCGCGCGTCCCGTGAGGCCCACGGTGCTGTTGGTGCTGCCCTCGGCGAACGCGGCCGTGAGCGGGAACTCGGCGCGGCTCGGCCGGCCGACGTAGGAGAGCTTCACGAGCACGGGAGCGCCCGCGGGCGTGAGGCGCCGCTGGTAGATGCCGACCCAATCGCAGCCCGTGGTCTCCTGAGTGCGCTCCACGAGGCGCTCGAGGAGCGCGAGCCGGCGCGTGGCCTGGTCGCTTCGCCCGCCCAGGATGCCCGCGAGGTCGTAGGGCACCGGCGCCATCCGGTCGATCACCGAGCAGGTGCCGTCCTCGGAGAGCATCGGGACGCGATAGGTGTAGAGCGAGGACGCATCGCCCACCTCCACCTTGTCCGCCATCGCCTCGATCAGGTCCGCGATGGCGAGCGCGATCTCCTCCTCGTGGCCCTCGAGCTGCTCGAGACCCGCGGCACGGAGGTACCCGGCGACGCGCGCGGCCGCCTCGCTCATCGCGGGCCCCCGTGGGGAGGCTTGGGGATGGGCGGGAAGTCCGCGAACTCGAAGGCGAGAGAGCGCGAGCGCATCCAGTCGGCGACCGCGAGGCCCGTGGCGCGCGGCCAGGGCTTCAGGTCCGCGGGCCGGTGGCGCCGGATCTCGGCGATCTCCTCGCCGAGCCTCACCGTGCCGGTCGTCACCACGTGGTAGCAGAGCATGACCTCGTTCTTCTTCTCGAAGATGTAGTTGCCGATGAGATGGGCCTCGACCGTGTCGAGCCCCAGTTCCTCGCGCACCTCGCGCGCCACGGCCGCCTTCGGGTCCTCGCGCGCCTCGAGGTAGCCGGTGACGAGCGCGAACCAGCCCTCGGGCCAGCCCTGCCCGCGCGCGAGCAGGATCTCGCCCTCGTGCTCCACCAGCGCCCCCACCGCCGGCGTGGGATTGCCCCACTGCACGAAGCCGCAATCCGGGCCCGTGCAGGCGAGCCGCTCGAGGACGGCGCCGCCCGCATCGGGAATGCCCCGCGGGGCGAGCGCGCAGGCGCAGCGCGGGCAGTAGCGGAAAGCCTCGGCGCTCACGACGCGCCCTTCCCGCCGCCCTCGGCGAGCAGCGAGCGGCGCACGCCGCGCGCCGCGAGGAACACCGCCGCCGCGATGAAGGGGACGGACACCGCCATGGCGAGATCCGGATTCACCGGCACGCCCTGCCCCTTCACCGCCTTCGCGATCGTGCCGACCAGGGACGAGCCGTAGTAGGTGATGACGACGACGGACAGCCCCTCGACCGCCTGCTGGAGCTTGAGTTGCAGGCGCGAGCGGCGGTTCATCGCCGCGAGGATCAGCTGGTTCTGCTGCTCCCGCGCGATGTCCACGCGCGTGCGCAGCAGCGCGCTCGCCCGGGCCACGCGCGCCGCGAGGTGGCCGATGCGCTGCGACGTGCTGCGGCAGGTGGCCATGGCGGGGGCGAGGCGGCGCTGCATGAATTCCTCGATCGTCTGCAGCCCCGGGATGCGCACCTCGCGCAACTCCGCGATGCGGCGCTTCACCAGCGCGTCGTAGGCCTCGGAGGCCTGGAAGCGGAAGCTCGTGTCGTTCTGGAGCCGCTCGACGTGCGCGGCGAGGTTCGTGAGGTCGTCCAGCAGCTTCGCCTCGTCGGTCGTCGCGGCGCCCGCGATGCGCTCGACGATGCGCCCGAGCTCCTTCTCCATGGCGGCCAGTTCCGGCAGCGACTCGCGCGCCAGGGGAAAGGCGGTGAGCGCCATCATCCGGTAGGTCTCGATCTCGAGCAGGCGCTGCACCATGCGGCCCGCCTGCCCCACGCCCATGCCCTCGCGCGCGAGGATGAGGAAGTGGGTGAAGCCGTCCTCGCGGATGCGGAAGTCCGTGTAGGCCCACGCGCGCCCCTCGGCGAGCGCGCCGCCCACGACCGTGTCCGCCTTCGTCTTGAACGCATCGGGCGGCGGCGACTCGCCCGCCCCCCGGGAGAGCTCGATGGTCGCCGCGACGAAGACTTCGCCCGGCAGGTCCGTCGCGACCTCCGCCCAGCGGGCCTGCGCGAGCACCTCGGCCGGCGCGACGCGGCTCTCGCCTTCGTGGAAGAACGTGTAGCTCGAGAACTCCGCGTGTCCCTCCCATTTCAGGCGCAGGTGCGGCGCGAGGCGCAGGACCTGGTGGTCGGCGGGAGGCCCCGCCTCGCCGTGGGACTGCGCGAGGCGCTGAACCGCCTCGCGATGGGCGGCGCGCTCGGACGGGCCATGGCGGATGGCGAGGAACACGATGCGGTGCGGGCCCATGAGGCGCACCGGCGGCCGGGCGTGCACCTCGTCGTTGAGGGGGCGGCGCTGGGGGTGCTCAGGCAGGACGAAGATCGGGTCGGACATCGAATCGCTCGCAGGGTGGTGCCGGGCACGAAGTCCCGTCGGACAGGATGGAAAGATAGCGTACCGCCATGGCGTCGAGCGAGTGCCGGTCGCGCACGCGGGCGCGCCCCGCGCCGCCCAGGGCCGCGCAGCGCGGCGG
>CAZPLW010000286.1:0-4904 GCA_964587315.1 uncultured Lysobacter sp.
CGATGGTGCCGGTGCAGGCGGGCCCGAGGTCCGAGAGGATGTCGCCGAAGAGATTCGAGCCCACCACGACGTCGAACCAGTCCGGGTGCTGGACGAAGTGCGCCGTGAGGATGTCGATGTGGAACTGCGAGGTCTTCACGTCCGGGTATTCCGCGCTGATCGCCTTGAAGCGCTCGTCCCAGTACGGCATCGTGATCGAGATGCCGTTCGACTTGGTGGCGCTGGTCACGTGCTTTCTCGCGCGCTTCATCGCCAGCTCGAAGGCGTAGCGCATGATGCGGTCCGTGCCCTTCTTCGAGAACACCGAGAGCTGCGTGGCGAACTCGGCCTCGGTGCCCGCGTACATGCGACCGCCCATCGAGGAATACTCGCCCTCGTTGTTCTCGCGCACGACCCAGAAGTCGATGTCGCCGGGCTTGCGGTTCGCGAGCGGGCTGGGAACGCCGGGCATGAGGCGCACGGGCCGCAGGTTCACGTACTGCTGGAACTCGCGGCGGATGGGCACCAGCAGGCCCCAGAGCGAGACGTGGTCCGGCACGCCGGGAAAGCCCACGGCGCCCAGGTAGATGGCGTCATGGCCGCGGATGGTGGCGAGGCCGTCCTCGGGCATCATGCGCCCGTGCTTCCGGTAGTACTCGCAGCTCCAGGGCTTCTCGTCCCAGGCGAAGCCGATGCCGAACTTGCGACCGGCGGCCTCGAGCACGCGCTGGCCTTCGGGCAGCACTTCCGTGCCGATGCCATCGCCGGGAATGGTGGCGATACGGTAGGTCTTCATAGCGGGTCAATCTCCGAAGAACGTTTCGAATTCCTCCGCCACGAGGTCGGGGACCTCCTCGGCGAGGTAGTGGCCGGAAGGCAGCGCCTTGCCGCGCACGTCGGTGGCGACCTTGCGCCACTCGGCCAGCGCGTCGAAGCAGCGCTCGATCACGCCGTTCGCGCCCCACAGGACCAGGAGCGGGCACGAGAGCCGCCGGTTCGCGTCGCGATCGGCCTGGTCGTGCGCGAGGTCGATCGTGGCGGCCGCCCGGTAGTCCTCGCACGTGGCGTGGATGGCCTCGGGCGTGAAGCACCGCACGTACTCGGCCCAGGCGCGCGGGTCGAACGGGTCCGCGCCCATGCCGCGGTCGCGCATCTTGAAGGCGAGGTAGCCCGCCGGGTCGCCGCCGATCATGGCCTCGGGAATCGGCGACTTCTGGATGAGGAAGAACCAGTGCCAGTAGGCGCGCGCGAAGGCCATGTTCGTCTGCTGGTACATCGCGAGGGTAGGCGCGATGTCGAGCACCGCGAGGCGCTCGACCGCCTGGCGGTGGTCCATCGCGAGGCGGTGGGCGACGCGGGCGCCGCGGTCGTGTCCCGCGAGACGGAACCGCTCGTGGCCCAGGTGCTTCATGAGCGCGACGGCGTCCTTCGCCATCTCGCGCTTGGAATAGGCCGCGTGGCTTTCGTCGGAAGGCGGCTTGCCGGAATCGCCGTAGCCGCGCAGGTCCGCGCACACCAGCGTGAACTGCCGGGCGAGACGAGGGGCGACCTTGTGCCAGAGCGCGTGGGTCTGCGCGTAGCCGTGCAGCAGGAGAAGGGGCGGTCCGTGACCGCCCACGACGGCGTGCACCTCGGCGCCGGCGCCGGGCGCCCGGACGACCTCGAAACCGGGAAACAGCGCTTCTTGTGGGACCATGGTGACATTATGCGCCGCCACGCTTGATTCGCATCAACCGACCCCGCACCCACGAGCCTAAAAAGAAGGCTGCGCAAAATGGAAAACGGATCGAACACCATGGACACCATGACCGCCGGCCTCGACGTCCTCGTCGTGGGCGCCGGCATTTCGGGACTCGCGACGGCCTTCCACCTCGCGCGCGGCGGCCTTGCCGTCGAAGTGATCGATCCCGCGCCGAAGGCCGGCGGCGTGATCGGATCGGTGCGCCGCGGCGCGATGCTGTACGAGACGGGCCCGAACAGCGCGCTCGACACCACGCCGAAGATCGGCGAGCTGCTCGAGGCGGCGGGCGTGAAGGCGCAGATGCGCTTCGCGAGCGAGATCTCCAACACGCGATTCGTCGTGAAGGGCGGCAAGCCGGTGCCGCTGCCCATGTCGGCCGGCGCGTTCCTCTCGACCCCGCTCTTCTCGTTCGGCGCCAAGGCGCGCCTCGCGCTCGAGCCCTTCATCGCAAAGCAGCCCGCGGACGAGGAGGAGACCATCGCGCATTTCGTGCGCCGCCGCCTCGGCGTGGAATTCCTCGACTACGCGATCGAGCCCTTCGTCGCCGGCATCTACGCGGGCGACCCGGAGCGTCTCTCGGTGCCGGCCGCCTTCCCGAAGCTCTTCGCGCTCGAGCAGCGCTGGGGCAGCCTGCTCAAGGGCCAGTTCCTCGGCGCGAAGGAGCGCAGGAAGCGCGCCGAGACCGCCAAGAACACGGCCAAGAGCTTCTCGTTCGCCGGCGGCATGCAGACCCTCACCGACGCGCTCGCCGCGCAGGCCGGCCGCGTGACGCTGGACGCGAAGGCCGTGGCGATCGCGCGCCTGCCGGACGGTTCCTTCGTGACCACGATCGAGCAAGGCGGCGTGCGCACCACGCGCCACTCGCGCGCCGTGGTCCTCGCGACGCCCGCGTACGTCGCGACCGGACTCGTGGAGAGCTTCGCGCCCGGGGCGGCGCGTGCCCTCGCCCAGATCGAGTACCCGGCGGTGTCCATCGTCGCGAGCGCCTACCGTCGCGCGGACGTCGCGCACCCGCTGGGCGGCTTCGGCCTGCTCGCGCCGGGAAAGGAGAACCGCGCGCTCCTGGGCACGCTCTTCTCGAGCTCGATGTTCGAAGGCCGCGCCGACGCCGATCACGTCATGCTCACCACCTTCGTCGGCGGCCGCCGCAATCCGGGCCTCGCCGCGGACACGCAGGAGCGCATCGTCGCCGAGGTGGCCCGCGAGCACCGCGAGTTGCTGGGCACCCGCGCCGCGCCGGTGTGGAACGTCGTCACCCGCTGGCCGAAGGCCATCCCGCAGTACGAGCTGGGCCACCTGCAGCGCATCGCGAAGCTCGAGGAAGCCGAGCAGGCGGTGCCGGGGCTGCGCTTCTGCGCCAACTACCGCGGGGGCGTCTCCGTGGGCGACTGCATCGCGAACGCCGCGGCCACCGCCGAGTCGCTCGCGCCCTGGCTGAAGGCGCAACCCGTCGGCCGATAGGCCGGGACCCGCCATGCAGGCCCGCGACGTCATGACGACGCCGGTCCTCACGGTCACGCAGGACGCGACCGTGCAGGAGGTCGCGCGACTGCTCCTCGAGCGCCACATCAGCGCCGTGCCCGTCGTCGACGGCGACGGCATCCTGCTGGGCGTGGTGAGCGAGGGCGACCTCATCCGCCGCGCCGACGCCGGCACGGAGCGCCGGCCCTCCTGGTGGCTGTCCCTCGTGAGCGACCCCGAGGACGACGCGCGCCACTGGCTCCGGAGCCACGGCCGCCGCGCCGGCGACGTGATGACGCGAAACGTGATCGTCGCCACCGAGGACACGCCGGTCCCCGAGATCGCCGACCTGCTCGAGCGGCACCGCATCAAGCGCGTGCCCGTGGTGCGCGACGGATGCGTCGTCGGCATCGTGAGCCGCGCGAACCTGCTGCAGGCGCTGGTCGCCGGGCCCGCGGCCTCCCACGCCGCGCCGTCCGTCGACGACCGCGCCCTGCGCGACGCCGTGATCGCCGCGGTGAAGGCGACGGGCTCGCGCACGCCCTTCGTGAACGTGCTCGCGACCGGGGGCGTCGCCCACCTCTGGGGAATGGCGCACTCCGAAGCCGAGCGCGACTCGATGCGCGTCGCCGCCGAGACGGTCCCCGGCGTGGAGCGCGTCGAGGAACGCGTCTGCCTCCTGCCGCCGGGTTCGGGCCGGCCGGCCTAGAGCGACTCGCGCAGCTGCGTCTTCAGCACCTTGCCGTAGTGGTTCTTCGGCAGGGCCTCGACGAAACGATATTCCTTCGGCCGCTTGAAGCGCGCGATCCGCGCGAGGCAGTGCGCGTCGAGCGAGCGCGCCGTGGGGGCCTCGCCCCGCGCCACCACGAAGGCCACGACGGCCTCGCCCCACTCGGGATCGGGACGCCCCACGACGCAGGCCTCCGCGACGCCCGGGTGCGTGAGCAGCGCCTCCTCCACCTCGCGCGGGTAGATGTTCGAGCCGCCGCTGATGATGAGGTCCTTGCTGCGGTCCTTGAGCGTGAGGAAGCCTTCCGCGTCGAAGCTCGCGAGGTCGCCGGTCCAAAGCCAACCCTCGCGCAGTGACGTCGCGGTGGCCCCCGGGTTGCCCCAGTAGCCGCGCATCACCACGGCGCCGCGCACGCACACCTCGCCGATCTCCCCGGCCGGCAGGTCGCGGCCGTCCTCGCCGCGCACCGCCACCTCGACGCCGGACTGCGCGAGGCCGACGGAGGCGATGCGCTCGAGCCAGCGCGGATGCGCGCGGTCGTTCACGAATCGCTTGGCGAGCGCCGTGATCGTCATCGGGCTCTCCCCCTGGCCGTAGATCTGCGCGAAGCGCGGCCCCATCACCTCGAGCGCCCGGCGCAGGTCCGCCACGTACATCGGGCCGCCGCCGTAGACGACGGTCTCGAGGCCGGAGAGATCCGGGCCGGTGGCCGCGGCCCGGTCCACGAGCCGCTTCACGATGGTCGGCGCCGCGAACATCCCGACGCCGCGATGGGCCGCGAGCAGCGCGAAGACCTCGTCCGCGTCGAACCCGCCGGACTCGGGGACGGCCTGCGTGGCCCCGGCGAGGAGGTAGGGAACGAGGTACAGGCCGGAGCCGTGCGACATCGGCGCGGCGTGCAGCAGGACGCGCCGCGCGTCGAGGGGCTCCACGTCCGTGAAGTAGCCCTGCGCCATGGCCTGGTCTGCCTGCTCCACGAAAAACCGTTCGCCG
>CAZPLW010000287.1:0-4847 GCA_964587315.1 uncultured Lysobacter sp.
CCGGCCACCTTGAAGTCCATGTCGCCGAGGTGATCCTCGTCGCCCAGGATGTCGGTGAGGACGGCGAAGCGGCTGCCTTCCTTGATGAGGCCCATCGCGATGCCGGCGACGTGGCCCTTGAGCGGCACGCCCGCGTCCATGAGCGCGAGGCAGCCGCCGCAGACGGAGGCCATCGACGAGGAGCCGTTCGACTCCGTGATCTCCGAGACGACGCGCAGCGTGTAGCTGAACTCCTCGCGCGAGGGCAGCACCGCGACGAGCGCGCGCTTGGCGAGGCGGCCGTGGCCGATCTCGCGGCGCTTCGGGACGCCGACGCGGCCCGTCTCGCCCGTCGAGTACGGCGGGAAGTTGTAGTGCAGCATGAAGCGCTCGGTGTACTCGCCGGTGAGCGCGTCGATGCGCTGCTCGTCCTGGCCCGTGCCGAGCGTCGCGGCGACGATCGCCTGCGTCTCGCCGCGGGTGAAGAGGACCGAGCCGTGCACGCGCGGCAGCAGCGTCGGGCGGATCGAGATGGGTCGCACGGTGCGCGTGTCGCGCCCGTCGATGCGAGGCTCGCCGTTGAGGATCTGGCCGCGCACGATCTTCGACTCCATGTCCTTCAGGATGCCGCGCACGACGTTGCTGTCGGCGGGCGGGTCGGCGTTCACGACGCAGGCATCGAGCACGCGCTTCTTGATGTCGTCGAGCTTCCCGGAGCGGATGCCCTTCGACTTCACGCGGTAGGCCTCGTCGAGGTCCTTCTCGGCGATGGCGCGGATCTTCTCGATGAGCGCCGGGTCGTTGGCGGCCGGGGCCCAGTCCCAGTCGTCGCGCCCGCCCTCGTCGGCCAGCTCGTTGATCGCCTGGATGACGGACTGCATCTGCTCGTGCCCGAAGACGACGGCGCCCAGCATGACTTCCTCGGAAAGCTCGCTCGCCTCGGACTCGACCATCAGCACGGCCTGCGCCGTGCCGGCGACCACGAGATTGAGCTTCGAGCTCTCGAGCTCCGTCTTGGTCGGGTTGATGATGTACTCGCCGTCGAGGTAGCCCACGCGCGCGGCGCCGATGGGGCCGTCGAAGGGGATGCCCGCGAGCGTGACCGCCGCGGAGGCGCCGATCATCGCCGGGATGTCGGAGTCGACCTCCGGGTTGATCGACAGGACCGTCGCGACGACCTGGACTTCATTGTAGAAACCGTCCGGGAAAAGGGGGCGCAGCGGCCGGTCGATGAGACGGCAGGTGAGGATCTCCTTTTCCGAGGGGCGGCCCTCGCGCTTGAAGAAGCCGCCCGGGATGCGGCCCGCGGCGTAGGTCTTCTCCTGGTAGTCGACCGTGAGCGGGAAGAAATCCTGGCCCGGCTTCACGTCCTTGCGGGCGGTCACGGCCACGAGCACCACGGTGTCGTCCATCGTGACGAGCACGGCGCCGTCGGCCTGGCGCGCGATCTCGCCGGTCTCGAGCGTCACCTGGTGGCGCCCGAACGCGAAGGTCTTCTTGATCGATTTCACGGTATTGGTTCCTCTTGGGATGTGGGGACGCGGAAGTCCGGGCCCGGGGAGGCCGCGGCGGGACCGCGCAAAGCCGGAGGGGATGCGGCGCGAACGGGGTCCGGAAGTGAAAAACCCCGCGAGTGCCCGAAGAGGGCCGTCGTCGCGGGGTTCGCCGGACCGGAGGCGCCGCCTACTTGCGCAGGCCCAGGCGATCGATCGTCTTGCGATACCGATCGAGGTCGCTGCGCTTCAGGTAGTCGAGGAGGCTGCGGCGCTTGCTCACCATCCGCAGGAGGCCGCGACGGGAATGGTGATCCTTCACGTTGGCCTTGAAATGGTCGGTGAGGCCGTTGATGCGCTCCGTGAGGAGCGCGATCTGGACTTCTGACGAGCCCGTGTCGCCCTGGGCCCGCTGGTATTCGGTGACGATTCGCGCCTTGTCGGCGGTGGTGACGGACATGCTCTCTTCTCTCCTGGACGCGCAGTAGCGTCCTTCAATGATCAGTTGCTTGCGGTGAAAGGCGGATTTTAGCAAGTTTCGCGCCCCAAACTCAAGCTTAATCAGGGGCCTATCCGTGCCCCGTGTGCATGAGGCGCGCCGCCGAGAGCCGCCCGGCCGCCACCCGGCCCACGCCCAGGAAGCGCACGCCCGGCCCGAACACGGCGAATTCCCCCTCTGGCGATTCCGGCGCGACCGGCCACTCCTGCCCGTTGCAGAGCGCCCAGGCGCCCGGTTCGTCCAGGTCCAGCCGCGACAACGCTTCCACCAGGACCTCGGGAGCGAGCAGGCGGCCGCGGGCGGCTTCCTGCCCCAGGGAGGCCAGCGATTCGGGCGACAACGCGTCCTCGGCCCGGAAGCGACCGATGGCCGTCCGCCGCAGTTCGGTGAGGTAGGCGCCGCATCCCAGGCGCTTGCCGATCTCCTCTCCCAATGTCCGCACGTAAGTGCCTTTCGAGCACTTCACCGAAATTTCCAGAAATTCGCCGGAGTACGCTACAAGATCCAGCTCATGGACATGGATGCGGCGAGCCTCACGGGCCACCTCCACCCCTTGGCGCGCCAGGTCGTACAGCCGCTGGCCATCGATGCGCACCGCCGAGTGCATGGGTGGCACCTGGTCCTGCGCGCCGACAAGTTCCGACAAAACCGGCTCAATGTCGCCGATAGAGCCGGAAAATGTGCCGATCTTCGAGATCTCGCCTTCCGTGTCCCCCGTCGTGCTGGCGTGGCCGAGGTGCAGCCGTGCCCGATAGGACTTGTCGGCATCGAGCAGGAATCGCGAGAACTTGGTGGCCTCGCCGAAGACGATGGGCAGGAGTCCCGTTGCGAAGGGATCGAGGGTGCCGGTGTGGCCGGCCTTCCTCAGGCCGAGGGCGCGTTTCGCGGCCCCCAGGACCCGGGTGGACGTCACCCCGACAGGCTTGTCGACGAGGAGGACCCCGTCCGTCGGCGCCGGCACGGCCCGGGGGACTCAGTCCGCAGTGCGCTTGCGGCGCGGGACGGGGGGCGGGGGAGGCGGGGAGACGGCCTCGTCGATGAGGCGCGAGAGCTTCACGCCGCGCTCGATGGACTCGTCGTACTCGAAGTGCAGCTCGGGCACCGTGCGGGTCGACAGGCGATGCGCGAGGCCCGCCCGCAGGAAACCGGCCGCGCGGCCCAGGCCTTCCGCGCACGCCTCCACGTCCTGCGGCGGTCCGAGCGTCGTGAAGAACACCTTGGCGTGCGACTGGTCGCGCGAGAGCTCGACCCCCGTCAGGGTGACGAGCTTCACGCGGGGGTCGCGAAGCTCCAGCCGGACGAGCTCCGCGAGCTCGCGCTGGATCTGGTCGGCGATGCGGGCGAGGCGCGCGGTGCTCATCGGGAGGGTTCCGGGCCGACCGAGGCCCTAGGCGAGCGTCCTCGCGACCTCGACGATCTCGAAGGCCTCGACCAGGTCGCCCACCTGCAGGTCGTTGTAGCCCTTGAGGGAAAGGCCGCACTCGAAGCCCTGCTTCACTTCCTTCACGTCGTCCTTGAAGCGCTTGAGCGAGTCCAACTCGCCCGTGTGCACCACCACCCCGCCGCGCAGCAGGCGGATGGAGGAGCCGCGCTTGATCATCCCGTCGGTCACCATGCAGCCGGCGACCGTGCCGACCTTGGAGATCTTGAAGACGTTGCGCACCTCGACCGTGCCCAGGATGCTCTCGCGGCGCTCGGGCGCGAGCATGCCCGTGACGGCGAGCTTCATGTCGTCGACGGCTTCGTAGATGATGTTGTAGTAGCGGATGTCGACGCCCGAGTGCTCCGCGAGCTTGCGCGCGGCGCCGTCGGCGCGGCTGTTGAAGCCGATGATGACCGCCTTCGAGGCGAGTGCGAGGTTCACGTCCGATTCGGTGATGCCGCCCACGCCGGTGTGGATGATGTTGATCCTCACCTCGTCGGTCGAGAGCTTCGAGAGCGCGTGCGCGAGGCCCTCGTAGGAGCCCTGCACGTCCGCCTTGATGATGAGCGCGAAGCTCTTCACCGCGGCGTCGGCCATCTGGTCGAAGGCGTTCTCGAGCTTGGCGGCCTGCTGCTTGGCGAGCTTCACGTCGCGGAACTTGCCCTGGCGGAAGAGCGCGATCTCGCGCGCCTTGCGCTCGTCGTTGAGGACGATCATCTCGTCGCCGGCGCGGGGCACTTCCTGCAGGCCCTGGATTTCCACCGGGATGGAGGGGCCGGCCTCGTTCAGGGGCTTGCCGTCCTCGTCCGTCATCGCGCGCACGCGGCCGAACACCGCGCCGGCGAGGACGTTGTCGCCCTTCTTGAGCGTGCCCGAGCGCACCAGCAGCGTCGCGACGGGGCCGCGACCCTTGTCGAGGCGCGCCTCGATCACCATGCCGCGGGCGGGGCCGTTCACGACCGCGCGAAGCTCCAGCACCTCCGACTGCAGCTGGATCGCTTCGAGCAGCTGGTCGATGCCCTGGCCGGTCTTGGCCGACACCTCGATGAACTGGGTCTCGCCGCCGAACTCCTCCGGCACCACGCCCTGCGCGAGCAGCTCCTGCTTCACGCGCTGCGAGTTGGCCTCGGGCTTGTCGATCTTGTTGACCGCCACCACGATGGGCACCTTGGCCGCCTTCGCGTGGTTGATGGCCTCGATGGTCTGCGGCATGACGCCGTCGTCCGCCGCGACCACGAGCACCACGAGATCGGTGATCTGGCTGCCGCGCGCGCGCATGGCCGTGAAGGCCTCGTGGCCCGGGGTGTCGAGGAACGTGATCACGCCGCGCGTGGTCTTCACGTGGTACGCGCCGATGTGCTGGGTGATGCCGCCGGCTTCGCCGACCGCCACCCGCGCCTTGCGGATGCTGTCGAGCAGCGAGGTCTTGCCGTGGTCGACGTGGCCCATCACG
>CAZPLW010000288.1:0-4831 GCA_964587315.1 uncultured Lysobacter sp.
GGAGGCGGAAGGCTAACTGGTGTTCGCGCGGGACACGCAGGGGGCGAAGCCGCACTCGCGGTTCGCGGGCGCCGCCTGGATCGCGATCGCGCGACTCAAGGAGCGCGCGGGCAACGGCCCCGAGGCCTCGGCCGCCGCGCGCGAGGCGCTCGCGCACCTCGAGGCGACCGCGGGCGAGGCGCATCCGCTCACGAAGGAGGCGAGGCGGCGGGTGAACGCGGCGCGCTGAGGCCGCGCCGACCTGTCGCCTTCCGGCGACGGGGAAAGTGCAGAAAAAGTCGTGTCCGCAATCGGCGGCGACCTGCGTGGAACCGGATGAGAGCCATTCATCCGCGAATCACGAAAGGACCGCCATGAGAACCGATTCCCCCTTCTCGCCGACACTCGCGAGAGATGTCCCCGACACGCGCCTGCCGCAACCGCGCCTCGTCGCCGTCATTGCCTGCTGCGGGCTCGTCGCCCTGGCCGCGGCCACGACCGCTGCCCTCAGCAACGGCCACGCCCCGCGCGAAGTCACCCTGGCCGCGATCGCGCCGGCCTCGGTCGCGACGCTGAGCCCCGAGGTCGTGCCCGTCGGGTCGGGCAATTTCCTGCTCACCGTGACCGGCGAGGGCTTCGCGCCCGGCACCGTGGTCCTCTGGAACGGCGAGCGGCGCACGACGCAGGTGTTCTCGCCCCGCCGCCTCGCCGCCTGGATCGCGGCGGGCGACATCGCCAACGACGGGCCTCACGCAGTGCAGGTCGTCTCGCGCGACGGCGGGCGGACGAGGCCGTCGTACGTCGGCACCTACGCGCGCGGCGAACTCGATGCGCGCGCCGACCGCGTGCTCGGACAGCCGGGCTTTTCGACGAGGACGCCGTACCACGCGGGCGTGGGCAGCGAGCGCGACGGCGTCGTGAACGCGGCCGGCCTCGATCGCCTCGGCCCGCAGGGCGTCGCCATCGATCCGGCCAGCGGCCGGCTCTTCGTCGTCGAATCGCGTGCCGCGCGCGTCCTTTCCTGGCCCAGCGCGCAGGCCTTCCAGAACGCCGACGCCGCCGATCTGGTGATCGGGCAGCCCGACGAGTTCTCGGCCGGGCCGAAGCAGGCCGACGCCGGGTCTTTCTGCTCGCCGCAATCGGTGGCCGTCGACGGCGCCGGCTCGATCTACGTGTCGGACGATTGCTACCACCGCGTGCTGCGCTTCGATCCGCCGTTCACGACGGGGATGGCGGCCGCCCGCGCCTACGGGCAGGGCGACTCGTTCGAGACCACCGCGTCCAACCAGGGCGGGCGCAGCGCCGCGAGCCTGTCCGGCCCGCTCGGCCTCGCCGCGCGCGGCGACACGCTCTTCGTGCACGACGGCGGCAATCGGCGCGTGCTCGTGTTCCGCAACGCCCGCACCGCCACGAAGGCCGACGTGGTGATCGGGCAGCCCGACGCGGGCGCGCTCGAGACGTCGTCGCCGGGCGCGAATCGCCTCGCCGCGGGCGACGGCGCCCTGGCGCTCGATGGCGCGGGACGACTCTTCGTCGCGGACACCGCGGGCAACCGCGTGCTGCGCTTCACGCCGCCCTTCGCGAACGACATGGCCGCGGACCTCGTGCTCGGGCAGAAGGACTTCGCGCAGGTCGGGCGCTCGAATCTCGCCGACGGCCTGTGGCGCCCGTCCGCGCTCGCCTTCGACGCCGGCGGCAACCTGCTCGTGGCCGACGCGGGCAATCACCGCGTGGTGCGCTATGTCGCGCCGCTCGCGACCGGCATGGCCGCCACGGGGCTGCTCGGGCAGTCGGGCTTCGCGCTGGGCTCGCCGGGCGTGGGGCGTTCCCATTTCGCGACGCCGTCGGGCGTGGCGG
The DNA here is from genome assembly GCA_964587315.1 of uncultured Lysobacter sp. Taxonomy (GTDB): domain Bacteria; phylum Pseudomonadota; class Gammaproteobacteria; order Burkholderiales; family Usitatibacteraceae; genus FEB-7. Next base: position 1,837 of record CAZPLW010000288.1, read on the forward strand.
TGGACGGCGGGGGCGACGTGATCGTGGCCGACGCCGGCAACGCGCGCGTGCTCGCCTTCGACCGGCCCTTCCCGGTGGCGGCATCCGCGATGCCCGAGCGCGGCGCCTCCGTCCGGAGGCGCTGAGATGGATTCGACGACGAATGCCCGCAGGCGCCGCCGCGACGACGAATCGCCGGCGCAGACGATGAAGGCCGTGGCCGCGTTCCTCGTCGCCCTCGTTGCGCTGGTCCTGGCCGCCATGGCCTCGACGATGGCGCGGGCGGCGCCGACCGACGCCATCGCCGATGCCGTGATCGGCAAGCCCGGATTCGCCGCGCCGGCCGGTGGCGGCGCCTCGGCCACGAACTTCCTCAGGCCCGCCGCGGTCGTCGAGGATCCGATCTCGGGCGAACTCTGGGTCGCCGACGCGAACGCGCACCGCGTGCTGCGCTTCGCCTCGGCACGCGCGTTCGCGGACGGCGAGGCCGCCAACCTCGTGATCGGGCAGGTGGACTTCGCCTCGTCACTGCCCAACCGCGGCGGCGCCACGGGCGCGGGCACGCTCGTCACGCCGGCGGGCCTCGCGATGGACGGCGCGCGGCGGCTGTACGTGTCGGACGCGGGCAACCATCGCGTGCTGGTCTTCAAGCCGCCCTATGCCAACGGCATGGACGCGTCGCACGTCTTCGGCCAGGGCAACCTCGTGTCGGGAGCGCCCAACCGCAATTCCGGCGCACCGCGCAACGACGGCCTCAACGCGCCGCAGGGGATCGCGCTGGACCGCGAAGGGCGCCTCTGGGTCGCGGACGCCTTCAACGCGCGCGTGGTGAGGACTTCGTCGCCGGTCACCGTCAACGGGCTCAACGTGGACGTGGTCCTGGGCCAGGCCAACGACTTCTCGAACGTGCCGGCGGTGACCGCCACGGGAATGCGCACCCCCAGCGGCGTGGCGCTCGATCCCCAGGGCAACGTCTGGGTGGCCGACTTCAGCGCCCATCGCGTGACACGCTACGCCGCGCCGGCGCCGGGCGCGCGCGGACCGCCGGCCGATCGCTTGCTGTGCCAGATCGGTCCGACGACGTCGTTCACCGGCGTCGGGGATTCGCGCTGCAACACGCCCACCGGCGTCGTGGTGGATGCCGATGGCCTGGTCACCGTGACGGACCTGCGCAACAGCCGCGTGCTCCTGTTCGCCTCGACGGACATCGCGCCGATCGCGACGGGATGGATCGGCCAGCCCGATGCCAACGGCGCGGCCTGCAACCGCGGGGCGGCGTTGCCGTCGGCGCAGTCGCTCTGCGAGCCCCTGTCCGCGTTCGTGGACCGCCACGGCGACCTGCTCGTGGCCGACGCGGGGAACGGGCGGGTGTTGCGCTTCGACGTGCCCTTCCTGCGCTTCCCGCCGGTGGCCGGCGATCTCGCGCCGGCGACGATCGCGCGCGGCTCCGGCGATTTCGACCTGACGGTGAACGGCAGCGGATTCCGCGGCGACTCCGTGGTGCACTGGAACGGCCAGCCGCGCCCGACGCGCTACGTGAGCGCCGAGCGGCTCGTCGCGAGGATCGCGGCCGCCGATGCCGCCGCCGCGGGCCCCGCCGACATTTTCGTCATGACGCCCCTTCCGTTCGGCGGCCCGTCGGGCGTGCTGCGCGCCCTGGTCGTCGAACGCCTGCCCGGCGACGGGATCGCCGACCGCTTGCTGGGCCAGCCCGACTTCTTCGCCAATGCCTCCTTCAATCGGCGCGTCGGCGCGCAGGCCCTGGGCGCGGCGAATGCCGCCTCGCTGCCGGCCGCCCTGCGATCCGTCGCGATCGACCCCGTCACGGGCCGCCTGTTCCTCGCCGACGGCCGCGCGCGCGTGCTTTCCTGGCCGAGCCTCGCAAATTTCCAGAACGGCGAGGCGGCGGACGTGCTCGTCGGACGGCCCGACGCCTTCACGATCGGCTGCGACGACCTGGCGCCCACCGCGAGGACGATGTGCGACCCCTGGGGGCTCGCCGTCGACGCGGGCGGGCGGCTCTACGTGTCCGAACCCGGGCGGCACCGGGTGCTGCGCTTCGACCCGCCGTTCTCGACGGGCATGGCCGCCGCGCGCGTCTTCGGGCAGGGCGGCTCGTTCACCACCTTCACGCGCAACAAGGGGGGAATCGGCCCCGGCAGCCTGAGCGCGCCGAGCGGCCTCGCGACGAGCGGCAACCGCCTCTTCATCCACGACGGCGGCAACGCCCGCGTCCTCGTCTTCGACATCCCGGACGCCGACACGGACGCCGACGCGGTGATCGGCCAGCCGGACATGGCCTCGGGCGCGGTGCAGGCGCCGAGCGCCACGCGCATCGGGGGTGGCGCGGGGGGGCTCGCGGTCGATCGCGAAGGCCGCCTCTTCCTGGCCGATGAGCAGAACCATCGCGTCCTGCGCTTCCCGGCGCCGTTCGCGAACGGCATGCCCGCGGACCTCGTGATCGGGCAGTCCGGCTTCGCGGCGAACGGCGCCGGGCTTTCGGATGCGGCGCTCAGGTTTCCGGCGACCGTGGCGCTGACCCGCGCCGGCGACCTGCTCGTCGCCGACGGCGGCAACCATCGCGTCCTGCACTTCGCCGCGCCGCTCGCGACGGGCATGGCGGCGAAGCGCGTGCTCGGCCAGCCCGCCTTCAACACCGACATGCCGGTCGCTTCGCCCGAAGGGCTCAACGCGCCGGTCGGCGTGGCAGTGGATGCCGCCGGACACGTCGTCGTGGCCGACTCGGGCAACGCGCGGCTGCTCGCCTACGACCGGCCCTTCGGCGGAGCCGCGCCGTCGCCGGGCCGCGTGGTCAATCTATCCACGCGCATGGCGGTGCTCACGGGCAACGACGTGATGATCGGCGGCTTCGTCATCGGCGGTACCGTGCCCAAGCGCGTGGTGATCCGCGCGCGCGGCCCTTCGCTCGCGGCGGCCGGCGTTCCCAACGCCCTGGCCAACCCGCTGCTGCAGCTCTTCTCGGGCGCCACCGAGATCGCCGCCAACGACGACTGGC
>CAZPLW010000289.1:0-4780 GCA_964587315.1 uncultured Lysobacter sp.
CGGGCACCTCGATGCAGGCGACCGTCACGTCCGCGCCCGACTCGACGTGGCGCACGAGCATGCGCTCGTAGTCCATCTTGTAGATGTGGTCGCCCGCGAGGATCACGACGTATTCGGGCCCGTAGTCGGTCACGATGTCGAGGTTCTGGAACACCGCGTCGGCGGTGCCCATGTACCAGTCGCCGGTGCCCAGGCGCTGGCTCGCCGGCAGGATGTCGAAGCTCTCGTTGCGCACCGGCTGCAGGAAGTTCCAGCCGCGCTGCAGGTGGCGGATGAGGCTGTGCGCCTTGTACTGCGTGGCCACCGCCAGGCGGCGGATGCCGGAGTTGATCGCGTTCGAGAGCGCGAAATCGACGATGCGCGACTTGCCTCCGAAATAGACGGCCGGCTTGGCGCGCCGGTCGGTGAGCTCCATGAGGCGCGTGCCGCGGCCGCCGGCGAGCACGTAGGCCATCGCCGAGCGGGACAGGGGGGAGGAATAGCGTTCTCGTTCCATGGTTCTCTCCGGGAGGCCGTGCCGCGGGTCAGGCGCCCTCGTGCACGAGCCAGAGCGTGCCGAGCGGCGGCACGGTGATGGCGGCCGACTGTCCCTCGCCGTGGGAGGGCACGTCCTGCGTGCCCACGGCGCCGTCGTTGCCGCAGCCCGAGCCGCCGTACACGGCGGCATCGGTGTTGAGGATCTCGCGCCAGCGGCCGCGGCGGGGCAGGCCCACGCGGTAGCCGGGACGCGGAACGGGTGTGAAATTGGCGATGGCCACCACCGGCGGCGTGCCGGGGGCGCCTTCGCGAACCCACGCGAAGATCGAGTTGTCGCGGTCGTCCACGACGAGCCAGCGGAAGCCCTCGCCCTCGCAGTCGCGCTGGTGGAGCGCGCCGTGCTCGCGGTACAGGCGGTTCAGGTCGCGCACGACGGCCTGCACGCCGCGGTGCGAGTCGATTCCCGCCTCGCCCCAGTCGAGCCCGCGGTCGTGGTTCCACTCGCGACCCTGCGCGAACTCCTGTCCCATGAAGAGCAGCTTCTTGCCCGGGTACGCCCACATCGCGGCGTAGAAGCCGCGCAGGCCGGCGAACTTCTGCCACGCGTCGCCGGGCATGCGCGCGATCATCGTGCCCTTGCCGTGCACGACCTCGTCGTGGGAGATGGGCAGCACGAAGTTCTCGGTGAACGCGTAGAGCAGCCCGAAGGTGATCCTGTCGTGGTGCCAGCGGCGGTGCACCGGGTCCTCGCGCAGGTAGGCGAGCGTGTCGTTCATCCAGCCCATGTTCCACTTGAACCCGAAGCCCAGGCCGCCGGCGGAGACCGGATGCGAGACGCCGGGCCAGGCCGTCGATTCCTCGGCGATCGTGACCACGCCCGGGTTCAGCCGGTAGACGGTCTCGTTCAGCTGGCGCAGGAACGCGACGGCCTCGAGGTTCTCGCGCCCGCCGTGCTCGTTCGGGATCCACTCGCCCGCCTTGCGCGAGTAGTCGAGGTAGAGCATGGAGGCCACCGCGTCCACGCGCAGGCCGTCCACGTGGTAGCGCTCCAGCCAGAAGAGCGCGTTGGCGACGAGGTAGTTGGCCACCTCGCGCCGGCCGAAGTTGAAGACGGCGGTGCCCCAGTCGGGATGGTGGCCCTGGCGCGCGTCGGCGTGCTCGTAGAGCGCCGTGCCGTCGAAGCGCGCGAGGCCGTGCGGATCCTCGGGAAAGTGCGCCGGCACCCAGTCGAGCAGCACGCCCAGGCCCGCGGCGTGGCAGCGGTCGACGAAGCGCGCGAAGGCCGCGGGCTCGCCGTGGCGCGAGGTGGGCGCGAAGAGGCCGATGGGCTGGTAGCCCCACGAGGCGTCGAGCGGATGCTCGTTGACGGGCAGCAGCTCCACGTGCGTGAAGGCGAGGCCCGTCGCGTAGGGCACGAGGCGGTCGGCGATCTCGTCCCACGTGAGCCAGCGCCCGTCCTCGCCGCGCATCCACGATCCCGCGTGCACCTCGTAGATGGCCATCGGCCGCCGGTGCGCCTCGCCCGCGGCGCGGGCCTTCATCCAGCCCTCGTCCGTCCACGCGAACCGCGAGGTGTCACGCACCACCGAGGCCGTCGACGGGCGCAGCTCCGCGCCGAATCCGATGGGGTCCGCCTTGAGCGGCAGCAGCTCGCCCGCCGGGCCCAGCACCTCGTACTTGTAGAGCGCGCCTTCGCCCACGGCGGGAACGAAGATCTCCCAGATGCCGTTGTCCACGCGCCGGCGCATGACGTGTCGGCGGCCGTCCCAGGCGTTGAAGTCGCCCACCACCGAGACGCGGCTCGCGTTGGGCGCCCACACGGCGAAGTGGGTGCCTTCGACGCCCTCGTGGCGCATCGCGTGAGCGCCCAGGCGGTCGAAGAGCCTCGCGTGCCGGCCCTCGCCCAGGAGCCAGTCGTCGAGGGAGCCCAGTACCGGCCCGAAGGCGTAGGCGTCCTCGAGGAGCCACTCGTCCGCGCCGCGGCGCGCGCGCAGGCGATAGGGCCGGCGGGAGGCGAGGGGGCCTTCGAAGAAGCCGGCATCGTGCACGCGCGCGAGCTCGGCGAGCACGGTGCCGCGCTCGCGATCGAGCGCCGCCAGGGACTCGGCGCCGGGCACCCACGCGCGCAGCACGGGCCCGCCCGCCGTGTCGTGAACGCCCAGGACGGCGAAGACGTCGCCGTGACGACCCGCCACGACCGCCTCGATCTCGGCCGAGGGGAGGGGCGGGGTCACGACGGCGGGCATCTACACGGTTCCCGGCGCGGCGGTCCAGATCTCGCGCGCGTACTCGAGGATGGTGCGGTCGGAGGAGAACCAGCCCATGCCGGCGGTGTTGAGCACGGCACGCTCCCGCCACGCGGGCGCGTCGGACCAGAGCTTCGCCACCTCGCGCTGGGCCTGGCAGTAGGCGTCGAAGTCGGCGCAGACCATGAAGAAGTCGAAATGCCGCAGCCCGTCGACCAGGCCCTTGTAGCGGCCGCGGTCGTCGGGCGAGAACTGCCCGTCGGCCAGGGCGTTCAGCACCGAGGCGAGTTCCGGGGAGGCCGAGATCTCGGCGGACATGTCGAGCCCCTTCGCGCGCCGCACGGCCACTTCCTGCGCGGTGAGCCCGAAGATGAAGACGTGCTCGGCGCCCACCTGCTCGCAGATCTCGATGTTGGCGCCGTCGAGCGTGCCCAGGGTGAGCGCGCCGTTGAGCGAGAGCTTCATGTTGCCCGTGCCCGAGGCCTCCATGCCGGCGGTCGAGATCTGCTCCGAGAGGTCCGCGGCCGGGATGATGGACTCGGCGAGGCTCACGTTGTAGTTGGGCAGGAACACGACCTTGAGGAGCCCGCGCAGCGCCGGGTCGTTGTTCACCACGCGCGCGATGTCGTTGGCGAGCTTGATGACGAGCTTCGCCTGGTGGTAGCCGGCCGCCGCCTTGCCCGCGAAGACCTTCACGCGCGGCGCCCAGTCGCGCGCCGGGTGCGCGCGCATGGCGTTGTAGAGCGCGATGGTCTCGAGCAGGTTCAGGAGCTGGCGCTTGTACTCGTGGATGCGCTTGATCTGCACGTCGAAGAGCGCGTCCGGGTCGAGGCTCACGCCGACGCGCTCGTGCACGACGCGCGCGAGCGCCACCTTGTTGGCGCGCTTCACGGCGTGGAAGCGCTCGAGCAGGGCGGCGTCCCGCGCGAACGGCCGCAGGTCCGCCAGGCGCGAGGGATCGTCGCGGTGCGCCGGCCCGATCGTCTCGTCGAGGAGCGCCGCGAGCCCCGGGTTCGCCTGGAAGAGCCAGCGCCGGAAGGTGATGCCGTTGGTCTTGTTGACGATGCGGTCGGGGTAGAGCTCGTGGAAGTCGCGGAACACCGTCTGCTTCATGAGCTCCGTGTGCAGCGCCGAGACGCCGTTCACGCGCCGCGCCGCGAGGAACGCGAGGTTGCCCATGCGCACGTAGCGCCCGCCGTTCTCCTCGATGAGCGAGACCGAGGCCACGCGCCCGGCGTCGGCCTTGCCCGAGGCGCGCAGCGACTCGAGGTGAAAGGCGTTCACCAGGAAGATGATCTGCATGTGGCGGGGCAGCAGCCCCTCCATGAGCGAGACGGGCCACTTCTCCAGCGCCTCGGGCAGCAGCGTGTGGTTCGTGTAGTTGAAGACCGAGGTGGTGATGCGCCAGGCCAGCTTCCACGGCAGGCCGCGCTCGTCGATGAGCAGGCGCATCAGTTCCGCCACGGCGATGGCCGGGTGCGTGTCGTTCAGCTGGATCGAGACGTGCTCCGGGAGCGAGGAGAGCTCGCCGTGCTGCTGCAGGTGCCGGCGCAGCAGGTCCTGCAGCGAGGCGGAGGCGAAGAAGATCTCCTGGCGCAGGCGCAGCTCGTGCCCCGCCGGCGTGGAATCGCTCGGGTAGAGCACGCGCGAGATGGCCTCCAGGCGCACGCGGTCGGCGAGGGCGCCCACGTGGTCGCCGCGGTTGAAGTCGTCGAGCGAGAGCGGGTCGGCGGCGCGCGCGGACCACAGCCTCAGCGTGTTCACGTGCCGGCCGCGCCAGCCCGTGATGGGCGTGTCGTACGCGACCGCCTTCACGCTCTCGGCGGGGCGCCACACGGCGCGCGGGGTGCCGTCGGGCCCGGGAGCCGCCTCGACCGTGCCGCCGAAGCCCACCTCGTAGGTGACCTCGGGGCGCTCGAACTCCCACGGGTTTCCCGAGGAGAGCCAGTCCTCCGGCAGTTCCACCTGCCAGCCGTCCTGGATCGACTGGCGGAAGATGCCGTGGTCGTAGCGGATCCCGTAGCCGTGCGCGGGGATCGCGAGCGAGGCGAGACTCT
>CAZPLW010000290.1:0-4762 GCA_964587315.1 uncultured Lysobacter sp.
AGCTCGCGCAGCAGGTCGTTCGGGAACTCGATGTCGGCCTTGTCGATCTCGTCGACCAGCACGACGACCTGCTCGGGGCTGTCGAAGGCCTCCCAGAGCACGCCCTTCACGATGTAGTTGGCGATGTCCTTCACCTTCGCATCGCCCAGCTGGGAGTCGCGCAGGCGCGAGACCGCGTCGTACTCGTAGAGGCCCTGCTGCGCCTTGGTGGTCGACTTGATGTGCCACTGGTGCAGGGGCTTGCCCAGGGCGCGGGCCACTTCCTCGGCGAGCATCGTCTTGCCGGTGCCGGGCTCGCCCTTGATGAGCAGCGGGCGCTGGAGCGTGATGGCCGCGTTGACGGCGATCTTGAGCTCGTCGTCCGCGACGTAGGTGTCGGTGCCGTCGAATCGCATGCGGGCAGTATAGCCGCCCCGAAACCCTTTCGGCCCGCCGGCCCGTTACACTCCTCATCCAACCCGCCGGAGAAACGCCGTGAGCCCCACCCTTCGTCCGTTCGCCGCCCTCGTCGCCGCCGCCCTCGCCGCTCCCGCGGCCGCCGAGACGGCGCTCACCATCTACTCGAGCGCCCAGCCCGGCTCGCTCTCGCCGCAGACCTTCCGCTCCGGCGGCGAAGGCTACACGGTGCCCGGGTACGCGCTCGTCCGCGAGGACCGCCCGTTCGACCTGAAGGCCGGGCGCACCGTGCTGCGGGTGCCGGACGTACCCGCGCTCATCGATCCGACGACGGTCTCCTTCGCCTCGATGACGGACCCGAAGGGCACCCGCGTCGTCGAGCAGAGCTTCGAGTTCGACCTGACCAGCCCGCAGAAGCTGCTTTCGCGCTACCTCGACAGCGAGGTCACCGTGGAGCAGGCCCGGGGCACGGGGGTCGAGACCATCACCGGCATCCTGGTGAGCACGCAGGGCGGCATCACGCTCCGGTCCCCGGACGGGAGCGTGCGCATCGTCAACGGCTACTCGGGGGTGAAGCTGCCGTCGCTTCCGGGCGGACTCATCAGCAAGCCCACGCTCGTGTGGGACATCGAGGCGGCCTCGGCCGCCCGGCACACGGCGCGCATCGCCTACCAGACGGGCGGGATGACCTGGTGGACGGACTACAACCTCACCTATTCGGAACCCTCGCCGGGGACGTGCAGGCTCGACGTGGGCGCGTGGGTCACCATCGTGAACCAGTCGGGCGCGAGCTTCGAGAACGCGAAGCTGAAGCTCGTCGCGGGCGAGGTGCAGCGCGCGCAGCCCGCGCGCTACGCCGTCTCGCCGGCGCCGGCCATGGCGATGCGCGCGCAGGAGGCCAAGGCCGAAGGCTTCGCGGAGAAGGCCTTCTTCGAGTACCACCTCTACACGCTGGGCCGCCCCGCCTCGCTCGCCAACAATTCCACCAAGCAGATCGAGCTCTTTCCCCCGGCCGCCGGGGTGGGCTGCGAGAAGAACCTCGTCTACGTCGGGCAGGCCGCGATGCCCTACTACGGCTCGCCGATGACCGATCGCAACTTCGGCGTGCAGTCGAACCGCAAGGTGGACGTGTACCTGCGCATCAAGAACGCGAAGGCCAACGGGCTGGGGCTGCCGCTGCCCGCGGGCAAGATGCGCGTGGCCAAGCGGGACGACGACGGCAGCCTCGAGTTCATCGGCGAGGACCTGATCGACCACACGGCGCGCGACGAGACGGTGCAGGTGAAACTCGGCAGCGCCTTCGACGTGGTGGGCGAGCGCAAGCAGGCGGACTACCGCGTCGACACCGCCGCCCGGTGGATCGAGGAGGACATCGAGGTGCGCGTGAGGAACCAGAAGCCCGACGAGACGGTCGTGGTGATCGTGAAGGAGAACCTCTACCGGTGGAGCAACTGGACGCTCGTGCGCAAGAGCGCCGAGTTCGAGAAGGCGGATTCCCGCACGGTGCATTTCCCGGTGCGCATCGCGCCCAAGGGCGAGGCCGTGGTGCGCTACACGGTGCGCTACACGTGGTGAGCGGACGCATCCGCGGCGCGGCTTCCGGCGTAGGGTCCGCATGAAACGACGCTCCCTGCTCGCGCTCGGAACGGGTTCGGCCGGCGCCCTCGCGGCGCTGGCGGCGTGCTCGCCGATCCGCATCCTGAACGCCCTCACGCCGGGGGACGGGATCGCCGTCACGAACGGCGAGGCCTACGGCCCCGATCCGGCGCACCGCGTGGATGTCTACGCGCCCGTACAGGCCGGCGCTCCCCGCCCGGTCGTCGTGTTCTTCTACGGCGGCTCGTGGCAGAGCGGGCATCGCGAGGACTACTACTTCGCTGGTGCGGGACTCGCCTCCCGGGGCTTCGTGGCGATGCTGCCGGACTACCGCAAGTACCCGCAGGTGGTGTTCCCGGGCTTCCTGGAGGACGGCGCGAAGTCCGTGGCCTGGGCGAAGCGCCATGCCGCGCGATTCGGAGGCGACCCGTCGCGCGTCTTCGTGATGGGCCACTCGGCCGGCGCGCACATCGCCGCGATGCTCGCGCTGGACGCGCGTTACCTCGGCGCGCAGGAACTCGCCCCGCGGGAGCTCTCGGGCCTCGTGGGTCTCGCGGGCCCCTACGACTTCCTGCCGCTCAGGGACCCGGTCCTCAAGACGATCTTCGCCCCCGAGGAGACGATCGCGAGGACGCAGCCGGTCACCTTCGTCGCGCCGGGGGCGCCGCCGGCCTTCCTGGCGACGGGCGCGGACGACACGACCGTGAATCCGCGCAACACGGCCAGCCTTTCCGCGCGGCTGCGCGCGGCGGGCGTGAGCGTGCGCGAGAAGCGATACGAAGGCCTCAACCACTACACGATCGTCGGCGCCCTGGGCGAGCCGCTGCGTTCGCGCCAGCCGGTGTTCGACGACGTCATCGCCTTCCTCGGGGGCGCGTCGGGCGCCCCATGAAAAAAGGGGCGGCCGAGGCCGCCCCTTCCTTCGCCGCGAGTGCGTCTAGCGGGAAGTGGCGATGACCGCGCAGGCGATGCGCGGACCCGCATTGCCCGCGGGCTGGCTCTTGTAGTCGTCCGGGTCGCGATGGACGATGAGCCCCTTGCCGATGATGTCGGTCGCGCCCGAGCCGATGGTGATGCCCCGGGTCTCGATCGAGATCGTCGCGTTGCCGTAGGCATCGGCCCGCACGTTGGGCATGTCGCCCGCGTGCCGTTCCATGCCGCCGTGGTGTCCATGCCCCTTGGCCGCGGGGTTGAAGTGGCCCCCGGCGCTCATGCCGTCTCCCGAGCTGCAATCGCCCTTCTCGTGCACGTGGAACCCGTGCTCCGAATTGGGCTTGAGGCCGGAAATGGAGCCGGTGACGAGCACGACATCGCCCTTCTTCTGCTCGAAGTAGATGGTGCCCTCGGTCCCGCTGCCCTTGGTGGGCGCGAGGCGCGCGACGGCCCGGGGTCCCGATTCCCCGCCGAGTCCGGCGCAGCCCGCGAGGACCAGGCCGGCCAACAGGGTGAGTGTGGTTTTCATGTCGATGTCAGGCCTTTTTCGGCGACGCCTTGTCGGGCGCCTTGGCGGGTGCGGCGGGGGCCGCCCCCTTGGCCGGCGCGGCGGGAGCCGGCGCGGCGACGGGGGTGGGCTTCGGGACGGGCTTTCCGGCCTTCTTCATGTTGGCCTGGAAGTTCTTCACGGCGTTGTCCTCGGCCGCGGCCTGGGCGGCCTTCGCCTTCTCGGCGGCCTCCGCGTCCTTGGCCTTCTTCTCCTCGGCCGCGGCCTTGCCCTTCTCGTCGAGCGGGGGGGGCGGGGGAATCTTCGCGTGGACCGAAAGGGCCGCTGCTGCGAGGAGCGCGGCGATGAGGGCGGCGATTCTTCGATTCGTCATGTTCAGTCTCCCGCGGCCGGTTGGGCGGCGCCGGCGACGAACTTCTCGGGGCGCTTGCCTTCCTTGACCTCGTTGTACCAGTACTCGTGGTGCTCCTTCGCCCACGTCTCGTCCACGTAGCCCGTCTTCATGGCCTTGAGCGCGCCTTCCATGCCGATCGTGCCCAGGTAGATGTGGAAGCAGGCCATGGCCATCGCGAAGATGGCGCAGATGCCGTGCACGAGGTTCGCCAGCTGCATCGCCTCGCGGCCCTGGTTCCAGTTCGGGAAGTTGAGGATGAGGCCGGTGATGCTGAGCACCGTGCAAAGGCCCACCACCAGCGACCAGAAGAGCACCTTCTCGCCGGCGTTGAACTTGCCGGAGGGCACGTGCTCGCCGGAGAGCATCCCGCCGAACTTGCCGAGCCAGGCGCTATCGTAGGCCTTCGGGATGTTGTCCTTCACGAACATCGTGATGAAGATCGCGAGCGCGAAGATGAAGAGCGGGCCCACGAAGTTGTGCAGGTTCTTCCCGATCACGGTGATCGAGGCGAACGCGGCGTGGCCCACGATCGGCAGGATGAGGTACTTGCCGAACAGGATCACGATGCCGGTGAGGGCCAGCACCACGAAGGAGAGCCCCATCGTCCAGTGGGCGACGCGGTCCACGCTCGTGAAGCGCTCGATCTGCCGGCCCGTGAGCGGGTCGTGCACCTTGATCGGCCCCTTCGCCAGGAAGAAGACCAGCAGGATCGCGATCGGGATGAGCAGGATGATGCCGCCGTAGAACGTGACGGGCCCGTTGCGGAGCTTGCGCCACTCGTGGCCCGCGCCCTGGATGAGGACGTTGGTCTCGCGGCCGGGAACGGACGCGTATTGCTGCTTGCCGCTCACGTCGCCCCATGCCGGCGGGTTGTTCCATCCCGGCACGGCCGTCGAGCCCGCGGCGGGGACCGGGGCCGGCGCGGCCTGGGCGGG
>CAZPLW010000291.1:0-4743 GCA_964587315.1 uncultured Lysobacter sp.
GCTTCTCTTCCGTTCCGCTCTACGCGCTCATCCAGAGCCGGGCCGCGCCGAGCCACCGCGCGCGCATCATCGCGGCCAACAATATCCTCAACGCCGTCTTCATGATCGTGGCCGCGCTCATGGCTACGGCACTGCTCAGGGCCGGGCTCACGCTGCCGCAGCTCTTCCTCGTCGTGGGGCTCATGAACGCGGCGGTGGCGGCCTACGTGTACCTCCTGGTGCCCGAGTTCCTGATGCGGTTCCTGTGCTGGCTGCTCGTGCACTCGGTCTACCGCCTCGAGAAGAAGGGCCTCGAGCACATCCCCGAGGCGGGACCCGCGCTCCTCACCTGCAACCACGTGAGCTTCGTGGACGCGCTGGTGGTCCTGGCGGCGAGCCCGCGGCCGATCGTGTTCGTGATGGACCACCGCATCTTCCGGATCCCGGTGCTGTCGTTCGTGTTCCGCACCGGCAAGGCCATCCCGATCGCGCCGGCGAAGGAGGACCCGCGGCTCCTCGACGAGGCCTACGAGAAGGTGGCGAAGGCGCTGGCGGAAGGCGAGCTGGTAGGCATATTCCCCGAGGGGCGCATCACGGACACGGGCGAGTTGTATCCGTTCCGCGGCGGCGTCGCGCGCATCGTCGAGCGCACGCCAGTCCCGGTGGTGCCGATGGCGCTCAAGGGGCTGTGGGGCAGCTTCTTCAGCCGGCGCGGGGGCGCGGCGATGACGAGGCCCTTCCGGCGCGGGATCTTCTCGAAGATCGGCTTCGAGGTGGCTCCCGCGATGAGCCCGGACGAGGCGACGCCGGAGGCGCTGCGCGAGCGCATTCTCGCGATGCGGGGGGACTGGCGCTAGGGGAGGGCGGCGAGGGGTGCGTGATAGACTTCGCGCATCCGCTTCGCGCCCCCCGAATCATGTCCGGCAACACCCTCGGCACCCTCTTCACCCTCACCACTTTCGGCGAGTCGCACGGTCCGGCGATCGGCTGCGTGGTCGACGGCTGCCCGCCGGGAATGGTCCTCTCCGAGGCCGACATCCAGCCGGACCTCGATCGCCGCAAGCCCGGGACCTCGCGCCACGTGACGCAGCGCCGCGAGGGCGACGTCGTGGAGATCCTCTCGGGAGTCTTCGAGGGCAAGACCACGGGCACGCCCATCGGGCTGCTCATCCGCAACGAGGACCAGCGCAGCAAGGACTACGCGAAGATCGCCGCGAGCTTCCGCCCCGGCCACGCGGATTACACCTACCTGCGGAAGTACGGAATTCGCGATCCGCGCGGGGGCGGTCGCTCGTCGGCGCGCCTCACCGCGCCAGCCGTCGCCGCCGGGGCCATCGCGAAGAAATGGCTTCGCGAGCGCCACGGCATCGAGGTGCGCGGCCACCTCACGCAGCTCGGCCGGCAGGAGATCGCGTTCGAGAGCTGGGACGCGGTCGGGAACAACCCGTTCTTCGCGGCAAACGCGAGCCTCGTTCCCGAACTCGAGGCCTACATGGACCGCCTGCGCAAGTCGGGCGATTCCTGCGGGGCGAAACTGCGCGTCGTGGCCACGGGCGTGCCGCCGGGCTGGGGCGAGCCGCTCTACGGCCGGCTCGACGCCGACATCGCCCAGGCGATGATGGGCATCAACGCCGTGAAGGGCGTTGAGATCGGCGCGGGATTCGCGAGCGCCTCCCAGCTGGGCACCGAACATTCCGACGAGATGTCTCCCGAGGGCTTCCTCTCGAACCACGCCGGCGGCATCCTGGGCGGCATTTCGACGGGGCAGGACGTGGTCGTCTCGATCGCCATCAAGCCCACGTCGAGCATCCGGCTCACGCGGCAGACCGTGGACGTGACCGGGCAGCCGGCCACCATCGAGACCCACGGCCGCCACGATCCGTGCGTGGGCATCCGTGCCACGCCCATCGCGGAAGCGTTCCTCGCCCTCGTGCTCGCGGACCACGCGCTTCGCCACCGAGCGCAGAATGCGGACGTGGTGTCCGCCACCCCGCGCATCCCGGCGCGGGCGCCCGGATCGGCGCGCCGCGCGGTGCCGCCCACGCTGGATCCGGACCCCGACGAGGCCTGAGGGCGCGGTCCCGCGGTCCCCGCGGGTTATAATTTCCGGCTCGCTCCAACGCCACGCCGGACCATGACCGCTCTCACCCTGTACGACAAGCTTTGGCGCTCGCATCTCGTCCACGAGGAATCGGACGGGACCGCGCTCATCTACATCGATCGCCACCTGCTCCACGAGGTGACGAGCCCGCAGGCTTTCGAGGGCCTTTCGATCGCCGGGCGCAAGCCCTGGCGCATCGGCTCCGTGGTGGCCACGGCCGACCACAACGTGCCCACGAAGGGCCTCGAGCAGGGCATCGCCGATCCGATCGCGCGCCTGCAGGTGGAGACGCTGGACCGCAACGCCGTGAAGTGGGGCCTGCCGGTCTACTACCCGATGAGCCATCCGCGGCAGGGCATCGTGCACGTGATCGGGCCGGAACTCGGCGCGACGCTGCCGGGCATGACCGTCGTCTGCGGCGATTCGCACACCAGCACGCACGGCGCCTTCGCGGCGCTCGCCTTCGGCATCGGCACGAGCGAGGTCGAGCACGTGCTCGCCACGCAATGCCTGCTCGCCAAGAAGGCGAAATCGCTGCGCATCCGCGTCGAGGGCGCGCTGCCCCCGGGCGTCACGGCCAAGGACGTCGTGCTCGCCATCATCGGGAAGATCGGCACCGCCGGCGGCACGGGTTGCGCGATCGAGTTCGCCGGCTCGGCCATCCGCGCCCTCTCGATGGAAGGGCGCATGACGGTCTGCAACATGGCGATCGAGGCGGGCGCGCGCGCCGGCATGGTCGCCGTGGACGCGAAGACGATCGAGTACCTGCGCGGCCGTCCCTTCGCCCCGCACGGCGAGGCCTACGACCAGGCCGTCGCCTATTGGCGCACGCTGGTCTCGGACGAAGGCGCGGTGTTCGATCGCGACGTCGAGCTCGACGCGGCATCGATCCGCCCGCAGGTCACCTGGGGCACGTCGCCCGAGATGGTGGTGCCGGTGGACGGCCGGGTGCCGGACCCCGCCGACGAGAGGGATCCGGTGAAGCGCGAGGCCATCGAGCGCGCCCTGGTGTACATGGGCCTCGACCCGCGCACGGCCATCACCGACATCGCGATCGACAAGGTGTTCATCGGCTCCTGCACCAACTCCCGCATCGAGGACCTGCGCGCCGCCGCCGTCGTGGTGAAGGGCCGCCGCGTCTCGAGCCGCGTGAAGCTCGCGATGGTGGTGCCGGGCTCGGGCCTGGTGAAGCAGCAGGCCGAGAAGGAAGGGCTCGATCGCGTCTTCCGCGACGCGGGCTTCGAGTGGCGCGAGCCGGGCTGCTCGATGTGCCTGGGCATGAACGACGACCGCCTCTCCCCGGGCGAGCGCTGCGCGTCCACCTCCAACCGCAACTTCGAAGGCCGGCAGGGCGCGGGCGGACGCACGCACCTGGTGAGCCCGGCCATGGCGGCGGCCGCGGCCCTCGCGGGCCACTTCGTCGACGTGCGCACGCTCTCCTGAGGAAAGGACCTCCATGAAGACGACCCTGATCGCGATCGCCTGCACGCTGCTGCTCGCGGGCTGCAACACCGTCGAAGGACTCGGCAAGGACATCAAGAAGGGCGGCGAAGCCATCGAGAAGGCCGCGGAGAAGGCGAAGTGATGGACAAGTTCACCCAGCACGCCGGGATCGTCGCCCCGCTCGACCGCGAGAACGTGGACACGGACGCGATCATCCCCAAGCAGTTCCTCAAGTCGATCCACCGCTCCGGGTTCGGCCCGAACCTCTTCGACGCGTGGCGCTACCTCGACACCGGCGAGCCCGGCATGGACCCGGCCACGCGCAAGCCCAACCCGGACTTCGTGCTGAACCAGGCGCGCTACCAGGGCACGTCGATCCTCATCGCCCGCAAGAACTTCGGCTGCGGCTCCTCGCGCGAGCACGCGCCGTGGGCGCTGCAGCAGTTCGGCTTCCGCGCGATCATCGCGCCTTCCTACGCGGACATCTTCTTCAACAACTGCTTCAAGAACGGGCTGCTGCCCATCGTACTGCCGGACTTCCATCTCGACCACCTGTTCCAGGAGGTCGCCGCGCACATGGGCTACCGGCTCGCGATCGACCTGCCGGCGCAGACGGTCACGACGCCCTCGGGACAGGTGATGCGCTTCGACGTCGAGCCCTTCCGCAAGGAATGCCTCGTGAACGGCTGGGACGACATCGGCCTCACGCTGCGCCGCCAGGACGCGAGCCGCGCCTACGAGGAGAAGCGCCGGGCGTCCGAGCCGTGGATCTTCTCGTGAGGGCCGTCGCATGAAGATCGCGCTCCTCGCCGGCGACGGCATCGGTCCGGAGATCCTGCGCGAAGCCGTGCGCGTCCTCGACGTGCTGCGCGGCGAGGGCCTTTCCATCGAGACCGAGGAGGCGCCCATCGGCGGCGCGGCCTACGACGTCGCGGGCGATCCCCTGCCGGCCGCCACGCTCGCGCTCGCGAAGTCGGCGGACGCCGTGCTCTTCGGCGCCGTCGGCGGACCGCAGTACGACACGCTGCCGCGCGACAAGCGTCCCGAGAAGGCCATCCTGGGCCTGCGCAAGGAGTGCGACTTCTTCGCGAACCTGCGCCCGGCCACCGTCTTCCCGGAGCTCGCCGGCGCCTGACCCTCAAGCCCGAGGTGGTGTCGGGGCTCGACATCATGAACGTGCGCGAGCTCACCGGCGACATCTACTTCGGCGAGCCTCGCGG
>CAZPLW010000292.1:0-4697 GCA_964587315.1 uncultured Lysobacter sp.
ACGTCTTCCAAGGCTCACGTCCACGAGCCCAAGCGCGGCACGGCGTTCGTGTCGCTCGTCGCCTTCTCCCGCCGCGCCTTGGGCGGCCTGGCGGGGGATTCGGACGGCGCGGCGGCGGGCACGCTCGCCGGCCTGCCGGAACGCGCCGCGACGGCGCGAAGGTCGGGGAGCTCGACCGCCGTCTCGGGCGGAATGGGATCGTCCGCACCGAGGCCGGCGAGCGCGGGATTGGCCTCGCGCAATGCGGCGACGTACGCGTCGCGGGCGCGGCGGTTCTTCGGATAGATGGCGCTCGCGATGCCCTGAAGCGAGTCGCCTGCGATCGCGTGCAGCCGCGGGGCCCCGGGTTCGGAGGAAGCCCGGGCCGGCGCCGCGCGCGGCGCTTCGACGGGCAGGGCGGGCGCGGCGACGGAGTTCGCCGGGCGCGGATCGAGCAGGAGCGGATATTCGCGCGCGACGAGGCCGCCGCCCGGGCACGACGCGTGCATGCGCAGCAGCATCGCCGGCTCGTTGAGCGGCTGCGGGGTGCGCACGCGCAGCTTCGATCCGGCTTCGATCGTGAACTGGGCGCGCGTCACGACCGGAAGCCCGCCGGTGAGCGGACGCGGCAGGTAGAAGCAATCGGCGCCCAGGGATTCGTCGGGCGCCGCCGAGATCGCGATCACCAGGTCGAGCGGCTCGCCCAGGGCGGAACGCAGGTCGGCCTCACCCAGCCCGAGCGGGAACGCGGGCGGCGCGGAGGCGGCGAGCAGGACGGCGAAGCAGAGTCGTCGGCCCGCGGACGTGTGCGGCATGGAGCGTTGTCGTTCTTGTGGTCCGGGGGAGTCCCCGGCGTGGTCTCACGAGGCCTTGCAGGCCTCCTCGACGTTCTGGCGCGCCTTGGCCTTCTCGGCCTCGATCTGGTCGGCCTCCATGAAGACGCGGTTGCCCTTCTCGTCGAACGTGACGAAGCGGCCGCCGTTGTCGAGGCCCTGCAGGTACGACTTCGCCTTGCCGCACTCCGCCTCGCGCTGCTTGGCGACCTTTTCCTTTTCCTCGGACTTCTTGGCGGCGTCGCGCGATTCGGTGCGCGCCTTCTCGAGGGCCTTGTCCTTCTCGATGGCCGAGGGAGCGGGCCCGGAAGGGCCGGGGGCGACGTTGATCTGCTTGGTGGCCGTCGCGGGGGGCGGCTGGTCCGAGTAGTGGACCTTGCCGTCCTTGTCGACCCACTTGTAGAGCTGCGCCGAGGCGAGGGGGGCGAGGAGGAGGCAGAGGGCGACGAGCGCGATTCGTTTCATGGCGGTCTCCTTCGGGTACTTGTCCGTTTACGGACCTTCCGGCCCCTTACTTGACGGCCGGATAGGCCAATTGCTCGAGGCCCAGCTGCGCGAATTCGCTCGCCAGACGAGCCTGCCGGGCGGTTTCCGCGTCGTCGCGGGCGGCCGCGGCGGCGCGGGCGGCGACCAGCGACTCCCAGGCCTTCTGCCAGAGCGCGCGGCGGGTGCGGGCGCGCTGGATGTCGGTTTCCGCCTGCGCGAGCAGGGCACGGGCTTCCTCGGCGGCGGCGGCGCTGTCCACGGCCGGCCGGGGCGGCGGCGATGCGGGTACGACGGCCACCGGCTCGGGGGCTTTCACGGGCTCGGGAACGGCGCAGCCGGCCAGGCCCAGCGCAAGCGCCACAGCCCCGGTGACCGACGCGGCGGGAACGGCCCAAATCCACAATTTTTCAAGCATTTAGCTAACCTTACCGAGAAACCGCTATAGCGTCAATCCGAGCCCGGCCGGCCGCCCCGGTTTGGCGGGGTGGAGGGTGCCCGGTATAATCGACTTTTGTATCGAGGCATCGTTCCCATGCGCGTCATCCAGAAAGCGCTCACCTTCGACGACGTTCTCCTCGTCCCGGCGCATTCGACCGTCCTGCCCCGCGAAGTCAGCCTCCAGACCCGCCTCACCCGCACGATCGAACTGCACATTCCGCTCACGTCCGCGGCCATGGACACGGTGACGGAAGGCCGGCTCGCCATCGCGCTCGCCCAGGAAGGCGGCATCGGCATCCTGCACAAGAACCTTCCGCCGGAAGCGCAGGCCGCCCAGGTCTCCATGGTGAAGCGCTTCGAGAGCGGCGTCGTGAAGGACCCGATCACCATCTCGCCCACCATGACCGTGCGCGAGGTGTTCGAGATCACCCGCAAGCACCGCATCTCGGGCCTGCCCGTTCTCGAGGGCAAGCGCGTCGTCGGCATCGTCACCAACCGCGACCTTCGCTTCGAGACGAACCTCGACCAGCCGGTGAAGAACATCATGACGCCGCGCGGCAAGCTCGTGACGGTCATGGAAGGCG
This sequence comes from uncultured Lysobacter sp., assembly GCA_964587315.1. Taxonomy (GTDB): domain Bacteria; phylum Pseudomonadota; class Gammaproteobacteria; order Burkholderiales; family Usitatibacteraceae; genus FEB-7. The sequence goes on from CAZPLW010000292.1 coordinate 2,321, forward strand.
CGAGCCTCGAGGAGGCCAAGGCCCTCATGCACCGGCACCGCCTCGAGCGCGTGCTGGTCATGAACTCGAAGGACGAGCTGCGCGGCCTCATGACGGTGAAGGACATCCTCAAGTCCTCCGAGCACCCGAACGCCTGCAAGGACCAGCAGGGCCGCCTTCGCGTGGGCGCCGCGGTCGGCGTGGGCGAGGGCACCGAGGAGCGCGTCGAGAAGCTGGTCGAGGCGGGCGTGGACGTGCTCGTCGTCGACACGGCCCACGGCCACGCGCAGGGCGTGCTCGACCGCGTGAAGTGGGTCAAGAAGCGCTATCCGAACATCCAGGTCATCGGCGGCAACATCGCCACGCGCGAGGCGGCCATCGCCCTCGTCGACCACGGCGCCGACGGGGTGAAGGTCGGCATCGGCCCGGGTTCCATCTGCACGACGCGCATCGTCGCGGGCGTGGGCGTCCCCCAGATCACCGCCATCCAGAACGTCGCGGCCGCGCTCGCGGGCACGGGCGTGCCGTGCATCGCCGACGGCGGCATCCGCTTCTCCGGCGACGTCGCGAAGGCCCTCGCGGCCGGCGCGTCGGCCGTGATGCTCGGCAGCCTCTTCGCCGGCACGGAGGAGGCGCCGGGCGAGATCGAGCTCTACCAGGGACGCTCCTACAAGTCGTATCGCGGCATGGGCTCGCTCGCGGCCATGCAGAAGGGCTCCTCGGACCGCTACTTCCAGGACGCCGAGAACAACGCCGACAAGCTCGTGCCCGAAGGCGTCGAGGGACGCCTGCCGTACAAGGGCCCGGTCACCGCGATCATCCACCAGCTGATGGGCGGGCTTCGCGCCAGCATGGGCTACACGGGCTGCCGCTCCATCGACGAGATGCACACGCGCGCCGAATTCGTCGAGATCACCTCCGCGGGCATGCGCGAGTCGCACGTGCACGACGTGCAGATCACGAAGGAAGCGCCCAACTACCACATCGAGGGATGAGCGCCTCTTGCGACCACGCCCCACCGGCCCGGCCCCTTCGATGGCATTGAACGACGAGCGGCGCGCGAGGCGCCGCTCGGCTTTTGCGGACCCCCGTTTCGCTCCCTAGGACTGGCATGGACAAGATCCTCATCCTCGATTTCGGCTCCCAGGTCACCCAGCTCATCGCGCGGCGCGTCCGCGAGGCGGGCGTCTACTGCGAGCTGCACCCGCACGACGCCGACGAGGCGTTCATCCGCGCCTACGCGCCCAAGGGCATCATCCTGTCCGGCAGCCACGCCTCCGTGACGGAGGAGACGCCGCCCGCGGCCGATCCCTACGTGTTCCTGGCCGGCGTCCCGGTGCTCGGCATCTGCTACGGCATGCAGGCGATGGCCGCGCAGCTCGGCGGCGAGGTCGAGAACGGCAAGGTGCGCGAGTTCGGCTACGCGGAGGTGCGCGCCCGCGGGCACTCGAAGCTGCTCGAGGGCATCCAGGACCGCGTCACCGGCGAGGGCCACGGCCTGCTCGACGTGTGGATGAGCCACGGCGACAAGGTGACGAAGCTGCCGCCGGGCTTCGACCTCATGGCGTCCAACCCCGCGTGCCCCATCGCGGGCATGTTCGACGCGAAGCGCGATTTCTACGCGGTGCAGTTCCACCCCGAGGTCACGCACACGAAGCAGGGACGCGCCATCTACTCGCGCTTCGTGCACGAGATCTGCGGCTGCGAGCGCCACTGGAACATGCCGGAGTTCGCGCCGCAGGCCATCGCCCGCATCCGCGAGCAGGTGGGCCGGGAGGAGGTGATCCTGGGCCTGTCGGGCGGCGTCGATTCCGCCGTCGCCGCCGCGCTCATCCACAAGGCCATCGGCGACCAGCTCACCTGCATCTTCGTGGACACGGGCCTGCTGCGCCTCGCCGAGGGCGACCAGGTGATGGCCACGTTCGCCGAGCACATGGGCGTGAAGGTCGACCGCGTGAACGCCGCGGCGCAGTTCTACCGCGAGCTCGCGGGCGTCCAGGACCCCGAGCAGAAGCGCAAGATCATCGGGCGCCTCTTCGTCGAGATCTTCCAGGCCGAGGCGAAGAAGATGCCCAACGCGAAGTGGCTCGCGCAGGGCACCATCTACCCCGACGTGATCGAGTCCGCGGGCGCCAAGACCAAGAAGGCCGTCACCATCAAGTCGCACCACAACGTGGGCGGGCTCCCCGAGTCGCTGCACCTGAAGCTGCTCGAACCCCTGCGCGAGCTCTTCAAGGACGAGGTGCGGGCCCTGGGCCTGGAACTGGGGTTGCCGCGCGACATGGTCTTCCGCCACCCGTTCCCGGGCCCGGGACTGGGCGTGCGCATCCTGGGCGAGGTGAAGGCGCTCGACGCCGACCTGCTGCGCCGCGCCGACGCGATCTTCATCGAGGAACTG
>CAZPLW010000293.1:0-4693 GCA_964587315.1 uncultured Lysobacter sp.
CGGCGCCTCGCGCCCCGCGCGTGGGCTTCGTCTCGCTCGGTTGCCCCAAGGCCCTCGTCGATTCCGAGTCGATCCTCACGCAGCTGCGCGCGGAAGGCTACGACATCGCGCCGACCTACGAGGGTTCCGACGTCGTCATCGTGAACACCTGCGGCTTCATCGACGCGGCCGTCGCGGAGTCGCTCGAGGCCATCGGCGAGGCGCTCGCGGCCAACGGCAAGGTGATCGTCACCGGGTGCCTGGGCGCCAAGGGCGACGTGGTGCGCGAGGCGCACCCGAAGGTGCTGGCCGTCACCGGCCCGCACGCGACGCCGGAAGTGATGGCCGCGGTACACGCGCACCTGCCCCGGCCCCACGATCCCTACACGGACCTGGTGCCGCCGCAGGGCATCCGCCTCACGCCTCGCCACTACGCGTACCTCAAGATCTCCGAGGGCTGCAACCACCGCTGCACGTTCTGCATCATCCCGTCGATGCGGGGAGATCTCGTGAGCCGTCCCGTCGGCGACGTGATGAAGGAGGCCGAGAGCCTCGTGAAGTCGGGCGTGAAGGAGCTGCTCGTCATCTCGCAGGACACGAGCGCCTACGGCGTCGACGTGAAGTACCGCACGGGCTTCTGGGGCGGCAAGCCGCTGCGCACGCGCATGACGGAGCTGTGCGCGGCCCTGGGCGAGCTGGGCGCGTGGGTGCGCCTGCATTACGTCTACCCCTATCCGCACGTGGACGAGGTGATCCCGCTCATGGCCGAAGGGCGGATCCTGCCGTACCTCGACGTGCCCCTCCAGCACGCGAGCCCCCGGATCCTGAAGCTCATGAAGCGGCCGGCCGCGAGCGAGAGGAACCTGGAGCGCATCCGCGGCTGGCGCGCCGCCTGCCCGGATCTCACCGTGCGTTCGACCTTCATCGTCGGCTTTCCCGGCGAGACCGAGGCGGAGTTCGAGGAACTGCTCGCGTTCGTGCGGGAAGCGGAGCTCGACCGCGTGGGCTGCTTCGCCTATTCGCCCGTCGAGGGCGCGAAGGCCAACGAGTTGCCGGGGGCCGTGGCGGAGGAAGTGAAGCAGGAGCGCCTCGCGCGCTTCATGCAGGCGCAGGCCGCGGTGAGCGAAAGGCGCCTCGCGGCCAAGGTGGGTCGCGAGATCGAGGTGCTGGTGGACGACGTCGAGGGCCGGGTGGCTTTCGCGCGCAGCAGCGCCGATGCGCCGGAGATCGACGGGATCGTCCGCGTGAAGGGCGCGAAGGGCGCGAAGCCCGGCGACCTGCTGCGCGTGCGCGTCACCGCCGCCGGCGAACACGACCTGGACGCGGTCGCGCTCTAGGCGCCGCCGGCGAGAGCGGCGGCGCCTCCGTTACTGCTTGGTGAGCTTGCCGTCGACGATCTTGACCTTGTCGCCCGCGCGGTAGCTGGTTTCCTTCGAGAAGTTGAAGGTGCGCGACTTGCCGTCGTCCATCTTGATGAGCACCTGGTAGGTCGTCGTCGACTTCTGGTTCTTCTCGACCTGGTGCCCGGCATACGCGCCCGCGCCCGCGCCGACGACGGTGGCGGCGGTATTGCCGCGGCCCGAGCCGATCTGGTGGCCGATCACGCCGCCCAGCACGCCGCCGACGACCGCGCCGGCGCCGGAGCCTTCGCCTTCCTTCTTGACCGTCTTCGTTTCGACCACGGTGCCGCAGTTGTCGCAGGCCGCGTGCGCGGCCGGGGCGAGCGCGAGGCCGCCGGCGAGGAATGCGGCGCCGACGACGGCCAGATGCGAACGGGTGAACTTCATGGGATTCTCCGAAAAGAGTCGGTGTGACGAGGAAAATGCTAGCACGCCGACGGCGCGGCTAGCCGTTGAGGACGGTCTTCACCGCCGACACGAGCGCGGTGCCGGTGATGGGTTTCGCGACGTAGCCGTCCGCGCCCGCGAGCAGGCCCCGCACGACGTGCCGGCGCTCCGCGAGCGCCGTGAACAGGATCACCGGCGTGTCCTTCAGGCGCCGGCTCTGGCGCATGCGCGCGAGGAACTCGAAGCCGCTCATGCCCGGCATCTCCACGTCGAGCAGCACGAGGTCGGGGGGGCCTAGCTGGTTCATGTGGCGGGCGGCGTCGCGCGGCGAGCCGGCGACGGCGGCGGAGTAGCCCGCGCGGCGCAGGACGCGGGCGGCCAGTTCCGCGGTAGGCAGGTCGTCGTCGACGACGAGCACCACGCCGCCCGGCACGGGCACGCCGCCGCGCCGGGCGGCGACCACGTGGAAGCCTTCCGCGCCGAGCGCCTGCGAGCCGATGAGCGACTCCTCCTCCTCGCCGGGCGTGGGCGTCTCGCGCACGGGGGCGGGGGAGGCGGTGTCTTCGGCGAGGAACGTGAAGTCGAGGTCGGTCGGATCCGGGGCGTTCATGGGGCGGGAGCGGAGGATTGCGAGGATGCGTCGTGGCGCACCCATATTTCCACGAGCTGGCGGCCGAGCTTGAGGGGATCGAACGGCTTGGAGACGGTGCCGATGGCGCCGGCGGCCGCGTAGGTCGCGAGGTCGCCGGCGTTGCTCTTCGCGGTGAAGAACACCGCGGGCGTGTCGATGCCCGCTTCGCGCAGGCGCTTCAGGAGCGTGATCCCGTCCATGCCGGGCATGTTCATGTCGAGCAGCAGGAGGTCCGGCGCGAACGACGCGGCCTCGGCGATGGCCTCCTCGCCGCTGCGGCAGCTCTTCACCGTGAAGCCGCCGATCTTGCCGAGCGCGAGCCCGACGATGCCGCGGATGTCCTGCTGGTCGTCGACATGGAGCACGCGCTGGAAGGGGTTCGTCGGCATGCGCTCATTCTGCCATCGGGGAGGCGGGCTCGGGCAGGTCGAACCAGAATATCGTCCCGCCGCCCGGCACGTCCTCGAATCCGATCGCACCGCCCAGGTGCTCGACGATCTCGCGGCTGATCGCGAGGCCCAGTCCCGTGCCGCCGATGCGGCGCGCGTCGCCCGACTCGGCCTGCGCGAAGGGCGTGAAGATGCGCGAGCGGAACTCCGTCGGGATTCCCGGGCCGCGGTCGCGCACGCAGGTGCGGATCCATCCCGGCGCCCGGCGCCCGGCGCTCACCGTGACGGCGGCGCCCGGGGGCGAGAACTTGGCCGCGTTCAGGATGAGGTTGGCGAGCACCTGGATCAGCCGATCGGCGTCGCCGCGCACGCGCAGGTTCGCCGCGCAGTCCAGGTCGAAGCTCACGCCGAATTCCTTCGTGAGTCCGCGGCTCGATTCCACCGCCTCGGCGAGGAGCGGCGCCCAGGCGATGTCGGCGAGGCGGAAGGTGAGCGAGCCGGCCGCCATCTTCTCGATGTCGAGCAGGTCGTTCACGAGGCGCCAGAGGCGGTCCGAGTTGGCGAGCGCGATGTCGACCATCGGCTTCGCCTCCTCCGGCAGTTCGCCCGTGACGCCCGCGGCGAGCAGTCCCAGCGAACCGCGCATCGAGGTGAGCGGCGTGCGCAGCTCGTGGCTCACCACCGAGACGAAATGGTCCTTCATGCGGTCGGCCTCGCGCAGGCGCGTCACGTCGACGCCCACGAGGATGACCCCCTCGACCTGGCCGTCCGGACCGAGCAGCGTGCGGCCCAGCACGTCGAAATCGAGGAGCCGCCCGTCGGGCAGCCGGCGGCGCGTGACGTACTCCGATTGCTCGCCGGCGAGCGCCTGGCGCAGGTGGGGCGCGATCTCGGCGTAGCGTTCCGGCCCCATGAGGTCCGCGAGCGTGCGGCCGACGATCTCGCCGGTCGGGATCCCGTACAGCGCGGCGTAGGCCTGGTTGTGCACGCGGACGCGCTCGTCGGCGCCGACGAAGACGATGGCCGCGGGAATGAACTCGACGAGCTGGCGCATCTGCGATTCGCTGTCGAGAAGGCGACGTTCGGCGAGCTTGCGGGGCGTGATCACGCGGGCGAGGCCGCGGTAGCCCGCGAACCGGCCGTCCTCGCCGGTGAGGGGCACGGCGCCGATCGACAGCCACGACTCCTGGCCGGCGTCGTCCACCTGCCGGATCTCGAGGTCGCGGAAGGCCCGCCTCGCCTCCAGCACCTCGCGGTGCGCGTCCCAGTCGCCCTGGGTGAGCTCGGGCGCCTCGAGCGAGGGCGAGGGCAGCGTGGCGTCGCCGCGCCGCGTCCAGGCCGGCGCCGACCAGGTGACCAGGTGGTAGTGCTCGTCCATCTCGAAGTAGAGGTCGGAGGAGAGCTCGGAAAGGGCGCGGAAGCGCGCCTCGCTGTCGGCGAGCGAGCTCTCGACGCGCTTGCGCAGCGTGATCTCGGTGTTGGTGCCGCTCGCGCGGATCGCGCGGCCGCCGTCGTCGCGCGCGGTGATGCGCCCGCGCGTGCGGACCCAGTGCCAGCTGCGGTCGCCGCCCCACACGCGCTGCTCCGTGACGTACGTCTCGGCGCGTCCGGCCAGGCAGTCGGCGGCGGCGGCGACGAGGCGCGGGCGGTCCTCCTCGTGCACGAAGTCGAGCAGCGCCGTCGAGGTCGTGCGCGTCTCGCCGGGCGTGTGGCCGATCAGCGAGGCCCAGTTGGCGTCCATCCAGAGCGAGTCGTCGGCGAGGTTCCAGTCCCACAGCGAGATGCCCGCGCCCTCGATCGCCGCCTGCATGCGGTCGCGCTCCGCGACGATCCCGGCCTCGGCGGCCTCGCGCGCGCGCCGCTCGCGGCCGTGGCGGCGGTTGGCGACGGCCGCGATGAGCGCGACG
>CAZPLW010000294.1:0-4677 GCA_964587315.1 uncultured Lysobacter sp.
GCTGGCCGGCCGGGGCGATCTGCGCCAGCGAGGCCTTCTCGAAGGCCGCGTCGAGCTGCCGGCCGGTGATCGCGACGCCTTCGCGCAGGGATTCGGCGGTGGCCGCCTCGACGGCGAGGGCGGCCTCGAGGCTGTCGCGCACCGGCAGCAGGAAGGCCGCGAAGCTCTCCAGGGCGTACTTGTGCGCCTTCGAGACGTCCTCGGCGGACCGGCGGCGGATGTTCTCCGTCTCCGCCTTGGCGCGCAGGTAGTCCTCCTTGAGGCGCTCGGCCTCGGAGCGGGCGGTCGCGAGCTGGGTCTCCAGCTCGGCCGGTGCGGCTTCGGAGGCGGGCGGAACGGCCGATTCGGCCGCGCTGGGGGGGGTATCCGACACAGTTTTCTCCCTGAAAAGGCGCGTTTGGCCCCTCAAATGGGGGAACTTGCGGCCGTTTCAACCCCGAAATGGGGCGAGCGGCGGTGCAAAGGGGTGATTTGGATCGAAGTTGACTCAGGTCAACCGGATCGCGGGGGCGGGAACGAAACTCGCACCTGAAGCACTCCCGTCACCCGCGCATATGGAGAAAACATGAAAAGCACTGCCCTCGCCCTGCTGGCCGCCACCGTCGCAGGCACCTTCGCCCTGCCGGCCGCCGCAGCCGAGCCGAACCCCTGGATGGTCCGCATCCGCGCCCTCTACATGGATCCCGCCGACAAGTCGGAAGCGATCCCGGCGCTCGGGGTTCCGGCCAACGCCATCACCGTGAGCGAGAAGCTGTTTCCCGAGGTGGACATCAGCTACTTCATCACCAAGCACATCGCCTGCGAGCTCGTCCTCACCTATCCGCAGAAGCATGACGTGACGGTCGAGAAGAGCGTCCTGGGCGGACCGGTGAAGATCGGCTCGTTCAAGCACCTGCCGCCGACCCTGTCGCTGCAGTACCACTTCACGCCGGACTCGGACTTCCGTCCGTATGTCGGCGCCGGCATCAACTACACGTTCATCATCGACGACAACCTGGAGATTCCGGGCGTGGGCAAGCTCGCGCTCGAAAGCGGCAGCTTCGGCGGATCGTACGGCGCGGGCTTCGACTACAAGCTCGACAAGAACCTGTTCCTGAACGTCGACGTGAAGAAGGTCTACATCAGCTCCGACGTGACGCTGAACGGCACCAAGGTCACGGCCGTGGGCGTGGACCCGATCCTCTACTCGATCGGCGTGGGCTGGCGCTTCTAGCCGGCCGCCGTCGCGGGACCCGGAAGGCCCGGCGGGCTCGCCCGCCGGGCCTTCGTCATTTCTTGCCGCCGACGAGCCAGCTCACCACGATCGTGATCACGCTGTAGAGGAGCGATCCGATGAGGGCCGCCATGAAGCCGGTCACCGTGAAGCCCTTCACGACCTCCGCCACGAACCAGAAGAGCAGGGCGTTGATCACGAAGATGAACAGGCCCAGCGTGAGGATCGTGACCGGCAGCGTGAGGAGCACGAGGATCGGCCGCACGACGGCGTTCACCAGGCCCAGCACGAGGGCGGCCACGGCGGCGGCGAAGAAGCCGTCGACGCGCACGCCGGGGTAGAGATAGGCGACCGCGAGCAGCGCGAGCGCGCTCAGGAACCACCGCAGCAGCAGCGAACCCATGGTTCTCCTTTCGTGGGGAGGTTACTTGGCGGCGCCCAGCGCCTTCGCGCGGGCGGCCGATTCGCGGCCGGCCGAGGCGGCCGCCGTCGCGTCCCAGTCCGCCGACACCCAGCCCTGCAGGTTCTCGAGCGCGACGAGCGTGAGCGCCGTCATGAAGGCCGGATGGTCGTTGGTGGTGGGAATGTAGTGGTACTCCTTGCCGCCCGCGTGCAGGAACGTCTCCCGTCCCTCCAGGGCGATCTCCTCGAGCGTCTCGAGGCAGTCGGCGGCGAAGCCCGGGCAGATGACGTCGACGCGCCCGGTGCCCTTCGCGCCCAGGTCCGCGAGCGTGTCCGCCGTGTAAGGCTTGAGCCACTCGGCCTTGCCGAAGCGCGACTGGAAGGTGATGGCGGTGCGCCCGTCCGCCCAGCCGAGCGCCTCGGCGATGAGGCGGCCGGACTTGAGGCACTCGCAGTGGTACGGGTCGCCCTTGTCGAGGCTGAACCGGGGCAGGCCGTGGAAGCTCATCACCAGGCGGTCCGGCCGGCCGTGCTTGAGCCAGTAGTCGTTGACGGCCTTGGCGACGGACTTCACGTAGGCCGGGTGATCGTGGAAATGCTTGACCACGCGGATCGCGGGCACGTTGCGCAGCTTCGCGAGCGCGGTGCCGAGGGCATCCATCGTCGAGCCCGTCGTGCTGGCGGCGTACTGCGGGTAGAGCGGCAGGACGAGCAGGCGGTCGCAACCATCGGCGCGCAGCTTCGCCAGGCCGGCCTCGATGCTCGGGTTGCCGTAGCGGCACGCGCCCGCCACCGACAGCGGGCTCTTCACGCGCTCCCCGAGGTAGCCGCGCAGCAGCTGCACCTGCCGCTCGAGGTACATCCGCAGCGGCGAGCCGTCCTTCGTCCAGATCGACCGGTACTTGGCGGCGCTCTTGCCGGGGCGCACGCGAAGGATCACCCCGTGCAGGATCAGCCACCATACCGGGCGCGGGATCTCGACCACCCGCGGGTCCCAGAGGAACTCGGCGAGGTAGCGGCGCACGGCCGGGGCCGTGGGCTCGTCGGGCGTGCCGAGGTTCACGAGGAGGATGCCCACGCGCGGCGGCGTGCCGTGCGCGTACGGCGGTTCGGGAAGGATGGCCAATTGAGCGATCGGGAGAAGGCGGGTCGGTCGGGTCCGCGATCAATGCTGCGAGAGCGCCGAGGAGACGAGGCGGGCAGTGATGTCCACGATGGGGATCACGCGCTCGTAGGCCATGCGGGTGGGGCCGATGACGCCCACGGTGCCGACCACCTGCCCGTCGACCTCGTAGGGCGCGGTGACGATGGAGCACTCGTCCAGGGGGACCAGCTGCGAGTCGCCGCCGATGAAGATCTTCACGCCGTCGGCGCGCTCGCTGTCGTCGAGGAGCTTGAGCAGCTGCGACTTCTGGTCGAACAGGTCGAAGAGCTTGCGCAGGCGCACGCGGTCGGAGGCGAGGTCCTCGTACTCGATGAGGTTCCGCTCGCCGGCCAGCACGACGCCGTCGGCCGGCTGGCGCATCGCCTCGCCTCCGGTGTCGATGGCCGCCTTCATGAGCCCGGAGATGTCGTGGTGCAGGTCGAGCAGCTCGTTCCTCACGCGGTGCGTGATGGCGCCGAAATCGAGGCCGGCGTAGTGCTGGTTGATGGCCTGGGCGGCCTCCTGGAGCTGCGCGGCCGTGTAGGGGCGGTCGGTGACCAGCACGCGGTTCTGCACCTCGCCGTCCGTCGCGACGATGATGAGCAGGACGCGCCGCTCGGAGAGGTGGATGAACTCCACGTGGCGAAGGGCGGACCGGCGCCGGGGCGCGATGACCACGCCGGCGAAATGGGTGAGCTCCGAGAGCACCTGCGAGGCGGCCGCCACCACGCGATGGGGGTCGTCGGGCATCAGGAGGTCCTCGATCTGGGTGCGCTCGACCTCCTCGAGCGGCCGCACCGTGAGCAGCGTGTCGACGAAGAAGCGGTAGCCCTTGGGCGTCGGGACGCGCCCGGCCGAGGTGTGCGGGCTGGAGACGAAGCCCATCTCCTCGAGGTCCGCCATCACGTTGCGGATGGTGGCCGGGGAGAGCTCCAGGCTGGAGGCGCGGGCGAGCACGCGCGAGCCGACGGGCTGCCCGTCGGCGATGTAGCGCTCCACGAGGATCTTCAGCAGCGCCTGGGCGCGATCGTTCAGCATGCGGGCCATTGTACAAAAAATCCTCCCCCGGCTTCCGGGTGATTCGCCTTCGATCCGGCGGGGGGCGTATGGTCTAATGGGGCCCATGTCTCCGGCCTTCAAGACCGTGGCCGTCGTCGGCAAGAGCGACGCCGCGGTCCTCCCCGACAAGCTCGACCAGGTGGTGGCGGTGCTCCGCGCGCACGGCGCGACGGTCCTCATGGACGTCCGCACGGCCCAGGCATCCCGCTCGCCCCCGGACGAGGCCCTCGAACTCGAGCGCCTGCCCGAGCGCGCCGACCTTGCCGTCGTCGTGGGCGGGGATGGCACGTTGCTCTCCTGCACGCGGCTGATGGTCGCCCACGGCGTTCCCCTCATCGGCGTGAACCTGGGGCGGCTCGGCTTTCTCACGGACATCCCCGCGGGCGAGGTCGAGGAGCAGCTCTCGCCCGTGCTGCGCGGCCACTACGAGCGGGAGGAGCGCCTCATGCTCGCCTCGCGCGTCTCGCGCGCCGGCCGCGAGGTCGTGGCCACCCACGCCATGAACGACGTCGTGGTGAGCCGCGGCAGCTCCGGCAGCATGATCGAGTTCGCCGTCCACGTGGACGGCGAGTTCATCTACAGCCTGAGGGCCGACGGCGTCATCGCCGCCTCGCCCACGGGCACGACGGCGTACGCGCTCTCCGCCGGCGGCCCGGTGCTGCATCCCTGCCTCGCGGCCATCGCGCTCGTGCCGATCTCGCCGCACACGCTCTCGAACCGTCCCATCGTGCTGCCGGGCGACAAGCGCGTCGACATCGTGCTCGTGCGCGGCCAGGGGGCCTGCGCCAACTTCGACGTGCAGTCGTCCTTCGAGCTGGAGCCGGGCGACGTGGTCGGCGTCGCCGCGGCGGCCAAGCCC
>CAZPLW010000295.1:0-4658 GCA_964587315.1 uncultured Lysobacter sp.
GCAGCACCCGCGCCACATCCTTGAGGCCCAGATCCTTGTAAATAAAGACCGCAACGATGAACGCATAGACCGCGCTCATCGCCGCCGCCTCGGTCGGCGTGAACATGCCGCTGTAAATGCCGCCCATGACGATCACGATCAGCAGCAAGCCCCAGGCCGACTCGCGGAAGGCCTTCAGTCGCTCGGTCCAGGTGGCTTTCTTCAGGCGCGGATAGTTGAATTTCCTCGCGCGGTAATAGGTCACGGCACCCAGGACTCCCGCCAGGGCGATGCCAGGCACGACGCCGGCCATGAACAGGGCGCCGACCGAGGTATTGGTCGCCACCGAGTACATCACCATCACGATGGATGGCGGAATCAGGATGCCCAGTGCGCCGGAAGTAGTGATGACGCCGGCTCCGAACTTGTTGGGAAATCCCGCCTTGACCATGGCCGGCAGCAGAATCGAACCGATCGCCACCACCGTCGCCGGCGAGGAACCTGAAATCGCCGCGAACAAGGCACAGGCCAGCACGCCGGACAAGCCGAGGCCGCCGTACCAGTGACCGACGATCGACGAGGCGAAGCGGATCATGCGTTTCGCCACCCCGCCGTGGGTCAGGAAGTTGCCGGCGAGGATGAAGAACGGGATCGCCATGATCTCGAACTTCTCGATGCCGGTGAACAGCTTCAGCGCCACCGACTCGATGGGCACCTGCGTCATGAAGAAGAGGAACGACAGCACGGTGAGGCCGAGCGAGATCGAGATCGGCATCCCCGTGAGCATGAGGACGATGAGAAGGATGAAGATGATGGTGGCGTTCACTGGTCGCCCCTCCTCGGATGGCCCTTGGGCAGCACTTCCTTCGGGTGCAGGTCGGGCACCACGGCGACCGGCACGACGTCCTCCACCTTCATGTCCTCGATTCCCTCGACGTGGCCGTGGTCGTGCTTGGGCAGCTCGCCGGTATGGAAGAATTTCCAGGCGACCTGCAGGAAGCGGAAGCACATGAGGTACGAGCCGCACGGGACCGCGAGGTACACGATCCACATGGGCATCTCGAGGTCCGCGGAGACCTGGTCGGTGTGGCCCATCTCCCAGACGAACGTCGCGCCCAGGGTGCCGACGATGCCGGTGAAGGTGGCGCCGGCCAGCAGCCCGAAGAGCACGAATGCCGCGCGTTTCTTCGAGCCCATCCGGTTGATGAGGACGTCGACGCCCACGTGGATGCCCGTGCGCACGCCGTAGGCGGCGCCGAACTTGGCCATCCACACGAACATGTAGATGCACAGTTCCTGCGCCCAGCTCAGGTTGATCTTGAGCAGCGCGTCCTGCATCGCCGGGATCGGGATGCCGGTCGCGTAGCGGTGGACGACGGCCACGAAGATGATCGTCGTGGCCGCGGCCATGAGGGTGGCGATCAGCCACTCCTCGAGGTGATCCAGAACCTTGAGCATCGTGTCCTCCCCCTCCTTCGGTCGGCCGGACGCCGGGCGGGGTCTTGGCGCCCCGTCCCGGCGATTCCCGCGTCAGGCGATCAGAGCTTCGCCGGGTCGAACCCGGTTTCCCTGTAGATGGACTGGATGAGCTCCTTGCCCACGCGGGACTCGGACTCCTGGTGCACCTTCACCAGCGCCTTCTTCCAGGCCTTCTTCTCCTCCGCATTGAGCGTGATGAGCTGGCTCTTGCCGCTCTTCTTCACGCCCTCGAGCGCGTCTTCGTTCTCCTTGCGGGCGATCTCGTTCGCGAACTTGGTCGAATCCTTCATCGCGCCCTCGAGCGTCGTGCGGATGTCGGCGGGCAGGCCGTCCCAGAACTTCTTGTTCACGATGACCGCGTAGCCGAGGTAGCCGTGGTCCGAGAGCGTCACGTACTTCTGCACCTCGTGCATCTTCTGGGTGTAGAGGTTGGAGGGCGGGTTCTCGGTGCCGTCCACCACGCCCGTCTGCAGCGCCTGGTAGACCTCCGAGAACGCCATCACCTGCGGGTTCGCGCCGAGCGCGCGCATCTGCGCGTCGAGCACCTTCGAGGACTGGATGCGCATCTTCTGGCCGCGGAAGTCCGCGGGCAGCTTGAGCGGCTTGTTGGCGCTCATCACCTTGAAGCCGTTGTCCCAGTAGGCGAGGCCCTTGATGCCCTTGGGCTCGAGCTTCGCGAGGAGCGTGGCGCCCACCGGGCCCTGCGTCACCTTGTGCAGTTCCTCGTAGTTGTCGAAGATGTACGGCAGGTCGAAGACCTCGAACTCGCGCACGCCCATCGGGCCGAACTTCGCGAGCGAGGGGGCGAGCATCTGCACGGCGCCCAGGCTCAGGGCCTCCAGCTCCTCCTTGTCCTTGTAGAGCTGGCTGTAGGGGTAGATCTCCAGCTTCACCTTGCCCTTGGTGCGCTCCTCGGCCAGCTTCTTGAAGTGGTCGGCGGCCTTGCCCTTGGGCGTGTCGACGGCCACCACGTGGCTGAACTTGATGACGATGGGCTGCTGGGCGAAGGCCGGCGCGGCGGCGGCGACGAAGGCGGCCGAGACGGCCGCGGCGATCAGGGTCCTGCGTTTCATGGTTATCTCCTCCTCCGAATGCGATGTACGGGGCCCGGCGGCCGGACGTGCCGGGTCCCGGGCGGGTAACGCATCGTGTGCCGGAGGGGGGCCGCGCGCCATTGTGGACTTCCACATGCCCGGTTTACAGGCGGGCGGCCGGAGGCGAGGATAGCCGGGTGTCGACCGCCCCCCTCGCCGCCGCTACCCCGGCCTCGCCCTCCGCCGTGCCGGTCTGGCGGTGGCTGCGCTGGTGGATGCCCGTCTTCATCGGGGCGGCCCTGCTCGGGGCGACCTCGTTCCTCGTCAACCTCTCGAGCGTGCAGGAGCGCGGCGAGGCGCTCGACCAGCTCGCCGCCGACACGCAATGGGTGCGCCAGTCGCTGCAGTTCCAGCTCGAGCACGACGCGGAGGCGCTCGAGCTCATCGCCTCGGACCTGCGCACCGGCGCCCTCGCCCCCGCCGCGCTCGAAGGTCGCCTCAAGGTGTTCCTGCGCCGGGGCCGCCAGACGGTCACCGCCGCGCTCGTGGAGACGGGCCACGCCGCCCCGGTCGTCGAGGCGCGCGACGCCGCCTTCGCCGGCATCGACGCGCTCGCGGCCGTGCCGCCCGTCTTCCTCGAGGTGGCCTCGGAGCGCGCGCTGCGCCAGTCCGAGGGCGCGTTCAGCCCGCCGTTCACGACGACGTGGGGCGCCGGGCTCGCGATCGTGGTGCCCGCCGGCCTCGCTCCTTCCGGCGCGAGGCGCTCGCTCGTCGCGGTGCTCTCGCTCGAGCGGCTCCTGGAGGAGATGGTGCCCTGGACCTTCGCGCAGGGGCACGAGATCGTCGTGTCCGACGTCACCGGGACCGTGAAGGCGAGCCGCGCCTCGGGCGGGGCGGGCCGCGGCATCTACACGAACCAGGTGGCGCTCGACGTCCACGGCACGACCCTCATCCTGCGCACCAACAGCGTGAAGGGCCCGCCGGACTGGATCGCGAACGTGCTGCGCGGCGGCGTGATCGCCCTCTCCTTCGTCCTTTTCTGGAGCCTCTACGCGCTCTGGGCGGACGTGCAGCGGCGCGTGAAGGCCGAGAGCCGCCTGCGCGACGAGGTGGCCTTCCGCCGGGCGATGGGCGATTCCGCGGTGATCGGCCTGCGGGCGCGCGACATGGACGGCCGCGTCACCTTCGTGAACCCGGCGTTCGCGCGCATGGTGGGCCTCCCGGAAGAGGCGCTGGTGGGCCACGCGCCGCCCATGCCCTACTGGACGCCCGAGCGGCACGACGAGTACCGCGAACGGGTCGACCGCGTGCTCTCCGGCCAGGCGAGCGCCGCGCCCTACGAGACGATCTTCCAGCGCGCCGACGGCACGCGCTTTCCCGTCGTGATCTACGACGCGCCGCTCAAGGACGCGGACGGCGAGCAGGTGGGCTGGATGAGCTCGATCCTCGACGTGACGGAGGAGAAGAAGGCCGAGGAGCGCGAGCGCCACCAGCAGGAGCGGCTGCAGACCGCCGCCCGGCTCACGACCATGGGCGAGATGGCCTCCTCGCTCGCGCACGAGCTCAACCAGCCGCTCGGGGCCATCACGAGCTACCTCACGGGCTCCATCAACCTGCTGCAGAAGGGGGACGTCACGAAGGAGGAGCTCACCGCGGCCCTCGCCAAGGCGAGCGCCCAGGCGCAGCGCGCCGGCCAGGTGATCCGCCGCGTGCACGAGTTCGTCCGCAAGCAGGAGCCCAAGCGCGTGGCCGTGGAGGTGAGCGCGCTGCTCGAGGACTGCCGCGCGCTCATCGACCTGCAGGCGCGCCGCGACGGCGTGCGCATCGCGGTGAACGTCGAGCCGGGGCTGCCGCCCGTCTACGGCGATCCGGTGCTGCTCGAGCAGGTGATCCTCAACCTCACGCGCAACGGGATCGACGCCATGGCCGGCTGCCCGTCCGACCGGCGCCGGCTGGAGATCTCGGCGGCGCGCCACGGCGCGTGGGTGCGCCTCACCGTGCGCGACTTCGGCAGCGGCATCGACGAGGCCGTGGCCGAGCAGCTCTTCGCGCCGTTCTTCACGACGAAGGCCGAGGGCATGGGCATGGGCCTTTCCATCTGCCGCTCGATCGTGGAGCTGCACGACGGGCGCCTCGCGTTCCGGCGCCTGCCCGACGGCACCGAAT
>CAZPLW010000296.1:0-4584 GCA_964587315.1 uncultured Lysobacter sp.
CGGGTGCGGCGGCCGGCGTGGCGGGCGCAGGCGCGGCGGGTTGCTGGGCGAAGGCGCCGGAGATGGCGACGAGGCCGCAGCCGGCCGCGAGCGCGGCGAGGCGATGCGTGGATTTCATGGTGGTTCCCCCTTGTTCGGTCTTGTCGTGGCGAAGCGCGTCTTTTCGCGCGTCGGCCATTGTGGTCCGCAATCGGGGCGTTGTCACGGACGGCCAAAACCGGGGACGGAAACCGGGGACGGTGCCCGATTTCCCCAACCTTCCCCTGTTCGACGGTCCCAGCCGTCACGGAAATCGGGCACCGTCCCCGATTTCATTCGGGCACCGTCCCCGGTTTCAGGGGCGCAGCAGGCCCTTCTTCTCGATGAAGTCGATGACCGTGGCGAGCCCCTGCCCCGTCTTGAGGTTGGTGAACACGAACGGCCGCTCGCCGCGCATGCGCTTCGCGTCGCGGTCCATCACCTCGAGCGAGGCGCCCACCATCGGCGCGAGGTCGATCTTGTTGATGACCAGCAGGTCCGACTTCGTGATGCCCGGGCCGCCCTTCCTCGGGATCTTGTCGCCGGCGGCGACGTCGATCACGTAGAGCGTCAGGTCCGAGAGTTCCGGGCTGAACGTCGCCGCGAGGTTGTCCCCGCCCGACTCGATGAAGATCACGTCGAGGCCGGGAAAGCGCGCATTGAGGCGGGCCACGGCCTCCAGGTTGATGGACGCGTCCTCGCGGATGGCCGTGTGCGGGCAGCCGCCCGTCTCCACGCCGATGATGCGCTCGGGGGCGAGCGCCTCGTTCCTCACGAGGAACTGCGCGTCCTCCTCGGTGTAGATGTCGTTGGTGACGGCCGCGATGTTGTACTTGTCGCGAAGGCTCTTGCACAGGGCGAGCGTGAGGGCCGTCTTGCCGGAGCCGACGGGCCCGCCGATGCCGACGCGAAGGGTGGCGCTGTCTTGCATGGGAGGTCCTAGGAGCGGAAAAGGCGCGAGTACTGCGTCTCGTGCCGGGAGGAAAGGAGCGCGAGGCCGGGCGCGAAGTTCCCGAGTCCCTCGTCGTCGGCGGCGAGCGCGGCCCGCACCGCTTCGGGCAGGCGATCGCCCAGGGCGAGCAGGACCCGCTGGCCGTCCGTCTGGCCCAGCGGGACGGCCTTCAGCGCGGCCATCACCTGGTTCTCGGCCCAGGCCCAGAGGTACGCGGCGATGGCGTCCTCGCGCGGGATCTTCCACGCCGAGGCGACCGCGGCGAAGGCGGCCGGGAAGGACGTCTCCCCGATCGCCTCGAGGGCCGAAGCGCCTCCGAAGTCCAGTTCGCGCGCCAGGCGGCGGAGCGAATAGCCCATCTGCACGGTCTCGGCGCGCAGTTCGGCGCTCTCGCGGCTCGCGAGGAACTCGTCGTTCCAGCGCGCGAACGCGGCGAGGTCGTTCGCGGCGCAGGCCGCCATCAGGCGCGCGAGCACGGGAGCCTCGAACGTGGCGACGGACAGCGCCAGCACCTCGCCGATCCAGCGCTCGGCGCTCGCGGCGTCCCTCACGAGCCCCGCCTCCACGGCCGCCTCCAGTCCCTGCGAGTAGCTGTACGCGCCCACGGGCAGCGCGGGGCTCGCGAGCTGGAGCAGGCGCACGAGGGCGCCCAGGTCGCGCTTCACGCCGGCTTCGCGAGCGCGCCGCTCGCGTCGAACTCGTGGATGCGCCCGCCGTGCCCCGACTCGTTGTCGTGGCGGTGGTGCGCGCCGTAGGCACCGGCTTCGGGCTCGAAGGGCGCCTCCACGGCGGACACGGTGGCGCCCAGGCCCTGCAGCATCACTTCGAGCACGTGGTCCTGCGCGAGCCGGATCCACCCCTCGCCCACCTGCACCGGCACATGGCGGTTGCCCAGGTGGTAGGCCGCGCGGGCCAGCGCCTCGGGCGATTCGCACGCGACGTGCAGCAGCGGCTCCGGCGAGGCGACGATTTCCACGACGCGGCCGTCGGCCGCCACCACGAGATCGCCGCCGCGCAGCACCGTTCCGCGCGGCAGGACGAGCGCGACATCCTCGCCGGTGTCGAGCCGCGCGAGCTGGCGGCTCTTCCGGCGCGCGTCGAACGGCATGACGAGGCGGCCGGCGACCTTCGTCTCGTAGGCCGCGTGCGGGCGCACGGGGAAGCGCGAGCGGATCTCGACCATGGTCAGAAGAGGAAATAGCGCTGTGACATCGGCAGCACCTTCGCCGGCTCGCACACGAGGAGCTCGCCGTCCGCGCGCACCTGGTAGGTCTCCGGGTCCACGTCGATCTCGGGCTGCCAGTCGTTGTGCACCATCTGCTTCTTGCCGATGCCTCGCGTCGCCTTCACCGCCTCGAGCGGCTTCGCGAGGCCCAGCCCGGCGATCGCGGGATTGGCGAGCGCCGCCTTCGACACGAACGTGACGCTGGTGCGGAGCCCGCCGGCGAAGCTCCCGAACATCGGGCGGTAGTGCACCGGCTGCGGCGTCGGTATCGAGGCGTTGGGGTCGCCCATGGCGGCGGCCGCGATCATGCCGCCCTTGAGGATGAGCGAGGGCTTCACGCCGAAGAACGCCGGCCGCCAGAGCACCAGGTCCGCGATCTTGCCCGGCTCGATGGAGCCCACCGCGTGCGAGATGCCGTGCGCGATGGCGGGGTTGATCGTGTACTTGGCCACGTAGCGCTTCACGCGCGCGTTGTCGTGCGTCTTCGGATCGCCCTTGGCCGGCCCGCGCTGCACCCGCATCTTGTGCGCCGTCTGCCACGTGCGGATGATCACCTCGCCCACGCGGCCCATCGCCTGCGAGTCCGAGGACATCATCGAGAAGGCGCCCAGGTCGTGCAGGATGTCCTCGGCGGCAATCGTTTCCTTGCGGATCCGGGACTCGGCGAACGCGACGTCCTCGGCGATGGCCGGGTCCAGGTGGTGGCACACCATGAGCATGTCGAGGTGCTCGGCGATGGTGTTCACCGTGTAGGGCCGCGTCGGGTTGGTGGACGAGGGCAGCACGTTCGGCAGGCCCGCCACCTTGATGATGTCCGGCGCGTGGCCGCCGCCAGCGCCCTCGGTGTGGAAGGTGTGGATGGTGCGGCCCTTGAAGGCGGCCACCGTGGCCTCGACGAAGCCCGATTCGTTGAGCGTGTCCGTGTGGATGGCGACCTGCACGTCCATCTCGTCGGCCACGGAAAGGCAGTTGTCGATCGCCGCCGGCGTCGTGCCCCAGTCCTCGTGCAGCTTGAGGCCGATGGCGCCGGCTTCCACCTGCTCGCGAAGCGGCCCGGGGAGCGACGCGTTGCCCTTGCCGAAGAAGCCGAGATTCATCGGGAAGGCGTCCGCCGCCGCGAGCATCGAATGCAGGTGCCACGGGCCCGGCGTGCACGTGGTGGCGAACGTGCCCGTCGCGGGTCCCGTGCCGCCGCCCAGCATGGTGGTGACGCCGGACATGAGCGCCTCCTCGATCTGCTGCGGGCAGATGAAGTGGATGTGCGTGTCGATGCCGCCGGCGGTGACGATCATGCCCTCGCCCGCGATGGCCTCCGTGCCCGCGCCGATGGGGATGGTGACGCCCGGTTGCACGTCGGGGTTGCCGGCCTTGCCGATCTTCCAGATGCGCCCGCCCTTCAGGCCGATGTCGGCCTTCACGATGCCCCAGTGGTCGACGATGAGCGCGTTCGTGATGACGGTGTCGGCGACGTCCTTCGCGAGGCGCTGGCCCTGGCCCATGCCATCCCGGATCACCTTGCCGCCGCCGAACTTCACTTCCTCGCCGTAGGTGGTGAAGTCCTTCTCCACCTGGATCCAAAGTTCCGTGTCCGCGAGCCGCACGCGATCGCCCGTCGTGGGGCCGAACATCTCCGCATAGGCCTGCCTCGGGATCTTGACGCTCATGTCGCCTTCCCTCCCAGCGGGCCCATCACCTTGCCCTGGAAGCCGTACACCTTCCGGTCGCCCGCGAAGGCGACGAGCCGCACCGTGCGCGACTGGCCGGGCTCGAAGCGCACCGCCGTGCCCGCCGCGATGTCGAGGCGAAAGCCCCGCGACTTCGCGCGGTCGAACGCCAGCGCGTCGTTGGTCTCGAAGAAGTGGTAGTGCGAGCCCACCTGGATGGGCCGGTCGCCGGTGTTGGTGACCTTCACGGTGACCGTCTCGCGGCCCGCGTTGATCTCGATCTCGCCTGCCGCGACCTTCATCTCGCCGGGAATCATGGGCGCCTCACACGATGGGGTGGTGGACGGTGACGAGCTTCGTGCCGTCCGGGAAGGTGGCCTCGACCTGGATCTCGGGGATCATCTCGGGAATGCCCTCCATCACCTCGTCGCGCCTGAGCAGCGTCGCGCCCCAGCCCATGAGCTCGGAGACGCTTCGCCCCTCGCGCGCGCCCTCGAGGATGCCGGCCGTGATGAAGGCCACGGCCTCGGGGTAGTTGAGCTTGAGGCCCTTGGCCTTGCGCCGCTCCGCCAGCAGCGCGGCGGTGAAGATGAGCAGCTTGTCCTTCTCCCTCGGGGTGAGTTCCATGGATGCCTCACGTTCTCCAGATGCGCGGGGTCACGGCCTCGCGCCCGGCCATCGCCGGACGCAGGAGGCGCCAGAGCGCCGCAAAGTAGTCCCGGGCC
>CAZPLW010000297.1:0-4563 GCA_964587315.1 uncultured Lysobacter sp.
TCCACGAGCGCGATCTTGCGGTGCAGGCGACGCAGGCGGTTGCGGCGGAACCGGAACCACCCGCGCTCGGGGCGGAAGCGCTGCACCACCACGCCGGCCGCCACGAGTCCTTGCACGAAGAGCTCGGGGAGATACCTCGAGCCGAAACCGTCGATGAGCAGGCGGACGCGCGCGCCGCGTCCCGCCGCCCGCGAGAGGGCGCCGGCCACGGCGCGGCCGGCCTCGTCGTCCTCGAAGATGTAGGTCTCGAGGCGCACGTCCGAGACCGCCGAGTCGATGGCCGCGACGAGCGCAGGGAAGAATTCCGCCCCGTTGCGCAGGAGCGTGAGGCGGTTGCCGGCGACGAGGTTCACGGCCGGCCGGCCCGCTCAGCGCCGGAGCGTGGCGGAGAGCGCCACATGGTCCGACAGGCGGGACCACGACGCCTCCGAGAGGCGTCGCGCCGCGCCGACCTCGAGCCCGCGCACGTAGATCCGGTCGAGCGAGAGCATCGGCAACCGGGCCGGAAAGCTGCGGGCGTGGCGCCCGAGGGCGCGGTGGAAGGCCTCGACCATGCCGAGCTCCCGCTCGAGCAGGGCGGTCGCGATGCCCCGCCAGTCGTTGAAGTCGCCCGCGACGACGAGGGGCGCATCCGGCGGCACCGCGGCGAGGATGCGGTCGCGCAGCCAGCCGAGCTGCAGGCGACGGCTTCGCGCCCAGAGCCCGAGGTGCACGTTGATGCAATGCAGGGGCACGTCCCAGCCGGGCACCTGGAGCTCGCAGTGCAGCAGCCCGCGGCTCTCGAGCGCGTGATGCGAGATGTCCACGTTCTCGCTTCGCAGGATGGGAAAGCGGCTCACGATGGCGTTGCCGTGGTGGCCGTCCTGGTAGACGGCGTTCATGCCGTAGGCGGTGTGCGCGCCCTCCTGGGCCAGGAAATCGCACTGCGAGCCGGCCGGCCACGTCTCGTGCTTGTTCGAGTGGCGGTAGTGGACGCCCTGCACTTCCTGCAGGAACACGACGTCGGGCTCGAGGGACTGCAGGCGCTCGCGGATCTCGTGCACCACCAGCCGGCGGCCGAGCGCCGAGAATCCCTTGTGGATGTTGTACGTGACGACGGTGAGGGGGTGGCGCATGCCGGTCATGGCCGCAGGGCCGTGCGGGAAGCCTTCCCGGGAAGCATCAGTATCGCCTGCCGGTTGCTCCACGAGAACACTTCCTCGGCCGCCGCGGCGAATGGAAGCCAGCGCCAGGCGAGGTGCTCGTCCGCGGCGAGTCGGATCGGGGTGCCCGCCGGGACGCACAGGCTGAAGACGTGCTCGGTGTTGTGGGTGACGCCCGGCGCATAGCGGTGCCGCCAGATGGGGAAGATCTCGTACACGTTCGAGACCTGCCAGTCCCGCAAGTCGGCGGGGCCGGCGACGATGCCCGTTTCCTCGCCGACCTCCCGGGCGGCCGTCTCGGCCAGCGTCTCGCCCGGATCCTGGCTGCCCGTCACGCTCTGCCAGAAGCCGGGACGGTCGGCGCGCTCGATGAGCAGCACGTCGAGATCCGGCGTGTGCACGACGACGAGCGTCGAGACCGGGATCTTGTGGGGATCGGGCAAGCGGTCAGGTCCGCATGCGGGCCGCGACCGGCGCGTCGCCCGAGAACCAGGCGTGCGGCATGTCCCGCGTGCGATGGCGCGCCACGGGCGCGCCGCCGGCATCGACACCGATGAGGCCCACGTCGGCATCGTAATCGCGGCCCAGGCCGTCCAGCACCGCCTCCATGGCGGCGGCGAGGCCGTCGCCGCGCTCGACGCGCTCCGCGATGGCACGCGTCGCGAGCGAGCGCAGCACGAACTCGCCGGTTCCCGTCGCCGACGCGGCCATGTGCGCGCACGCGTAGTTGCCGGCGCCCGGGACGGGCGAGTCGCCCACGCGGCCCACCATCTTGAGCGTCACGCCGCCGGTCGACGTGGCCGCGGCGAGAACGCCACGGGAATCGACCGCGGCCGCGCCCACCGTGCCGCCCGCGTACTCCGGGTGGTCCTGCAGGAAGCGGCGCATCCGCAGCGCGTGCTTGCCCAGCACCTCGTCGATGCGGCGCCGCTTGTCGAACCAGTCGGCGCGCCGCTCGGGCGTGATCGGGTCGTGGTCCGGGAAGCCCATCACGCGCGCGAAGCGCTGGGCGCCGTCGCCGGTGAGCATCACGTGGTCCGTCTCCTCCATCACCTTGCGGGCGACGAGGACGGGATTGCGGGTGCGCTGCAGGCCCGACACCGCGCCGGCGCGCGCCTCGCGGCTTTCCATGACGCAGGCGTCGAGCTCGCAGAAGCCGTCGAAATTGAGGACGGCCCCGGTGCCGGCGTTGTAGATCGGGTTGTCCTCCAGGAGGACGACGGTGGCGCACACCGCGTCGAGGCTGCTGCCACCGCCCGCGAGGATGCGGCGGCCCGCCTCGACCGCCGCCGTGAGGCCGGCGACCGCATCGTCATCGGATCCGGGCCGCCACTTGCCTGCCCCGCCGTGCGCGATGAGGGCGATCGCCATGGCGTCTCAGGCCGGCGGCGTAGCGCCGCGCAGCCGGATGTGCAGCTCGCGAAGCTGCCTTTCCGTGACGGGGCTCGGCGCCTCGACCATGAGGTCCTGGCCGCGCTGCGTCTTCGGGAAGGCGATCACGTCGCGGATCTGGTCCACGCCCGCCATCATGGCCACGAGGCGGTCCAGGCCGAAGGCGATGCCGCCGTGCGGAGGCGCGCCGTACGAGAGCGCGTCGAGCAGGAAGCCGAACTTCAGGCGCTGCTCATCCGGCCCGATGCCGAGCACCTGGAACTGCTTGGCCTGCACTTCGGCGCGGTGGATCCTCACCGAGCCTCCGCCCAGCTCCCAGCCGTTGAGTGCGATGTCGTAGGCCTTGGCGAGCACCTTGCCGGGATCGGTGTCCATCAGCGCGACGTGCTCGTCCTTCGGGCTCGTGAACGGATGGTGCGCGGCGGCCCAGCGCTTGTTCTCGTCGTCGTATTCGTACGCCGGGAAATCGAGCACCCAGCAGGGGCGCCATCCCGCCTCGGCGTGGCCCTTCTCGTGGCCCACCTTGCTGCGCAGCGCCCCCAGCGCGTCGTTCACCACCTTGCGGCGGTCGGCACCGAAGAAGATCACGTCGCCCGCCTGCGCGCCCGTGCGCTCGAGGATGCCGGCGAGCACCTCGGGGGCGAGGAACTTCACGATCGGGCTCTGCAGGCCTTCCTCGTTGGGCTTCGAAGGGTCGTTCACGCGGATGTATGCGAGGCCCTTGGCGCCGTAGATGGCCACGAAGGGCGCGAGGTCGTCGAGCTCCTTGCGGGTGAACTGGGCATTGCCGCCTGGCACGCGCAGCGCCGCCACGCGGCCGTCGGGCAGCTCGGCCGCGGCGTTGAATACCTTGAAACCGCAGCCTCGCACGACCTCCGTGAGCTCGGTGAGCTCGAGCTTCACGCGCAGGTCCGGCTTGTCGCTGCCGTATCTCGAGGTCGCCTCGGCGTAGGTGAGCCGCGGAAAGGGCGGCAGGTCCGCGTCGAGCACGCGCTTGAACACGTGGCGCACGAGGCCTTCCATGAGGTCCTGGATCTCGCGCTCGGAGAGGAAGGAGGTCTCGATGTCGATCTGCGTGAACTCGGGCTGGCGGTCGGCGCGCAGGTCCTCGTCGCGGAAGCACTTGACGATCTGGAAATAGCGGTCGAAGCCCGCGACCATGAGCAGCTGCTTGAAGAGCTGCGGCGACTGCGGCAGGGCGTAGAACTGGCCGTCGTGGATGCGCGAGGGGACGAGGAACTCGCGCGCGCCCTCGGGCGTCGACTTGTAGAGCACCGGCGTCTCGACGTCGATGAAGCCGTGTTCGTCGAGGTACTCGCGCACCGCGCGCGAGGCCTTGTGGCGCAGCTTGAGCGCCTTCAGCATCGGCTCGCGGCGCAGGTCGAGGTAGCGGTAGCGCAGGCGCACTTCCTCCGACACGAATTCGTCGTCCATCATGAACGGCGGGGTCACCGCGGGGTTCAGGATCTCGAGCTCGTGCGCGAGCACCTCGATCTCGCCGCTCGCGAGGCCCGCGTTCACCGTGCCCTCGGGGCGCCGGCGCACGACGCCCGTCACGCGCAGGACGAACTCGTTGCGCACGCGGTCGGCGTTCGCGAAGGTTTCCTTGCGGTCCGGGTCGCTCACGACCTGGACGAGTCCCTCGCGGTCGCGAAGGTCGATGAAGATGACGCCGCCGTGGTCGCGGCGCCGGTGCGCCCAGCCGTAGAGGGTCACGGTCTGCCCGAGGAATCGGGTGTCGGTCAATCCGCAGTATTCGGTTCGCATGGTCGTTCTGTCCGGCCTGCCCGCGCGCGGCGGGCGTCGTGAGATGTGGTGCCCGGGCCGGCGCTCAAGGCCGGTCGGGCGGGATCGTGTTCGGTGCCGCGGGGTGCCGCCGCCTACGTTTTCGGCGACGGCATGGGGTTGGGGTCGTTCCCGGAGGGATGCCTCTCGGGCCGCCCCGACGGGCGCAGCGGCTCGGCCACGCCCATCGAGATGATGTACTTGAGCGCCTGGTCGACGCTCATCTGCAGTTCGATCGTGTCCG
>CAZPLW010000298.1:0-4558 GCA_964587315.1 uncultured Lysobacter sp.
CCGCGGGGGTGAAGCTGTCGTCGCCGGGGCCTGTGTTGTTCCGGCAACGGCGCCGGGGCATGGGGGGGGAGAGCCGGGCCTCCCTCGGCGCCCAGTGCGCCTTCCCGCCCCGGCGGGGCAAGCGGGAGGAATATGCCGCGCTCGGCGCCCACGTCGTGGAGAACGGGGTCCGCAAGGGCGGGGTGATCCGCCTGGACGGCGCCATCCGGATGGCGCTGAAGTGGCCGCTCGGGCCGCCGCCGCGGGAGGACGGCCGGCCCCGTTTCGGGCGATAATTGCGCTTACGGGCCGCCGGCCGCCCGGCCGCGACCCCGCCCGCCCCCCGCGGGCCCACCTTCGGAGCCGAATTGCCCTTCGATCCTGACCTGACCGAGGAACTCGAGCTGTTGCGTGAGAGCACGCGGCGGTTCTGCGAAACGGAACTGGCGCCGCGCGCGGCCGCGATCGACCGCGAGAACGAGTTCCCCGCCGACCTGTGGGCGAAGCTCGGCGAACTCGGCCTGCTCGGCATGACCGTCCCGGACGCCTATGGCGGCACCGGGATGGGCTACCTGGCGCACGTGGTCGCCATGGAGGAGGTCTCGCGCGCCTCGGCGTCCGTGGGCCTGTCCTACGGCGCCCACTCGAACCTCTGCGTCAACAACCTCTACCTCAACGGCACCGAGGCGCAGCGGCGAAAATACCTGCCCCGGCTGTGCTCGGGTGAATTCGTGGGCGCCCTCGCGATGAGCGAGCCCGGCGCCGGCTCCGACGTCGTGGGCTCCATGGCCTGCCGCGCCGAGCGGCGCGGCGACCGATGGATCGCCCGCGGGAGCAAGATGTGGATCACGAACGGCCCCGACGCCGACGTGCTCATCGTCTACATGCGCACGGCCCCGAAGGACGCCGGCTCGAAGGCCATGACCGCGTTCCTGGTCGAGAAGGGCATGAAGGGCTTCGGCACCGCGCAGAAGCTCGACAAGCTCGGCATGCGCGGCTCCAACACCTGCGAGCTCGTCTTCGACGATTGCGAGATCCCCGACGAGAACGTCCTGGGCGAGGTGAACCAGGGCTCGCGCGTGCTGATGAAGGGCCTCGACACGGAACGCTGCGTGCTCTCGGGCGGCCCCTTGGGGATCATGCAGGCGGCGATGGACCTCGTGGTGCCGTACGTCCACGAGAGGAAGCAGTTCGGCCAGCCCATCGGCACCTTCGAGCTGATGCAGGGCAAGCTCGCCGACATGTACGTGAAGCTGCAGTCGGCGCGGGCATTCAGCTACCGCGTGGCCGCGGCGCTCGACAAGGGCGCCGGGCGCGCCGCGCGCAAGGACGCCGCTGCGTGCCTGCTGCTCGCCTCCGAGAACGCCGTGCAGGTCGCCCTCGAGGCGATCCAGGCCCTGGGCGGCAACGGCTACATCAACGACTACCCGGCGGGCCGCCTGCTGCGCGACGCCAAGCTGTACGACATCGGCGCAGGCACCAACGAGATCCGCCGAATGCTCATCGGGCGCGAGCTGTTCGAAGAAGGCGCCTGAGTCCCCCGCTCCAAACCCCAACGAGAACAAGGGAGAAACGCGATGTCTGCACGTGAAGTGGTGGTGGTATCCGGTGCCCGTACCGCGATCGGCGACTACGGCGGGGGCCTGAAGGACGTCCCGGCCACGCAACTGGGCACGATCGCGATCCGGGAAGCCGTCGCGCGCGCCGGCATCGACGTGGCGACGATCGGCCACGTGGTGCTCGGCAGCGTCGTGCACGGGGAGGCCCGCGACATGTACATCTCGCGCGTGGCGGCCGTCGACGCGGGCATCCCCGTCGGCACGCCCTGCCTCACGGTGAACCGCCTGTGCGGCTCCGGCCTGCAGGCCATCGTCTCGGCCTCGCAGCACATCCTCCTGGGCGACATCGACGTGGCCATCGGCGCCGGCGCCGAGAGCATGAGCCGCGCGGCGTACTTCCTGCCCTCCGGCCGCTGGGGCCAGCGCATGGGCGACGGCCAGATCATCGACGCCATGGTGGGCGCCCTCACCGACCCGTTCGGCACGGGTCACATGGGCATCACGGCGGAGAACCTCGCCGCCAAGCACGGCTTCACGCGCGAGGAGCAGGACGCCTTCTCGCTCGAGTCGCATCGCCGCGCCGCGGCCGCCATCGCCGCCGGCCACTTCAAGACGCAGATCGTCCCGGTGGAATTGAAGAGCAGGAAGGGCCCGGTGATCTTCGACACCGACGAGCACGTGCGCAAGGACGCGAAGGCCGAGGATTTCTCCAAGCTCCGCCCGGCCTTCAAGAAGGACGGCTCGGTCACCGCCGGCAACGCCTCGGGCATCAACGACGCGGGCGCCGCCGTCGTGCTGATGGAAGCCTCGGCCGCCGCCAAGGCCGGCGTGAAGCCGCTGGGCCGCCTGGTCGCGTACGCCCACGCCGGCGTCGAGCCGCACATCATGGGCGAGGGCCCGATCCCCGCGGTGCAGAAGGTGTTCCAGAAGGCCGGCCTCAAGCCGTCCGACATGGACGTCGTCGAATCCAACGAGGCGTTCGCCGTGCAGGCCATGACGGTGACCAAGGGCCTGGGTCTCGATCCGGCGAAGGTGAACCCGAACGGCGGCGCGGTCGCCCTCGGCCACCCGATCGGCGCGACGGGCGCGATCCTCACGGTGAAGTGCCTGTACGAGCTGCATCGCACGGGCGGCCGGTACGGTCTCGTCACCATGTGCATCGGCGGGGGCCAGGGCATCGCGGCCATCTTCGAGCGCCTGTAGGCCGCATCCCGAGCAACGAGTCGACAAGCGAAGGAAGGAAGCACGCATGCCGGAATCGATCGTCATCGTGGGCGCCAAGCGCACCCCCATCGGCGCCATGCAGGGCAAGTTCAACTCACTCGCCGCCCACCAGCTCGGCGCGGTCGCCATCCGGGCGGCCCTCGAGCAGGCGGGTGTCGGGCCCGCGGAAGTCGACGACCTCATCATGGGTTGCGTGCTTCCGGCGGGCCAGGGCCAGGCGCCCGCGCGGCAGGCCGCGCTCGGGGCCGGGCTCGACAAGGCGACGCCCTGCACCACGATCAACAAGATGTGCGGCTCCGGCATGAAGGCCGCCATGATGGCCGCGGACGAACTGCGCTCGGGCGGGGCGTCCGTGGTCGTCGCCGGCGGCATGGAATCCATGACGAACGCGCCCCACCTGCTGCCCAAGGCGCGTGCGGGCTACCGCTACGGCCACTCGCGGGTGCTGGACCACATGGCCTTCGACGGCCTGGAGAACGCCTACGACGGCAAGCCCATGGGCTTCTTCGCCGACAGGACGGCGGAGAAGTACGGCATCTCGCGCGAGGAGATGGACGCCTACGCGAAGGAATCCACCACGCGGGCCGTGAACGCCAGCCGGTCGGGCGCCTTCGCGGCGGAAATCGCGGCCGTCACGGTCGCGGGCCGCAAGGGCGACGAGGTGGTGAAGGACGACGAGACGCCCTTCACCGTGAACCTCGAGAAGATCCCCCTGCTCCGCCCGGCGTTCAACAAGGACGGCCGCGTCACCGCGGCCACCTCCTCGTCCATCTCCGACGGCGCCGCGGCCCTGGTGCTGATGCGCGAGTCGGACGCGGCGAAGCGCGGCGCGAAGCCGCTGGCGCGACTCGTCGCGCAGGCCTCCAGCGCGCAGGAGCCCGAGTGGTTCACCACGGCGCCGGTGACCGCCATCCGGAACGTGCTCGACAAGGCCGGCTGGAAGGCCTCGGACGTCGACCTCTTCGAGATCAACGAGGCCTTCGCCATCGTGGCCATGGCGGCCATGAAGGACATCGGCATCGACGCGGCGAAGGTCAACGTGAACGGCGGCGCCGTCGCGCTGGGCCACCCCATCGGCGCCACGGGCGCCCGCATCCTCACCACCCTCATTTACGCGCTGAAGGCCCGCGGCCTGAAGAAGGGTGTCGCCGCCCTGTGCATCGGAGGCGGCGAGGCCACCGCGGTCGCCCTGGAGGTCCTGTGAACACGACGATCTCGCCCACGCCCATCGAGAAGACCCCGGGCATCGGGCCGAACCTCGCCGGCGAGCTTCGCTCGGTCGGCATCGACACGCTCGAGGCGCTCACGAAGGTCGGCTTCTGGGACGCGTGGCAGCAGCTTCGCCGCGCCAACCCCGAACGCGACTGCCTGCCCTCCTGCCTCGCGCTCGCGGGCGCCGTGGCGGGCGTGCGCTGGAACCACCTGCCGCCCAAGGTGCGCGCGGACATCCGCCAGCGCGTGAAGGCGGCGCGCGCGTGAGGGTCGCCCCGCTCGCCCTCGCGATCGTCCTCGCCGTGAGCCTCGCCGGGTGCGGCCGGAAGGAGCCCGCGGCCGCCGCCGATCCGAAGCAGGAGCAGGCCGACGCCCTCGAGCGCGCGAAGAAGGGCGCGTTCGGCACGCAGGTGAACGCCCTCGAGAACGCCAAGGCGATGGGTGACGACCTGAACCGCAAGGCGCAGGACGCCGTGGACAAGGCCGAGAAGGACGCCAAGTGATGCTGACCCGCGCCACCCCCGACTTCCTCACCGACGAGTAGCGCATGATCCGCGACACCGCGCGGGACTTCGCGCGCGAGG
>CAZPLW010000299.1:0-4548 GCA_964587315.1 uncultured Lysobacter sp.
GCGGCGGCGGCGCCGGCATGCATCGGGCCGTGGGCCGGATGGATGTGCACCTGCTCGCGCGCGACGTGGAAGGAGAAGAGGTCGCGGATCTCGTCGTCCGCGAAGGGCGTCGAGACGCGGAAGCGGCGCATGCCGTTCGCGTCGGGCTTGCCCTCGTCGGTCGCCTCGATCGAGCCCATGTCGGGCACGTCGCGGAAGAGCTCGAAGAGATGGTCGGCGAAGGCCGGGTCCTCGAGCGGGCCCACGAGGACGTCGAGCGTGCGGCCGACCGGGGCCTCGGGCGAGCCCGCCCCGGCCTCGCCCCGCGCCAGCGCGCGGATGCGGCCCACGAGTTCCTCGGTGCCCCCGACTTCGGCGCCCTCCTCGCCGCGATGGCGCGCGAGCTGGGCCTTGAGCGTGTCGCCCGCCTCGAGGAGCGTGTCGACCATGACGGCGTCGATCGCAAGCTCGTGGCGGCGCACCTTGTCGAGCAGCGTCTCGAGCTCGTGGGTGAGCTCGGTGACGTCCTGGAAGCCGAAGGTGGCGGCCCCGCCCTTGATGGAGTGCGCGGCCCGGAAGATCGCGTGCAGGTCCTCCTCCACGGGGTCGGCGACGTCGATCGCGAGCAGCAGGCCCTCCATGGAGGCGAGGTTCTCGGCCGCCTCCTCGAAGAAGACACCGTAGAACTGCGTGAGATCGATGCTGACCGCGGGGGTCGCCTGCGTGCCGTGTTCGGCCATGGGAGTCGCCTGGGGGAGCGGGGTGGAGGAGGTGCTAGCCGATCACCTTGCGGACCACGTCCACGAGGCGGTTCGGGTCGAAGGGCTTCACCAGCCAGCCGGTCGCGCCGGCGGCCTTGCCCTGGGCCTTCATCGCGTCGCTCGATTCCGTCGTGAGGATGAGGATCGGGACGTGCTTGTACTCGGCCATGCCGCGCAGGTTGCGCACGAGCGACAGGCCATCCATGCGGGGCATGTTCTGGTCCGTGAGCACGAGGTTCACGGGCTGCCCCCGGGCCTTCTCCAGGCCTTCCTGGCCATCGGCCGCCTCGAGGACCCTGAAGCCGGCAGCCTTGAGGGTGAAGGCGACCATCTGGCGCATCGACGCCGAGTCGTCCACCGCGAGAATCGAATGCATGAAAGCTCCTATGGGGGGGCGTGCCCTTCGGGGGCGCGAGGGTTCAGAAGAGTTCGACCGAGTCAGTCTCGAGATTGGCGTGGCCGACCGGCGCGGCGAGCTCGGGCGGCGTGCCCCATTCGCCGGCGTGGCCGCAGGGCGGCAGGACCGTGAGCTTCCTGAGGCCCTCCCCCGCCACGGCGATGCGCTTGCGCGCATGGCCCAGCAGCTGGGTGGCCAGGTCCTCGAACTGGAGCGCCGTCACGGCGCGGCCGACTTCCTCGTCGACCAGCATCCCGCCGTCGGCCGTGCCGCGGTCCTTCCAGCGCTGCTCGATCGTCTGGAAGCTCGCGAAGAGCGTCTGCGCCGTCTGCGTGATGAGCGTCTCGAGGCGACGCATGTCGCTCTCGGCCTCGTCCAGCTGGGCGTGGCAGGCGTTGGCCCAGACCTGGGCGGCGTCGCGGGGGTTTTCGGATGCGTGCGTATGCATTCGGAAGTCCGTTTCGAAGGCCCCGGCGGGGCCCCTCGTGCTACCATTTCGACATCCCGGCCGATTCCTTGAGTCCTGCTGTCGGATTGCACGGCAAGCGCCGGATTCGAATGACGAAATTCTGACCTCCGCCGCGCGCCCGCCATCGCCGGAAATGCGGCCCTTCCGGGGCCCTATTCGACCGCCCCGCCCATGACCGAACCGCTGCGCGTCCTCGTCGTCGAGGACTCCGAGATCGACTACCAGGTGCTGGTGGCCACGCTGCGGCGCGACGGTTTCCCCATCGAGGCCTCCCGCGTCGAGACCGCCGAGTCCATGCGCGAGACCCTGCGCGTCGGCCGGTGGGACGCGGTCATCTCCGACCACCACATGCCCATGTTCGATTCGTTCGGCGCCCACGCGGTGCTGCGCGAGTCGGGCCTCGACCTGCCCTTCCTCGTCGTCTCGGGCGAGCCGGGAGAGGCCGTGGCGGTGGACGCGGTGCTCGCCGGCGCGGACGACTACATCGTGAAGGGGAGCCTCAAGCGCCTCGCCCCCGCCCTCAAGCGCGCCCTGGAAGCGGCCGAGACCCGCCGCCGCAAGCTCGAGGCCGAGGCGGAGCTGCGCCATTCCGAGGAACGGCTGCGCGAGCTCACGCTGCACATGGTGCAGGTCAAGGAATACGAGTGGGCCGCGACGGCCCGCGAGATCCACGACGAGATCGGGGGCAGCCTCACCGCCCTCAAGTTCGACCTCGCCTGGATCCGCGCGCGCATCGAGGAGCCCGAGATGGCCCGCCGCGTGGACGACGCCCTCGCGATGGCGGAATCGGCCCTGGGCGCGAGCCAGCGCATCATGCTCAACCTGCGCCCGGGCATCCTGGAGGAGGGCCTCGTGCCCGCCCTCGAATGGCTCACCCGCTCCTTCGGCGAGCGCACCGGCATCGCGACCCGCTTCGAGACCAACCGCGAGCGTTTCGCCTGCCCGCCGGACATCTGCATGACGGTCTACCGCGTCTGCCAGGAGAGCCTCACCAACGTGACGCGCCACGCCAAGGCCACGCAGGCGGACGTGCAGCTCTTCCTGGGCGGCGGCGAGCTCACGCTCGAGGTGAGCGACAACGGCCGCGGCGCCCGCGCGGACGACCTGCGCAAGCCCTCCTCCTTCGGCGTGATCGGCATGCGCGAGCGCGCCCGCGGCCACGGCGGCACGCTCGAGGTGTCCGGCGTCGAGGGCCTGGGCACCACGGTCATGCTGGCGATCCCGCTGCCCGAGGCCGCCGACCCGGCGCCATGACCCGCATCGTTCTCGTCGACGACCACGAGATCGTGCGCCGGGGCATCCGCGGCATCCTCGTCGAGCACGACGGGTTCGAGGTGGTGGGCGAGGCCGGCGACTACGCCGGGCTGCGCCGCCTGCTCAAGGAACAGGCCGTCGACGTCGTCGTGATGGACATCGGCCTGCCCGGCAAGAGCGGCATCGAGATCCTGCAGCTCCTGCAGGCGGAGTGCCCGCAGCTCAGGGTGCTCATGCTATCCATCTATCCCGAGGACCAGTACGGCCTGCGCGCCCTGAAGAGCGGCGCCGCCGGCTACCTCAACAAGGCGAGCGCCCCGGAGGAGCTCGTGCGCGCCGTGGAGACGGTCGCCTCGGGCCGCAAGTACGTGAGCCCGGCCCTGGCCCAGGCCCTCGTGGACAACCTCACGGGCGAGACCCGCGAGCGGCCCCACGAGAAGCTCTCCAACCGCGAGTTCCAGACCCTGTGCCTCATGGCCCGGGGCAAGCGCCTGTCGGACATCGCCGAGGCCCTAGCCCTCTCGCCCAAGACGGTGAGCGTCTACCGGGCCCGGATCCTGGAGAAGATGGGGCTCCAGAACAACGCCGAGCTCACCCACTACGCCCTGAAGCACAAATTGGTGGAGTAAGGCGGCGCTTTTCGGGCTTTAGACTGGCCCGGCGCTGCCGTAAGGTGGGAACGATGAGTGCGATCCTCGCCCCCTCGCCTGCCCGGCTTACCCAGCCCCTGCCCACGCCCCTGTCGTGGGCCGCGGTGCTGTCGGACTCGGACATCCCGGTGCTCCGGCCCACGGCCGCGGCGCTCGAGAAGCTCGCCGCCCACCAGGAATCGGTCAGCGCGCACGACATCGCCGAGACGATCATGAGCGACCCGCTCATGACCGCCCGCCTCTTCGCGCACCTCACGGCGCGCGCCGGCCGCGGGCGAACCTCCTCGCTGGGCAGCGTCACGCGGGCGGCCATCATGCTCGGCGTGGCGCCCTTCTTCGAGGCCTTCACCCGCGTGCCCCACGTCGGCGAGCACCTGCGCGACGACCACGCCGCCCAGCGCGGCCTGCTGCGGGTGGTGGCCCGCGCCGTGCGCGCCGCGCAGTACGCGCGCGACTGGGCGGTGATCCGCCAGGACCGCGAGGCCGAGACCATCATGATGGCCGCGCTGCTGCACGACCTGGCCGAGATGCTCGTCTGGTGCGCCGCCCCGGCCCTCTCCCTCGAGGTGCAGTCGCGCCTCGAGCGCTCCCCCGGGCTTCGCAGCCGCGACGCCCAGCGCATCGTCCTGGGCTGCACCATCGACGAGATCCAGGCCGAGCTCATGGTCCGCCTTCGCCTGCCGGAATTGCTCGTGGCCATGAACGACCCGGGCACGCCGCGGGACCCCCGCATGCGCACCGTGTCCCTCGCGATCCGCCTGGCGCGCCACTCGGCCACGGGATGGGAAGACCCGGCGCTGCCCGACGACTACACCGACATCGCGGAACTGCTGCACGTCTCGCCGCAGCGCGTGCGCGAGATGCTGCTCCCGGTCCCCGCGCAACCGCACCCGCACTCACCCGCGCACTGACGCGCGCGGCCTCAGGCCGCGAACCGCGTCGCCGGCTCCGCCTCGAGAATGCGATTCTTGCCCCGCCGCTTGGCGGCGTAGAGGGCCGCGTCCGCGCGCTCGATCGCGCGCTCGAGCGCCTCGCCGG